>JBIKWR010000234.1:0-3447 GCA_044356225.1 Bacteriovoracaceae bacterium | reverse complement strand
TTGCTTTTGGTGCGAGAGCAGAGAACTTTTGTGGGTTGTTTGAAGAATCTCAAGTTTTGAAGAGAATTACGGAAGCTCCTGTGCAAGGCAAGTACGAGTACTATTTTATTAATCCCTTTTAAAACTGGCCGACTCTGCTGGTGATGAAGTCTTTTTAACTATTTAGCACTTTCTTAACTTGGCATAGGCTTGCATAGGAACTACTCCATGCAAACTCTCAAACCTCTGGTTTGCCCTAATATTCAATGTAAGGTTTCTGCTCCCATCTTTAAAGATGGCCACTTTTGGCGGAAATCCGATTCTAAAAAAATTCAGCGCTACCGCTGCAAAATTTGTCACACTCGTTTTTCAAAAGCTCGTTTCTCCATGGCCTATCGACAAAATAAACGTCGGGTCAACCATCCTTTGGCAATGCTTTTGGCCTCTGGGATTTCTCTCAGAAGGGTCGCGATACTTTTGAAGATCGATCGCCGAACTGTTGCGCGAAAATTGATTTTTATGGCCAGTGTTTCGCGCCTTAAAAATCAGATATTTTTGAGGAATCTATCAAACAGTAGAAAATTTAAACGTATTCAATTTGATGAGCTCCAAACAATTGAGCACACCAAGTGCAAACCTTTATCAGTCGCCTTGGCAGTTTGTGAAAAACGTCGAACGATTTTGGATTTTTCTGTTTCCAGCATGCCTGCGACAGGGCATTTAGCTGCTATTTCTCGAAAAAAATACGGCATCCGAAAAGACGATCGCATCGCGGGACTAACGCAATTGATGATTAAAATTCAACCCATAGTTATTTCAAACGCTCACTTCAAATCTGATTTACATCCATTTTATCCACCTATTGTCGCTCAGTTTTTTCCGCGCGGTTCTCACCACGCAGTGAAAGGTGGCCGTAGTTGCATCGCCGGTCAAGGCGAGCTCAAAAAACTTTTTTATGATCCGTTATTTTCGCTAAATCACACCTGTGCCATGCTTCGAGCGAATGTTAATCGCCTATTTCGTCGCACTTGGTGTACCACCAAAAAAGTTGAAGGGCTTAAAAATCACCTCGCGATTTATGTTTGGATTCATAATTCTCTTTTAACTGTACATACCAGCACTGAATGAGTTTTCCAGTGGATCTTTGCCTCATGCACGCAATCTTGATTTACAAAAATATTCGATTTGCTTCTCGTTACCACTGGGCAAACCTCATTTTTTTTGAAAATCAATCTCGTGCACCTGAGACAAAGCTTTCACTGGAATTCTCAACCAGTACCGCCATAAAACCAAAAAAAATAAAAAATTAAAAAAAATGTAAGATCGAAGTTATGAAAGGGTGCGTTCACCACCAAAGTCGGCCAGTTTTTAAAGTTCACCTTGGAGGATGAGATAACAAGTTTTACAGTAGTCACACTTAATTTCAACCGAAGTTGTTTGATTAAATTTATTCACCTCCGACTGTGAAGAAAAAATAGATTTTTTATCCATCGAATTAAGCGATCTTAAATTATCTAAAATTCGTTCCCTTGAACAACTACACTTAAAAATAACTTTTTTACTTCCAAGAAAATCACAATTAATTTTCTTGAATTCCTCGATAATCACTTCGCGATCCACTAGATGATTTTTGAATATTGTCTCAACTGTTTTTTGAATCAATGGAAAATAGTTTTTTAAATCGCGCTCAATCTCATTCACTTTATTGACATTAAAATTAGGCAACATTGTAACTAAAATACTTTGATCTGAATCTTGACTAATGTGCACTTCACTTTGAATTTGATAAGAGTCACGAAGTATATTATTTACCAATTCGAGGAAGGTGATATTTTCCATAGGTATGATTGAAGTATAAGGTAGATTTTTTCGAGGAAACAATTTGGAAAGACGACATTTTCCATTGAGGATGGCGGGAAATTCATTAAAAGTTTCGGGTAAAATGAGGCAACGAACTAATCCAAAAGAATTGGTTTCAATTTTAAAGCTAAACTGAGGATCAATGTTATCGACAAATAGGCCAAAACCTTCACCTGGTTTCAAAAAAGAAATGAGTGGCTGGACCGTAAGGATAGAATCTCGAAAGTAGGCAAAGCCAGCACCACTTAGCTGATGGATCGTTGCTAAGTCTGAAATTAATTTTTGACCTTCAAAAAAATGAATCAAAAACTGATGGTTATTATCGAGAAAACTATAGAGATGACTTTCAGGTAGGTCTGCCATAATCTTTCATATCATGCTCGAGTCGCAAAATAAACTTTTTAGAGGACTGAGATGTTGTTTCTAAAGCTCTTTAATCAAAGCCAAGAATTATTTACTTTAAATTTTTTAAACCAAATTGAGCGAGATGTTCGAAGGTCGGTACTGGTTATCGCTCCTAGTCCAATTCTTGCAGACTCAGCGAGAAGAAAATTTCAAAAAAATATAAACCAAAAAATCATGGATGCAGTCACTCTTAATCATTTTGTTATCGAAAATTTAAGTCAGTTAACTGGAACGGATGAGATCAAAAAAAGGGTTTTTAAAAAAAGTGAGCTCATCTCAGAATTGGGCCAGGTTTGGAAAAATGTTTTCCCTCATTCGTCCTACGAGGAATTTAAAAATACATTTGTAAAATTTACGGAAATTAGAAGTTATACCATTAGTCGAGAAGTCGCGGATGAAATATTTTCAAAATTACAGCCAACACAGTCACTTGCATGTAGGGCTTTTTGGACCCACTTAGAGGAACAAAATATTTTAGATGAACAGGCTGTCTATCATTGGCTTTCTAATGAGATAAGCGAGCTCTTTTTACCTTGCGATGTTTTAATTTTTTATGGTTTTAATTATTTCAACGCCGGCCAGATTGAACTTTTTGCCCGATTAGCAAAAAATCACCATGTCATCGTCCCTATCGAAAAATTATTGTTTGACCATCGAATGTCCAATGATTGGATTTCATGGATTTTCAACTATCAAATAATCGAACCAGAATCGGAGTTAATACTAGATCAGCCACTCGTCATTTCTAAATTAGATTATGATCCTAGGTTAGTTTCAACACAGATGGAGAAATTTTCTAACAAATCACAAGCAGATTTTATTTTTGCTTCTAAAAATATTAATGAGTCTGAGATAACTAAAATAAATTCTAAAAAGACCATGAGTAAATTCTCTGTGAATATTTTTGAGCCTGAAGTTAATCAAGCTTATCGTAGCCTTTTAAATTTTGTAAAAATGGATGTTTTAGCTGAAAAAATAATCGAAAGTTTAAAGAATACATTGATGAATGAAATCGAGGAGGGAAAAAACTTTAGACTGATAAAGGTTTTAATAATTTTTTTGAAATATTTAGATAATAGTAAGTTGCGAACAATAGAGGAATTTGATCTCAAGATCATGCGAGAAATAGCATTACTTGATGTGCCTAAAGTAAATTTTTTTCCTCTCAATATTACCGATGACTATCGGGGAAGATTCTATACG
>JBIKWR010000233.1:0-3453 GCA_044356225.1 Bacteriovoracaceae bacterium | reverse complement strand
GTAGGTTAGTTGGCCCATTCATCTTTGAAGCTTTTTGAACGAAACTGTGAAGGTCACAAACAAACTGGAGTCCAATATGAAAGAATCTCCTATGAAAAAAATCTTATCTTTCAAAATAAATTTTATTTTAGTGGGTATTGTGAACATGGTGGTCTTTCCTTTAGCACTGTTTCAGTTATGGCAGTTTTTACAGGGGAAAAACCACCTAACTTTGTCGGATAACAGTCCTAGTGGATGGGTGTATGCCGTCTTGATCGATCTTAGTTTGCTCTCTCTGTTTACTTTGCCGCATTCATTTCTTTTGAATTCCCGGATCAAAACATCGCTGCAAAAACATATTCCTCAACCACTCTATTCAACCATTTACTCCTTGCACGCTTCGGTCTCCTTAATCCTGATGAATCAGTTTTGGATTAAATTATCTCCACCGCTCTACACTTTAACTGGTGGTATTGAGCATGCAATTTTTATCGCCTATGTTGTTTCATGGTTACTCATGACCTATGCCATGTACTCCACGGGATTTTTTCGCCAAAGTGGAATAGCAGAATGGTTTTGGACTTTGAAAGGTCGCACCTATCAAAATGAGATTCCTAAAGTAGGATTTTATAAAATTTGTCGTCAACCTATTTATACTGCATTTATGGGAATGATCTGGATGGTTCCAACGATGGGAATCGATCGACTAGCGCTGGCGGTTGTTTGGACGGGTTATCTTTTTTATGGCACTTTTAAAAAAGAGCGGCGTTTGAGTAAAAATAAAACGCACCAACTCTATGCTCAAAGTGTTCGATTATATCCTTTTTGGTCGCGAAAAATGGAAACGTGGTTTTTTAGTTATGGTGAGTCCATACAAAATTTTTGTTCTTTAAAATGGCAAAAAAAAATATGGCGATTCATCTTAGAGTCATTTAACCAAGGATTAGCATTGAAAATTTTAGTACCACACTCTTTTAAATCGTCTAAAACTTTTATGATGTTGTTGGTGTTTTTTTTCTATCTGGCCAATATTAGTGTGAGTGCCAGTTCTCAACCCACGAGGAAAATGATCAAAATCACCGGACAACAATCGAGCGAAAATTTTTCCTCGGCCAGTCAATCGCCTACCCAGCTTAAATTCACTGTCACGAGTACCAAAGCAGGAATCATCACTTCCGATGTGGATGGATATGTAAAAAAATTTCATTATCAAGCGGATTACGATCCTGAGTTTAATATCGTTCGCAATATGATAATCACCTTTGATGCCAATCAAATGGACACCGATCATGAAGATCGCAACCAAAAACTGCATCAGTTATGTATGAGTAGCGATCAGTTTCCACAAGTTCAAATCAATTTAACTGGACCGATTTCACTGTCGGCGAAAAAAAATTCTGATCTTGTTGGGCAAACACTCATTCGTGGAAAAAGTCATGAATTTACCGTTTCTGTCATTGGCAAAAATGATCAAGATCTTCTAACCATCGAAGGTGATAGTGTCTGGGGCCTAAAAAAAATGGAAATTCCCGATCCTAGTATTTGGATTGCGACATTATCAGATGAAATTAAAATTTATTTTAAAATCGTACATCGTCAATAAAGGAAAATTTTATGCCTTATCTCGTAGGAGTAGAAACGGTCTTTCCCGAAAATTATTATCCTCAAAGCGTTTTAATTGAAGGGATTAGAGCTCTGTGGCAAGATAAAGTAACGAATTTTGACCGGATTGAAAACATTCATAAAAATGTGCAAGTCGATCATCGTCATTTGGCCGTCCCCTTGGAACAACTCTTATCGTTTAAAACCTTTAAAGAAAAAAATGATGCTTTCACTTTTCAAGCCGGAATTCTCATTCACCAGGCCGTCTCCCAGTTATTGCAAAAAAATCATTTGGCCCCATTTGATATTCAGTCCTTATGGAGCAATACCATCACGGGTCTAAGTGTTCCGAGTTTAGAAGCGCGTTTGATGAATCAAATGGATTTTCTCTCTCATACCAAAAGAATCCCCATCTTTGGATTAGGTTGTATGGCGGGAGTGGCCGGCATCAATCGGGTCTGTGATTATTTATTAGGTCATCCGTCTGAAGCGGCAATCTTTTTTTCCGTCGAACTTTGCTCTCTGACTTTTCAAACTGACGATGTCAATGCCGCTAATATTGTCTCCACCGGATTGTTTGGTGATGGTTGTGCCGCCGTTTTATTGGTGGGAGATCAACACCCTCTAGCGCCAACCGCTCCCTTAAAGTTTTCCACTGGCCATAGTATTTTCTTTAAAGAATCAGAAGATGTGATGGGTTGGGAATTTAGTGAAAAAGGATTGAGCATTCTTTTGAGTAAATCGGTTCCGGAATTTACCTTAGAAAAACTATCCGGACCTTTTTTAAAGTTTTTATCCCAACAAAATTTATCTCTCGCCACACTTAAGCATTTTGTCGCTCATCCCGGTGGCCCTAAAGTTCTGTTGGCAATTGAACAACTTCTTGATTTGCCAGCAGGAGGATTAGTTCATAGTTGGAATAGTTTAAAGGCAAATGGCAATATGAGTTCGGTATCCGTTCTCGATATTTTTAACAGAACTTTGCATGAAGCGAAAAATAAAAAACCGCTTAAAAATGACTTTCTCCTTTCTCTGGCAATGGGGCCGGGATTCAGTGCGGAAATAGGCCTTTTCCAATGGAATTAACCTTTCAGTTTTTAATGATATTTTTAACAGTCCAAAGAATTGCCGAATTATATTTAAGTCAAAAAAATGAAAAATGGATTTTGGCCCAGGGAGGTTTTCTCGTCGCGGAAAAAAATTATTTTTTTATGGTGCTATTGCATAGTTTGTGGATCGCTTGTTATCTCTATCAGGCCTTTTTTAATAGTCTTGAAATTCAATTTTTTTCTTTTGTCTTAGGACTCTTTTTATTTCTCCTGGGACAAATATTGAGGTTGGTGGCAATTTTTACCTTAAAAAAACGATGGTCGACGAGGATTTTTATTATGCCCAATGAACCTATTATTCGTCATGGTATATATCATTATCTTCGGCATCCTAATTATGTCGGTGTTGTTTTAGAGATTTTGGCCGTACCTCTGATGATCCAGGATTTTTATGGCATGCTGGGGTTTAGCTTGGCCAATGCCATCATTCTCTATTTTCGATTACAAAAAGAAGAAGCAGCATTATGTCGCTAACTAACGATCATCGCGGTCAAAAAGTGGCGATTGTGGGAGGTGGCCCGATTGGATTATTCACCGCTATACTCTTGGCCAACAGAGGTTTTAAAGTCGATGTTTTTGATAAAAAAAATTGGCCGATTGATAAGGTCTGTGGCCAAGGAATAATGCCCAGTGGTGTCCAGCTATTAAAGTCTATGGGAATTGAGTTCACGCCAGAAGTGGAAGCCTTCCCTATCCAGGGTATTCACTATCTCGACGGTCAATATCAGTTAACGGGAGAATTTCCATTGACGGGATTGGGAAT
>JBIKWR010000091.1:0-12076 GCA_044356225.1 Bacteriovoracaceae bacterium | reverse complement strand
AGATAAACTAGGTTTTTAACTAGGACTTTTTTATGACTAAATGGGTATATCAGTTTAATCAGTCTAAAACTGATGGCAATAAGACGATGAAAGATCTGCTCGGTGGCAAAGGTGCTAACCTCGCCGAAATGTCCTCCTTGGGTCTGGCCGTTCCTCCTGGTTTTACGATTACCACTCAAGCCTGCTTAGATTATTTTGATCAAGATTTAAAAATAAATGATGCGATCAAAAAAGATGTTGAATCAGCATTGCAAGAAATAGAAAAAATTACTGGAAAAAAGTTTGGAGACAATAAAAATCCCTTACTTTTTTCTGTTCGCAGTGGCTCGGCGGTTTCGATGCCAGGAATGATGGATACGGTTCTTAACTTAGGACTTAATGATCAAACGGTTGTAGGTTTAGAAAACTTAACCAACAATTCGCGTTTTGCCTGGGATAGTTACCGTCGTTTTATTCAAATGTATGCCAATGTAGTTTTGGATATCAATATATCTACCCTCGAATCGACCTTAGAAGATTTAAAGGAGGCCAGAGGAGTAGAGTATGACTCTGAGTTAACGGGTGAAGATTTTAAAGAATTGGTTTCAGTCTATAAATCAGTTTTGTTAACTGAACATGGGATTGCATTTCCGCAAAATCCCATCGATCAACTTTGGAAAGCGATTGCCGCAGTTTTTCGTTCTTGGAATACCAATCGGGCCATTCGCTACCGCGAATTGAATAGTATTTCTCATACGCTGGGAACTGCCGTTAATGTTCAATCGATGGTTTTTGGAAATATGGGTGAAGATAGCGCCACTGGTGTTTGTTTTACCCGTGATCCTTCGACCGGACACAAACGTTTTTTTGGCGAGTATTTATTAAATGCGCAAGGTGAAGATGTGGTGGCAGGCATTCGAACTCCATGGCCAATTAATAATGATTCAAAAAATGAAATGAATAAACAATTTAAAACATTGCAAGAATCAATGCCTAAAACATTTTCGGAGTTAACTAGTGTTTATCAAAAATTAGAAAAACATTATCGCGATATGCAAGATATCGAGTTTACCATTGAAAAGGGAAAACTTTTTATTTTACAAACCAGAAATGGAAAACGAACGACTCAAGCGGCATTAAAAATTGCCGTAGATTTAGTCGAGGAAAAAGTTATTTCAAAAAATGAAGCTTTAGTTAGAATTAAGCCAGATGAGTTAAACCAGTTGTTACATCCTCGCTTTGATCCCAAGGCACAAAAAGATTTATTGGCAAGGGGTTTGCCTGCTTCTCCAGGTGCCGCTTGTGGCATTATTGTTTTTGATCCAGAAAAAGCTTTTACTCTTAATATAGCAGGTAAAAAAGTTTTATTAGTTAGGCAAGAAACATCTCCCGAAGATATTGCAGGAATGGTAGCGGCGCAAGGAATTGTGACTTCAAGAGGAGGGATGACTTCTCATGCCGCGGTCGTCGCCAGAGGGATGGGAAAACCATGTATTGTGGGTTGCAGTAGTTTGCATTTAGATGAAGAAAAAGGTCTTTTAACTATTTCCGGCAAAACCTTCAACGAAGGCGATTTTTTATCGATTGATGGTGCCACGGGTGAAATTTATTCGGGTCAAGTCAAAACCATCGATGCTGAGTTAAGCGGAGAGTTTGGTATTTATATGAGCTGGGCCGATGAGGTTCGAACATTAAAAATTCGCACCAATGCCGATAATCCACAAGATAGTGCGGTAGCGCTTAAATTTGGAGCTGAAGGTATTGGTCTTTGTCGAACCGAGCATATGTTTTTTGATCCTGAAAGAATTTTAGCGGTGAGAGAAATGATTTTTGCTGAAAACTCCACCGATCGCAATAAAGCATTACAAAAAATCATGCCTTTTCAGAAAAATGATTTTTTAGAAATCTTTAAAGTGATGCAGGGTAAACCGGTTAATATTCGTTTGTTAGATCCACCACTGCATGAATTTCTGCCGACAAAAATTGAGGATATGACAATTTTAGCTGAAGCCTTGGATGTGGAGTTAGAAGAAATTAAAAATAGAATTGAATCACTTCATGAATTCAATCCGATGTTAGGACATCGAGGGTGTCGTTTAGGTGTCACTTATCCTGAAATTTATCGTATGCAAGTGAGGGCCATCATGGAAGCCGCCCTCGAATGTGAAAAAATGGGCATCAAAGTATTTCCAGAAATAATGATTCCCTTAGTAGGAATAGATCAGGAGTTGAGTTACTTAAAAAAAGAATCAGAAGAAGAAATTGCTATTCTTTTTAAAAAATATCAAAAGCGAATCGACTATAAACTTGGAACCATGATTGAACTTCCTAGAGCGGCATTAACGGCCGACCAAATAGCACTGCATGCTGATTTTTTTTCTTTTGGAACAAATGATTTAACTCAAACAACTTATGGTTTATCTCGAGATGACTCTGGAAAATTTTTACCTGATTATATTTCTAAAAACATGTTTCAAGTAGACCCTTTTGTTCGATTAGATGAAAAAGGGGTTGGACGACTTGTTCAAATGGCCTGTGAACTTGGTAGAAAGGCCAATCCAAAAATTCATATTGGCATTTGTGGTGAACATGGTGGCGAGTTTCATTCTATTAAGTTTTTTCACAAAGCGGGACTAGATTACGTGAGTTGCTCTCCTTACCGAGTTCCCATCGCCAGACTTTCAGCGGCACAAGCGATTCTCTTAAAGTGATATTGTGGAAAAGATAAAAAAATATATTGAATCACTTAATGAACAACCTCAAAACATTAATTTTGATCGTTTAAGTTTTGCTCTTATCGATTTTGCTCGTCAAGAAAGTCATTTTATTCATTTAAATGCTCAATCAGAAAAATGTATATACGATTTGGCCAGTCTAGCGAAACCCTTACTATTGGGATTTTATTTTCTTAAAAATTCACAGGAGCTTGGCCCTGAATATAAACTTTTACTCAATCATCAAGGCGGTTGTGCCGCCCATGAAATTTTGGATAAAAAAAATTGGCGTGAAAAACTTTTAAATTTTTCAGTGAAAGATTCTCCTACAGTGTATTCCGATTTAGGGTACTTAAGTCTCATGTTAAAAATAGAAAGAGAAAAAGGTCGTACCTTAAAGGACTTAGTGAATGAAGTCTTTACTCAAGGTTTAGTTTTTTGGAAAGATTTAAAAAAACCTCAGCAATGTGCTATGACTGGTTGGAGAAACCAAAAACCCATTCAAGGTCAGATTCATGATGAGAATGCTTTCCAGCTAGATTCCTTTGTTCCTCATACCGGATTGTTTGGAAGTTTAGAAAGTCTGTCCGCTACTTTGTTATGGATGGATGAAAAATATGATTTATTAGCTCACCAAAAAAAGCATTTACTTGCCGCCAATAGTGGACAGCGATTTATCAATGGATGGGACCGAGTTCAGGATGTTTCATTAACGTTAGCGGGGGCCAATGCCTCTCTTATGACATTTGGACATTTAGGGTTTACTGGTACATCGATTTGGATAAATCCAGAAAAAAAGTGTGGATATGTTTTACTAACCAATGCCACTCAAAATGATGCCAATAACAAGCAAAGTGATAAAACAATAATCAACAAAATTCGACGGGAATTAGGTGGGCTTTATTGGAGTTTCATCTTTGAACATGGGCCAGACACTGCTATCATAAAATCATGAATTTAAAGAATTTTTGGGATATCGAAAAGCTCGGGCCCGAAGCAGAAAAGATAAAAAAAATCTTTTTTTATCGGGTGTGTGGCACGGGCATGGGTGCTGCTGCTTGTCTGTTGCAAGAGGCTGGCTATGAAGTGGAGGGAGGAGACCATACTTTTTATCCTCCGATGAGTCATTTTTTAGAAAATTCAAATATTCAATGTCATAAACTCAGTGATCTATCGCCACAGTTTTATCAGCAATTTGATTTAATCGTAGTTGGTAATGTCGTCGCAGGTAGTTCTGCAGAAGCTCGAGAAATAGAAAATTGGAATATCCCATTTACCTCCTTTCCCGCTGCTTTGGGTGGTCTCATCCTCAATAAAAAAAATGTTATTGGTATTTGTGGAACTCATGGCAAAACCACGACCACCTATTATTTAAAACAAATGTTAGAAAATCTTACCGGAAAATGCCCAGGCTATATGATTGGAGGAGTTCTCGATGATGGCCCTCCAGGATATTTAGGCAAAGAAGATTACTTTGTGATCGAGTCTGACGAATATGACTCTGGATATTTTCAAAAAATTTCCAAGTTAAGACTGTATCAGTTAAAAAATGTTATTTTAACTTCTTTGGAATTTGATCATGCCGATATTTTTCAATCAGTTGAAGATATTAAAAAACAGTTTATCCCGGTATTAGAAAAGGGTGGGAAAATATTTATTGCTCATCAAGAGTATGCTGCATCTCTGGATTTATTTAATCGTTATAAAAATCGGTTTCAAATGGCGCAAATCTATGGCGGCCCGGTCAATCCAAAAATTATTTCTCATCACAACTCACTAACAAAATTCAGTCTAGTTGAAAATAATCAAACCATGGAGTTTGAAACGAACGTGGTCGGGAAACATAATATTGAAAATTTAACCAGCATAATTCTTTGGTGTTTAAAAGAAGGGTTTGGACAAAAAGAAATTCAGCGATCTATAAAAAATTTAAAAATGGTCAAAAGGCGACAAGAAGAACGAGGCCGTTATCGAGAGGCGATCGTGATCGACGATTTTGCCCATCATCCAAGAGCAATTGATGAAACGCTGAAGTCTTTAAAAGTCAAATACCCAAATAAAAAACTAATCGTGGTAGTGGATCCTTCTTCTGCAACTGGCAGAAGTGATATTTTTCAAAATGAATATCCACAATCATTACAACTGGCGCACCAAGTGGTCATTGCTCAACCTCAGAGAAAAACCATCGCTATTGGCAGAGGGGATCTCAATACTGAAAAATTGATACGCGATTGGATCGCTCTCACTCATCAGTCCGGTTCAGTGGTTAAAACCTTAGATGAGTTATTAACAACGTTAAATCAAATCAATCTGGATCATGCTATCCTAGTTATCCTTAGTAATGGAACTTGTTTAGGATTATGGGAGAGTCCATTTGTCGATCAGTTAAAACCTATCAAATGATAAAAGCCCTAAGTTATACGATCTTGATTTTGCAGTTATCGTCTCTGAATGTTTCACTAGGTTGGGCGGCGATCGATAACCGGCCAGTCATAAAAATTAATAAAAAAACAGAAAAAGTCCTTAACGAATATCTGGAAATCTTGCAGATATTTAATTCACAAATGTGCAAACAAGCAGAAGATCAACAGTATTTAAAACTATTAAAAGAGTTTAAAGGAGCAGGACATTATATTCCAGTGATAGATGAAACTCATCTCGATCTTGAAACGATCAATACTTTTTTGCCTTTACTTCAAAAAAAAATTACGACGATTAGAAAACAAAAAGAACATTTAATAAAACTCAAAAATTTTTCGTCGATCGAAAAAATTATTGTTTTGTTAAAAAAAGACTTAGAGCAAAACTTAAAAATTAAAGAAGAGTTTTTCCATGCTTTTACTCAAACAAGAAAAGAATTAGCTTTGCTTAAATCGGAAAAAGCTTTTCGCAATATTCGTTTTTCTTTTAATCGGTTGATCAAAGAAATTCCCTTTTTATTAAGTTTTGAATTTCCTGTTAGGCATTTTGAGTTAAGAAAAAATTATGACCTTCATAAAGACTCCAAGGATCCGGAGAGAAAACAACGAGCGAACAATCTTTATTTTCAACGCCGAATTTTACAAGATGGTGCGCAAAACATTGATCGAACAAGATCG
This sequence comes from Bacteriovoracaceae bacterium, assembly GCA_044356225.1. Classification (GTDB taxonomy): domain Bacteria; phylum Bdellovibrionota; class Bacteriovoracia; order Bacteriovoracales; family Bacteriovoracaceae; genus JBIKWR01. Next base: position 6,285 of record JBIKWR010000091.1, on the reverse strand, counting down.
GATTACCATTTAAGATCAACTCTCGACACGTTGTATTTAGCGATTAACCAAAGTCAAAGAATGATCACAGAACCGATTCGTTATGATCTCAATTCATTATTCACCATGCTGGAGAGGGAAATAGCACGAGGTAAAAATCAGTTAATAGAAAGACTCGAAGAATGGGAAAAAAGAACAAAAGAAACGATTACTTTTTATCAGAGTTTGATTTCAGGAGATGGCCTAGGTAAACAAAGGCAATCCACTTTAGGTGAAGAGCTTTTAACAAAATTATCTCAGTCAAGATTTGAGATACGTGATTATACTCTCAAAAAGCAAGCCGAAGTTTTTCAATTTTGGCGTAAACAGCCTGAACTGATAAAAGCCATTTATGTGATGGAGACGATTCTTTTTAATGAGGTAGGTGATGTAGATGGGGACCTGGCCCTAGAAAGAAAAGATGTTTTACAAGTTGTCATCAATCGAAAACGAATACCTTTTTACAATAAATTAGATCCCAAAGATGGTTTATATAGTTTTTTACAACCAAACTTAAAAGATGAAGAAATTCAAAAAGAGGGCTGGCTAAATGTATTGTTTAAGACGGGTGAGTTTTCATTTACCTATTATTTTATTGATGCCAGTTCAAAAATCTATTGTCCTGACATGTCTCCTAAGGGAAAAAAACTGAGAAAAGAAAATGCTCAATTGGCGATTGAGAAGATAAAAAAACCAAACAATGAATTTCAGGCCACTCGTTACTTTTCACGAGCATCGATGCAAGGTCGAATCGACATGACGTTGTTATGGGAAGATTTTATTGCTTATCCAGAAAGACCAGGCAAATTGATTGATAAAAAAATAAGTGATGAGTTAAAGAAAAAATATCAAGCGCAAAATTATTTATATCAGAATACATTTTTAGCTGATTCAGACCTCACTTACGATAACGTTGAAATTGATCAAGTGGTTTACACCATTTTAAGGAAAGAAAAAAATCCCGAATTTTATTCTTATCGTAATCCTCATTTTTTTAAGTATTTTATCCAATACGGGCCAAAACTTCTTTAAGCTTATCGGCCCTTTCGCACAATTTCTGATTGAAGTGGAACCGCAAAAAGGGTATATCCTTTCGAATTATATATTTGAAAAATACGGAAGGAGTTAACATGCTAAAAGATTATATTTTTACCTCTGAGTCGGTAACAGAAGGGCATCCTGATAAAATGGCGGATCAGATTAGCGATGCGGTTTTAGATGCAATGCTTCAGCAAGATCCAAAATCTCGTGTCGCTTGTGAGACATTAATTACCACCGGCTTAGTGGTGATCGCTGGCGAAGTTACGACCAAAGCAGAAGTTGATTTTCAGACGACAGTTCGTCAAAAGATTAAAGATATTGGTTATGACCATAGTGATAAAGGTTTTGATGGCAATACTTGCGCCGTTATGGTGACTCTCGATAAGCAAAGTCCTGATATTTCACAAGGTGTGTCTGAAGGACAAGGACTTTTTAAAGAACAAGGTGCGGGCGATCAGGGTTTAATGTTTGGATACGCCATCAATGAAACAGATAATTTTATGCCCCTAACCATCGATCTTTCGCATAAGTTAGCGCGCAAATTAAGCGACGTTCGAAAAAATGGAGTTGTTCCTGAGTTTAGGGCCGATGGGAAAACTCAAGTATCGGTTCAATATGAGAATGGTAAAGTGAAAAGAGTTGATACCATCGTCGTTTCGACTCAGCATTCAGAGAAAATGACTCATGCCCAAATCGTTGAAGCGATTCGTGAAGAAGTGATTAAGCCAGTAGTACCAGGCCATTTACTGGATGCTAAAACAAAATATTTAATCAATCCTACCGGACGTTTTGTGATTGGTGGTCCAATGGGGGATTGTGGATTAACAGGTCGAAAAATTATTGTTGATACCTATGGTGGTCATGGCGCGCATGGTGGGGGAGCTTTTTCAGGAAAAGATCCATCCAAAGTAGACCGATCTGCGGCTTATGCTGCCAGACAAGTGGCCAAGCATGTAGTTGCTGCTGGTTATGCCTCAAAGGCTTTGGTTCAAGTGGCCTACGCCATCGGCTTTTCTGAACCTGTGTCGTTTTTAGTGGAAACTTTTGGCACTGAAACAGTCGATACAACTAAACTACAAAAAGCCGTCAATCGCGTTTTTGATATGCGACCTAAGGCGATCATTGAACGACTTGATTTGCTACGTCCTCAGTATTCACAAACCGCTGCCTATGGACATTTTGGTCGGAGCGAAGCTTTTGGTTTTTCTTGGGAAAAACTCAGCTTTTTAGATGCTCTTAAATCTCATTTTTAAGTGGTTCTACTAACAGTGGGATTTGACGGATCCGTCTTATCCCGCTGTAATAGTTAAGTGGATATCTTTGCATTTTTTATTCGTCATACTCCTTTTTGGGCCATTCCCCTTTTGTTTATCTGTCTTGAGTTTGGCAACATGTACCGTTTGAAAAAAAGTATGGGGGCAGCAAAATTGTTTTTCTCCACGGCCATAATTTGTATGGGATTTTTAATCTATTATTATTGGGCCGGTGGACCAGAGAAATCCGTAGACAAGATGTTTAATGCAGTTGAGGAGCTAAAGCAGTAGGGCCACAAGTCGTCTTTGTTAACCGATCATATTGCTTGGCATTATAAAAAATACTCAATGCGAACTATAACCTGTCTAAAAATTGACACTAATTCTTTTAAGATCCTACAATAAACTATCTCTCAAACTCATGGTTGGGCACGAGAGCAGCACCGATTATAAAATTGCAGTAAAGAGGGTTCAATGACGAACGATCTCGATTTTCTCCATGATTCATTTGCCGGCATCAATCAAAAAAATTTAGGTCCGATTATTATCTTAGTCGAAGATGATCGGTTGTTTGGTCAAAGTGTCGCGAAATATTTAGAAAAAAGTTTTGGTACTCAAGTTTATTATTTTCAAAGAGGCTCTGAGTGTCTTGAACATTTCAGAGGCCAAGAAACTTGTGCCCCTTTTTGTTTAATCACAGATATTAGTTTGGAAAATGGATTTGATGGTCTTAATCTCATTGATCGTTTAAAAGAAATGAATTTAAAGTTTACCGCCTTGGCCATGACTGGTTTTGGATCTATCGAATCGGCGATTTCTGCAACCAAAAGAGGTGTGTTTCATTATTTAACGAAACCTTTTGAACTCAGTAATTTATTACAACTGATAAAAGATGCTTGTAAAAAAGAATTGAATTTAGAAATTAAATCGAGCGAACTCAATCAGCAACAATCACTTAAAAAATTTCAAAAAGCGATCATCGGAAAATTTAGGGTAGAGCCTCCACGAGATGAAGATTTTTTTTGTGGCATCATCGGCAGATCACCGTTGATGAAAGAAGTTTTTGGTCGTATTCAAAAAGTAGCAAAATCTGATTCGACGGTTTTAATCACCGGGCCATCAGGCTCAGGTAAAGAGATGGTGGCGCAGGCCATTCATTTTTTATCAACACGTCAATTGTATCCCAAAGTTTCGATCAATTGTGGAGCAATTCCTGGAGAGTTGTTAGAAAGTGAATTATTTGGCCATACCAAAGGGGCGTTCACAGGAGCTATTTCAGTTCGTAAAGGACGTTTTGAGGCGGCCCAAAAAGGGACCATTTTTTTAGATGAAATTGGCGATATGCCCTTATTGTTACAGGTTAAACTTTTAAGAGTCTTGCAAAATAAAACCATCGAACCCGTGGGTTCTTCTACATCCATGGAAGTCGATGTAAGAGTGATCACCGCGACCCACCATGATTTAGAAAAATTGGTAATCGATGGAAAATTTCGCGAAGATTTATTTTATCGATTAAATGTCATCCCCATCAGAATGCCAGCACTCAAGGATCGCCGCGAAGATATCCCATTATTGATCTCTTATTTTTTAAGTAAATATGTCAGTGCTGATGGCCGTAACAAAATAGATTTTTCAGATGAAACGTTAGAGCTGATCATGACTTATGATTGGCCAGGTAATGTGCGAGAGTTGGAAAATCTGATTGAAAGGCTCGTGATTTTAAGAGGTGGAAACACCATCAGACCAGAAGATTTACCGGCAAAACTATATCGCAATAATCCACTGGCCTCTTCCTTGTATCAAACCATTTTTGAACTTCCTGAAACGGGAATTGATTTGAAGAAAATATTATCGGATATTGAGGATTCACTGATCTTGCAAGCTCTCAATCGGACGAAGGGTAACAAAAATAAGGCCTCCGGTTTACTTCATCTCAATCGCACGACGTTGATTGAAAAAATGAAAAAGAAAAATATTGATCTTTCCATTACGCCTTAGTTATTTTAAAAAAGAGAATTCGAAGTTGAGAAAAGGAACTACCGTGACCAAGCCTATGGTTTTAACGCAAATAAGAACACTTGAATGTCCTGTTTGTAGAAATGCTGAAGCTTTTTTATCCCATCAGTTAACATGCGTTGAGCTTTTTTATTGTCATAATTGTGAACATCGTTTTACGGATCCAAAAAGTATTGTGAAAAAAGAAGAATATAACGAAAAGTATTATGAAGAAAAACATAGTCAATGGTTTAATCACCCTGATTATTTTTTATTCAATTGGATTTATGAAAAAGTTAAAACATTGCCAGCAGGTTCATCCGTTTTAGATGTGGGTTGTGGTAACGGGGCATTCTTAAGATATTTACGAAGTAAAAACTCGACCTTGAAATTATATGGGATAGATTATCGCAATAATAAATCAGAAGATGGAATAATTTTTTTTCAAGGTGATATTTTCGAACAACGTTTTGATAAAACATTTGATGTGGTTATAAATCTAGCAGTGATTGAACACGTTTTTGAAGTGAATAATTTTGTAAATCGATTAAATAATTTTTTAAATCCCAATGGATTATTGGTTACCATGACCGTCAATGAACAAGGCTTAATATATAAAATAAGTCGTTTATGTATGTTAATTAATTTAAATTTTATTATGAACCGGCTCTATGATCAACATCATGTAAACCATTTTGGAAAAAAGTCGCTAAAAAAGTTGGTGGAAAATTCTGGGTTAGTGGTAAAAGATCATCTTTTTCATGTACCTCCTCTAAAAGCGGTAGATACGCCAGCAGATCCTGATTCTTTTTTAGGTAAGTTCTATATTTTAGTTTTATTTGTTTTGTTTCATTTAGAGCAACTCTGCTCGGCAACTTTATTACAAACAATTGTGGCGAAAAAAAACATGTCCAATACGTAAGAAGACTTTACGAGCTTTTTAAACTAAGGTCCGGTACTTTGAATTTCTTCGGTTTTGTTAATACTCTCGCGAATAAAATATTTTAGGACTTTGTTTCGTTGAGCTCCACCTAAAAGAGTTCGAATGTCTTCGTAGACAGATTTATCATAAATCAGAGAATGGATTGCACCCGGTCCTTCTTTTAAACGATTAGAAAGATCTGACAAACCAGAAGTGAGATTTTTTATATCTTTGACTCCTTGCTCATCAAAAATGGTCGACATTCCTTTGGAGGTTTTCGCCAAGCTACTGACGGTAGTTCGCAATTGGCTTTCACCATTGATATCATCGAGCATTGCTTCAACTTTACTTAAAACATTGTTGGCAGTGATCATAATATTTTGACCTTTGTCGAGAATGGCCTTCATTCCTGAATCATTATTAACCTGTAAAGAAAAATGGGCGGGTGCCACCGGCGAGGACTCGGTTCCACCTTGAATCTCGATAAATTTATCCCCTAAGACTCCTTGAGTTTTGATACTAACTAATGAATCCTGTTTGATCAGGTTTTGGTATTTATCCACCACCGCTAAGGTTATTTTGATTTTATCTAGGCTTTCAAATTCAATATTTTTAACAGAGCCAATTTTTATACCTCTCAATTGAACTCCCGCCCCCATCTTTAAACCATCAGCATTTTCCATCATGGCATGGAGATCAATGACGCCATCAAAAATGGATTTGTCACGACTAAGCATCATCGTCATCGCTACGACTAAGATAAATGCCAAAGAAACAAAAAGTCCGGCCTTAAAGGTAGTTTTAACTTCATGGGGTCTCATAATAAATTCCTTATATTTGTATTAAACTTTTTTTGCCATATCGATAAAAAAATCTTTTACAATCGGGTTATCAGTGTTGACGATCTCTCTAGGCGTGCCTTGATAAGCAATAACGCCATTTTTTAAAATGAGAATTCGATCACTGACTTTCAACGCTGCCGGGATGTCATGGGTAACAAAAATTGAAGCCACACCTCGCGCCTTGAGTTTATCCATAATTTTTAAAACATTCTGA
>JBIKWR010000090.1:0-12138 GCA_044356225.1 Bacteriovoracaceae bacterium | reverse complement strand
AGATCAAGCTGGATTGCCCAAGCGAAAATGAAGGAATCATTGGAACTACTTTTTGTAACAAGTTTTATACTCATACCATTCCAGCAACCTGGCCAAAAGAACCTGGTTTTTGGTCTTTTGGATCTGAATCGGCACAACAAAAATGGAAGGCAAACGTCCAAAAATTGACCGATGAATGTTGTGCTCAGTTAGAATCCAAAATTAAAAATGATGGATTAGATCCATATGATGATCAATGTTTGTTTAACTTTAGTAGTAAAATATATGCTGACAATGATACCAGTACTTCTTACCAATGCGAACTACATTCAAGTGGCGAACATTGTTTAATGAAACGTCATAAAATGAATCAAAATGATTTTGAAACTCGTGTAGTTAGTCAATGCCTACCTTCGAGTTACCCAAAAGGCGGAAAACCAATCGTATGTAAAAAGCAAGAAACAATTTATACAACTCAAGAGTATCATCTCTCTTGTATAAGAGAGTCAGTTTTCAATCGTATAAAAGAAGAACAAGAACTAAATCGAATAGGCTACTGAGTAAGGTATAGATTGATATCTCTAAACTTTTAACCGGAAACTCCTATGAAAAATTTTTTTCAACTTTTTATCTGGATATTTTTTTTACTAAGCTTCAGTTTTACTTTTGATCTTAGTCCTAATGCGTTTGCAGATTCAAAACTTAATCCCTCTCTTGTCCCAACAATTGGGATGATAAATTGTGGGGCAAGTGATGAAAGCCGAACGCCCACGACTGATGAAGATCCCAGCTCAAAACGTAAACCAGTGCCCCCTTCCCTAGACTCCGATAGTGGATTTATGGTGCAAAATGAAACGAATCAATGTTTTCTCATCTCAGTTATCAATGCTAATTATCCACGTTTAGAAAGGCACTTAAAAGACAAGGCCAAAGAAAAAGGCAAAGATGAATCTGAAGTTTCTGCACAAGATATCTACCTCTATATGGTGAAATGCTTGATCAACAAATTAGGTCAAGGAAAAGTGATCAATTATATTTTGTATGCGCCCGGTGCTACGGAAGAAATGAAGGCGTTAATTTATGAATGTAAAAATACAACGGTCAAAAGTATCACGAATGATGGCCTTGATGAAAAGTTTGAAGAAAAGAAAGTGAGTGGTAGTGCATTTGCCAGATTTTTTAACTCTTTATTGATTTCTTACAAAAAATTAGTAGAAAAATTTGTTCAAGCTTTGGCGAATAACCACGTCGCCATTGTTTATTTGTCGAATGATGACGAAAGCAAGATTCATGCTGTAGCACTTTTAGAAATCACTGAAAATGAAGATGGAACGGTAACTTATCGAGTTTTTAATTCAGGCACTGGGAAAGAAGAAACTTTTACCACTGACGATAAAGGGAAAATTGATCCCGATAAAACTGAACCTAAAGATGGGCAAGCAGGGACTACATTCAGTAAGATATCTGCTGGGTCTACTTCATATTAAATAAAGTCTCCGTTTTTGAGATTCGTCTCCAAAATGTTTCCATGGAACACAACCAAACATTATATTATTTAAATATGAAAATAACGCAAAATGGTTTTTCGCTATTCGCCTCATTGCTTCTTCTTAGTGTCTCCACTGGATTAACTTTGCAGTATATGAACATTGCTCAAGTGGCGTCGAAAGAAACTGAGGCCAGTAGTCAACATTTAAATAGCGATCAAATCTCTGGACAAATTGCCGATATCTTAAAAGTTGAAGATGTATGTAAATTTAATTTTGAAGGTAAATTGGTGAATTCAATAAATCAAAATATAAACTTTATTAAAGCACCAAAAAACGCTGATGGAGAATATTTTCGACTTTTTAAAGTGACACAAGTATATCAACAATTAAAAATTGTTTTTTACGAATTGATTCAGAATGCTGAAGGTGTTTTTCTCGTCGTGAAGATGGAGTCGGGTTCTATTCAAAATCCTAAAATTATTGTTGAACATATCAAACTTAATGCACAGTTAAATAACCAAGCAATAACAAATTGTAGTTCTGGCACTCTCAAAACGTATGGTCAGAATATTGAAGGTGATGACCAAACAAATGGAGAAAACGATATTTATAACTCTTTTTCTTCCGAGACAAATTGTCCAGAGCATACTGCGGGAGTAAAATATGACATCCAATTTAAAATTGGAAACAACAATGCTTACCCAGATATAAATGCTTGTAATCAACATAAAAATTCCAATCTTTTTTACGCAAAAACTCAGCGAGTTTGTTTTTGCAATATCCAAGAAGCAAAAAATGGCAAAATAAATAAATGCAAATGTAAAACCAATAATCAATATTATGATTCGGTTGCCTTCACATCAAATGGTGGTTTTGCTCAATGTTTGCCGGAAAGTAGTATTAACAATATTCAAGCAATAGTAGCCCAAGAAGTAGAAATAACAAAAAAATGTAAAAACGGAGTTTGGCATCAATAAAAAATTTAGCTTTTATTATTTCAAGGGATTTTCACTAGCTGAATTGATGGTGGCCTTGGCCATTTCTGCCATTTTGTTTCTTTTTCAGATGGAATTAATACAAAAGGGCAAAGAAGAACAAAATTCTTTTTATAAAAAAGTTCAAGCCATATCTGTTGCCAAAGAAATTAAAACAATTTTGGCCAATCCATTATCATGTATGGCGACAGTAGGTGGACAAATCGCCAGTAATACTCCTCAAGGAACTATTCAAGCTATTAAACAAAGTATGCCTGACTTAACAGTACAAAATAAAATTCAAGTAGGGATAAGATATGGTGAAGTAACCCTTTTAAACTTTTCCTTAAGTGAAAAAAATAAAGCATTATTACAATTTGGAAAAACGGCACTCAATTTCGAAATAGAACACTCTCCATGGACCATTAAAGAGTATGTGGAAATTAATGTTAAAGTGGATGGAGGCGGAAGTATAATTGCTTGTTCATCTTCACCTTTTTCAAGCACAATCACAAATGGCGCTCCTCCGCCCAGTGGAAATCCTGGCGATATTTGTCCAAGAAAATTTAAGGCCACAGCAAGTGTTCCAGTGCATTGGGGTTTAAATAATGCTAAAAATTTTGTCACTCAGAATGATGTTCTATTGTTTGTAGATAGCGAATGTAAAAATTTTTTTGTTCCAAGATACCCTTGTCCTTGTGAAGTAAACTTAAGTTCCATTCTTGGAGATATTACGCCAACAAACCCAGCACCAGGTTCTGCTTGCAAATGTTGGCCAGTTTTTCCATCAAACCCCTTAGACAATTTATATTTTAAGACTAGGACTGTTGCTGTTAATCAAGTCAATCCTAATGAAGTTTATTCTGCTTGTCAGGATCTTGATAATAACCCTAATACTAAAGCACAATTATCACCTCTTTTTTATTTAATTTCTAACTACCAACGAAATATGTCGTTTAGCTGTCATGCTAATGGAAAGTGGCATGGGAGTATAAATTAAGATGAATATTATTAATTTTTTATCAACCAAATTTAATAATCGAAATGGTTTTTCCATCATCGAATCTGTCATCGCTGCATCCGTGCTTTCACTTGGTCTGATTATTTATATGAATATCACTCAACAGAGTGTTAAAAATATCAAATCATCTCATGCCAAATTAGAAGTACAAAAAATTGTGGATGATATAGCCGAAAGCCTTAATAGTGTTGCTGCCTGTAGCGGCAATTTTATTGGAGTGAATGCCAAGCAATCCGTCGGAAATCTCACCAGAATTAGAGCCTTGGGTGAAGATAATATTCCCTATAACCGATATATCGTAAATGAAAATATTGAAGGATCAGTACTTAAGAATATTCAAGTTAGAGAGAATGGTGAAAACATACTAAGTAATGATCGCACTGAATTAGTTTTAACGTTTGACTATAATGGCAAACAACTAGTTTATAAAATACCTCTATGGATTAAATTAGCTGACGACAATATAAAAATTGATGAATGTAAATCTTTTTACCACGTCAACACCGCTGTCAATCAAATCATCAATAATCCCTTTTCTCCTCCGACAGATCCCATACCCTCTCCATCAGCAAGTATGCCATGTGATAAATTAGGAGCATTCATTAATGTTCAAAGGAATCCAGATCAATGGGTGGTATATGGCCGAAGTCTCAGAATTGTTAAGAGCGGAACACCATATAATGGCTATAAATTTTCAGGAAAAGAATCACGTTCTCTTTTTAGTGATGATCAGTGTACACAAGCTCTCACTCAAGGTCCTTACATATGTAGTTGCGATATTGAAAATGGAAAAAATAAAGACGGACAATATTTTTGTAAGTGCCCTCCAGAATCAACATATCCTAAACCGAATTTGCCGCCATTAGTTTATCAAAAAAGATCTTATGAAGCTATAGTTGAAAAAGCTAATGGTGACAATGTTACAGATCAATATATTATAGCTCATCTTGCTCTCCTTCTAAATCTAAGCATTAGTAATTCAGATGATAAAATCCACACCCCTTGTGAACTAGTTATTAACCCCGCTGAAAAAGCATTTTTCAGCAATTCATCTCCCGAAGAACATGGTTATTTTATCGATGATAAAAAAGATGGCTACTATCCGATTCGCTGTTTACCAAATGGTACAAATGGTACGTGGCAAGCTCTCTCAACAGGAGTTGCAGGAGCTTCTATAGCCATTGAACAGTAATGACCTAGATTAGTAGGTTTAGGACTCTGTAAAGAATTTAATCTAAAAGCCATCATTTAATAGTCACAAAAAATGTTTCACCGTAAAAAGTTTAGTATCTAAAAAAAAATCAATCTCATCTAACAAACTTTCTATAGGCTCATGAAAATTATTCTTTATTGGAGGGCCTGATGAAAAATCTCTTTTCCGGTTTTGCTATCTTTTTTATTTTCTTAAATTTTTCTTATGCAAATTTTTATGTGCCAGCAGGGTTTGATGCTTATTTTGATTTTTCGCAAGAGTATCCAAAACCCGGCGAATCATTCTCCATTACTTTGATTGAACATAATTCTAAAACCAATCAGTTTCCGCGGCAAAATCTGGAGTTTGAACTTGTTCTTTCTCCAGAACTTTATTTTGGTTTTGTAGACGCAACCGTTCAACCAGGGTTACTCAATTATTATCAAGTTCAGCATCAGTTACTTGGCAACAATCGTATTAAAATAACTATGACTGATTTAGGAATTGTGCTTTTCCCGGAAGATCTTTTTAAAGGATCAATTGATAACAGTTTGATTTTAAATTTTGGAACAAATGTAGCTGCTGGAACTCACTCGCTTTCTATTGACCCTCTGACTGTTGTCTATGAAAGTCTAGTTTTAAGAAGTGGCAGTTGGGTACCACAGGCCACTCAGGCGTGGGCGGTGGCGGTGGCACCTTATGAAGTGCTCGTGGCTTCAGCGACTCTTCAGTACTATCATGATGAATTAATTTCGGATCTCGGTGAACCCACTTACATTCAATTAAAAAGTCCGCAAGCTAAACTTTTTGATGATGTGATGTTTGCCGTGACAGCTGGTCAGCTTCCTTCAGGACTTACTCTTGATGAAAAAGGATCAATCACTGGTACAGTTACCAGATTAGCAGATGTGGGAGTCCATGCATTTACCGTGAGTTTTATCAACCTCACTCAAAATACGGTGGTAGCACAAAATTTTTCACTTGAAGTGGTTAATCCTACGGCCCAACTTCTTTCAGCTGAGTTTATAGATACCAATAATAATGGAGTCATCAATGCCAATGATGAGTTAGTTTTAAATTTTAGTCATAAGATAAAATTTGGCAACGCTTGGGCCACGCATCTTGGACTTAACAGGGCCGGTGATTTTCTCGGAAATCCCATTACGCTTCCGACCCTTGATGCTACAGAAAAACAACTCACCATAAAACTGGGTCGTTTTCCGGTTCTAGAAAGTATTAATAAAAATTCAAGCATCACTATGCCCGCGAACCCTACTCTCTCGGTGCCTAATAGCATTACCAATAAATTTAATAATCGAAGTCCTGAAGGCATCAACATACCCATCACTCATCATGTAGTGGACAACTTTGATTGGGATTTTGGTCTTCGAACCGGCAGAACTGTCAGCATACCTGTCATTGGTCCCACCAGTGACCCAACTCAAAATGTTACGATCACAGGCATTCCTTCTGGCTTAGTAAAAATTCAAAATACTTCTGGCGTTAGCTTGCAGGGTACATTAACTAAATCTGAGTCTAATATTTTAAAAATTACTGTCAATGATCGAATCATTGTTTCTAAACCTTATGGCGTGATTCAAGATGGGCCTTCAGATGAATGGATCGTATATGGTCTCAATTTTCCAATGCAAATCAATCCCGGTAGTGAAATTGAATTTTTTCTAAAAACCCCAAGCACTGATCCGGTGACGGTCACGTTAGGCGGAGTCAATCTGATCGCTTTGCCTAAATCGAGTCAAGACTTATATCAATTGATAGTACCTGCAAATGTACAAGCCGGTACAAGTAATTTTATTATCTCTCAAGGAAATTACACTCAAAACTTTGGAGCAAAATATGTTTTTAATCCCGGGAGTGATTTAGCACTATTATCACTTTATAAAACCAAAACAATAACTGCCTTAGATCAGACAACTTATCCTCATAAACTTTTTCTCATCACAGGATCAGGATTTAATCCATCGGGAAATCTAGCTCCCGACATTGAATTCAATCAAACACCCATGACGATTATCAGCCATGATAATTTTCATATTCTAGCGGAACTTCCATCTGAATTTCTTAACGTGAAGACTTGGACATTAACTGTGAAACCAAATGTCACATTGAGTTTTATTTCAACTTTTTTTGATGAAGAGATTGTGGTTACTCAGGATGGTGGAGAAGATGAAACAAAACTCAAAGTCAAAGGCTCAGGACAAGCTACAGGAGAAACAATCGATGAAAAAATAATCTCATTTAGAAAATTACTTATAACAGGTCTAGTGGCAGGGGGTAATAGTACTTTTACAGATTATAAATTTATTAACTGGTATCTATGGACGGCCCTTCATGAAAGTGGTGGTTTACAAAAGCGTGTACAAGTTGGTGGTGGTCCTGGGAGAGGGCTTGGTCAAATGGAACCTAATACTGCAGCTGACACACTTTTGAAGGATGGTAAACTAAGAACTTCCGCCAAAGAGGCCTTGGATAAAGCCGGTTATGAGAAAAAGGAGCAAGATAAGTTAGAAGAAGATGCAAAAAAAATACAGGAATCCGGTGAAAATAAATGGCCAGAAGGTAGTGCCATAGAAGCAGAATTGGTTGCTAATGATGCATTTGGAGCTATGATGGCACGTTTAAAATTTAGAATGGACAAAAAAACAGATATAAAATTTTGTGGAGGTTTTGGAAAAAATGCAAAGAATAACACAGCGGAAATGGATCTGCTTGTGAATGATTGGATTGAGGATTGGAAAGGTAAATCAAGTGATGATAATGTCAATAAAATGAATGCTGATCAATTTAAAAAAAGTATTTGTGCTCATATCGAAAAATTTTCACTTGATTTTAGTAACGCAGCAATATAATTTTTTTAACAAGCCCTAAGATTACTTCTTAGGGCTTTCTATCTTTAGCGTATCACGCACACTTAAGGTCAAAAATGTTGGCCTTAAAATATTTTTTTTACGATAAGTTATAATTATGAAGTGCCATTTGTTTTTATTAGCATTTATTATTTTTAGTCAGGTAAAAAGTTTTGCACTCACTGATCATTGCCAGTGGCAAGTCGTTGGACAAAATGGTCCTCAATCCAACGTGGGAAAATATCTCACCGTCCCAGCTAATGTAAGCATTGAATCCGTATTCGATAATTACCAATGTGGTGGCCATTGCTTGTATCAATCCGAAGGTAGTCTTGACCAATCACTGGATTTTTCCTGTGGCTGTGTGGCGACTTCTTTTGTCGGCATTGGCAACAACGTCATGTCTTCATCCTGTGAATGTGATGGAGATTTTAGGGCCATTGGTCGTTTCGTTCCTTTAAATTATTATTCTGATTTCGAGTTTATGTCGAAATAATCATCTCAATAAAATAATAAATCGTTTCATCTACTTACACTTTTATCGGGACAAATCTGTTAGAACTTTTTTTTCATCATTCATTTATAATAAGTATTAAGAAACAAGACTCGGATGAAAAAATATTGTTCGCATTCATCAACGAGCATAGTCAGTCAGGCGATAATTAGTGTTGAACGTCAGGGGGAATAATGAAAATAAATAATTTTAAAAATGGGTTTACATTAATTGAACTGATGGTGGCAGTCGCAGTCGTGAGTGTCCTCTCATCAGTGGTAATCCCTCTTTATAAAAATTTTCAAGTTAAGTCGCGATTTACTGAAGCTAAACTTTTAATCAGCAATCTCAGTCGTGCGGAAGAAGCATTTCAAGGTAGTTATGGTTTTTACACTGCCTGTTTTCCGGCATTAGGTATTACACCTCCAACTGAACATTACTTTTCTTATGGGTTTGGAGCGATAACAACTGCGGATAAAAATAGACTTAGTAATGAGGGCCTCACGTTTCCTACATGCGATAGCTGGGTACCAGGTAATACTACTCAGGCAATCATCAACAAAATTGGTACAAAATCTATTGGGTTTGCAAACGCTCCAGCTGTCGATGATATATCTAATCAAGCAAATAGGATTACGGTAATAGGTGGTGCCTATTTTGCTTTTGCAGCAGGCAATATAGGAGGTTCAAATACAACAATTGTCTGGAACAATCCTTTGGTCTCTAATGCTGTTGCCAGTCCCGTTGGAGGAACTGGTCCTATGGGAAATACTATCGAACCCTCGGTACCATTTAAAACCACAGTCTATGCCTATCATCCAGTTGATGGATGGATGTTGTTTCCAGAATCAGGTGATTTATCGGAACTATATGTCTTTGATTTCGATACAAATCTAAATGAGTATACAAAAGCCAGTGCTAAAAACTCCGCCAATGGAGGAGATGCAGGAATCTAGCTGAAAACTTTTCTTAAATGAGAAAAAAATTCGCGTTATTTAACCCTGCTGACAGAATCTTTATATTTGATTATTAAAAAATTCTTAACCCATTTATAGTGCTTCAAAGTTCTAAAAATTATTCATTGAGGGTTATATGAAACACTATAAATTTTTAATTATTGCTTTGGTATTTATGACATTAAATATGACTCACGCTGGAACTAAAAGAGCTTGGGTCAACTTTGAAAGTATTTATGATGTCTATCAAGCAAACGATAATTGGAGCGCCGTCAGACCTTTAACCGGTCCAAATGGTTTTCCTGGTGGCTCTGAAATTGTTTTGGATGACTTTATCTTAAGCGAGCGAACCAGACTTGATTACTTTTTATTTCATGTAGTTTTGAGTGGCTTGAGTATCATTCATGGAATTGATGTTTATATTTGGGATTCAAATGGGACGGTTAATATTAACGGACAGTTTAATAATGGCAATCAAGTAGTTAGTTTTCCTCCCAATATGTTCCCTCTGTATTCTAAAATCTCACTACCGGTAAATCAAAAAAGAACACAAGTAAATACAACTTTCGCCAACTTGCCTATCGTGAGAATTGGGGCCAATTTAAATTCTTCTAATCCTATCATTCTTGATCCTGGTCATTATTGGATTGGTTATCGAGTCGTCGCAACATACATAACTGGAAGACCAGGAGTACTCTTTACTCATCCAAGCACTCCTCGAGGCTTAGATAGTGGATATTTTAGCATGTATACACCACCTAGTGGTTACACTCACGAAACTAGTTGGAGAGCTCTAGGTCAATTCTCTGGATTCCCTCCAGGAAAAACCCTTTCGGGCCATCAAGTTTCCGAAAGTGCCTTTGGATTAATTGGAACTGTAGTTCCATAGCAAAGGCGGCAACAAAACAGAGTGCGCACCCTTAATGCTAATGAAATTAACGTGAATGATATTTTTTTAAAATCTTAAGCGTGGTTGAAGTGAAATTAGATTTTAGAGAATCAATTTTTCTAAATTTTAATTTATGAAAATTTACTTTGTTACTATGTTCTTTTTCTAAATAGTAAACTCTGTTGATGATTTTATATTTCGTTATGCCTGAGTTTAATTCGAATAAACTATCACCTTGCATTTTTAATCTTGGATATTGTTTTAATTTTTTGTCGGTGGTTTTTTCGACAGTGGTAGGTAACTCCCACTGACCTTCGAGCCATTCACCAGATTTTTTTTGATAAACTAAAACTTTTTTTTCCGGTGGCGTCGAATGTTAAAAATCTGTTGAGTAGAAGTTGATGTTCAACTTTTTTTAAACTCTTTTGATCTTGCACCGGAAATTTTGAAGGATTTTTTGTTTAATAAGCATAGCAACTTTCTTTTAACGGACAAAGCTCACAGCTCGCCCTCCGCGCCTGACATAAGACTCGTCCTAAATCCATGAGGGATTCATTTAAATGACGAAATTCGTGAGCAGGAATTTCATTAAAGATGTTTTCATTTTTAAATTCGTTTTTAATTTTTTTTTGTAAATGAGGCCCCTTTTTTTCAAGGTAGCCAAAATAGCGCGCCAGCACTCGCTCTAAATTCGCATCCACCGCTAAATCTTTTTCTCCATGTCCCAGTGCCCGGAGGGCACTGGCGGTATAAGGGCCAATTCCATTGATACTGATAAGAGTTTCGTAGTCTTTGGGAAATTTTCCCTGATACTCCAAAGCTATGGTTTGCGCTGCTTTTAAAAGATTTCTGGCCCGTCGATAATAACCAAGACCCTTCCAAGCGATAGTGCCTTTTCTCGTTTGTGAACAACACCCTTTATTGTTGGCATTAATTCTCATACTCATTTATTTTTATTGAGCGATTAAGTCTTTCAATTTGCTGAGTTTTAATCTGCAAAAAGTTACCTGATCTAAAGCCTGTTAAGCTTTTTGAAACGACTTTTTAAAAGGCACAACTAACTTTACAGGGGGTACGTATGTCATTTAGTTTGCACAAAAAATTAATGCTGGGATTGGGTTTGGCTCATTCCTTTAGTATCTTTGCATTCCAAATTAATGTGGGTGATGAGGTCTGTAGTGATACTAACAATAATACATTCGTAGCTAACGTTTTAAGCATTGATGGGTTAATGGCAAATTTGAGTAACGGGAAATCAATTCCCTTAAGTCATTTAGGCATAACAGTAGAGGAAGGAATGAATAGCTACATCTCTAAATTGACCATTAGTACTGATGAAGAACTTTTTTGCGAGTTAAGTGATTTTACCAAATCATTTTTAACACCTAAATTTCTCTGTAAAAAAGCTAACAAAGAATGGGTGTCGATCTTAAATGAAGAAAATGGAGTGTTAACTAATTATAAAGGGACTTGTTATCCATTAATTCAAAATTTTGCTGTCGGATATGATCATATAAAAATTGGTGATAAAGTTCGTAGTACAAATAATCCGCAAGCTCCATCTAATGAGTTAGAAGTAAAAAAAATTGCCAATCTTTCCTATACCAATACGCAAGCAAAAATCATACTGGATGAAAACAATCCATCCAGTATGTCATTCTACATTAATAATTATTATTTAAATGATTTATCAAAAGTTGTTAACGAGATTAAAAATGATTATGTTCACTATAAAATTGGAGAACCTGTACTAGTACAAAAGCCTTGGGGAACAGGATTTAGATATATTTTATCAAATGTAGAAACACTCGCTTCCAGTTTATCTCCCACCGCGATCCAAGGTTGGGTGAAAACTGAAAACGGTATGTGGCATAAATTAGACCACGGTATTCCTTATGGACCTTACTCAAAGGCTTTGCCTATTATCTCTACATATCTGGGATTAGAAGCTGGTGATTTGGTTCAAATTGCTGTCGGAGGTAAATTTGAAACTATCGAAGCAATTGTTAGACATTTCCCTGCAAATGGAGGTGGTCCTTTTGCGATCAAAGCTTTAATCAAAAACCAAATGTATAACGTGGAAGATCTTATTCAAGTAAATTTGCAACAGCATTAATTGTTTTTTTAATAAATCCTGAACTTCTTGGGGATCAATATCTAACTGATCCCCAAGATCTTCAATCGCATCAAAAAAAGTTTTCTTATTCATTAAAATTTTTAATAAATGATATTGGATATTACTCAGTTCTCTCATTTCAACTTGTTCTTGATGTTTGA
>JBIKWR010000232.1:0-3484 GCA_044356225.1 Bacteriovoracaceae bacterium | reverse complement strand
CTTGCTCTTATGGCGAATTGGCCCAGGCAATCAATCGCCCGCGGGCGTTTCGCGCCGTAGGTGGCGTCTGTCATCGTAACCCCTTGCCATTACTTATTCCCTGTCATCGAGTGATTGGAAAATCGGGAAAACTCACAGGGTTTGCTTGGGGACTAAAAAGTAAATCCTGGCTCATCGAGCTGGAGTCGAGTATTCGCCAAACTCATTAGCAAAATTAATGATCTCTAATCAATTCTTTTACTTTTCCAAGAAGAAAATCTCGTCATAGTTTGTCCAGAATTAATTCGCTCTAAACAATACTCCCCCCCTCCTTATTGTGATTGTTTGGAGCGAAACTTGAACCCCGCTTAATCTTTAATAAAAATTTAAATTATTTAAATAATATAAATAATATAAAGATGAGTGGGGTTTTTTATTTTGAATTGATGTTTTTGATCTGTTCTTTGATAAATTCATTTTTTTCAACTAAAAATTCAATTTGTGCCAAGGATCCAGCTTGTGGTGTAAAATGTTTGGTCCTTAATTCTTGGTCTTTTAAATTTAATGTCTTTTCCCAATCACCATAACTCATTTTTTTTTGTTCATAGATTTTTTTAACTTCCATCAAACAAAATGTTTCTAATTCACTTAATCGTTTCGCCATTACTTTTGTTGATGTCGCCATTTTAAAGTGGTCAAACTTTTTTTGATAATCTATTTCAAACTGAGTTTGGGCATATGATATTGTAAAAACGGCATTAAAAAAAAGAGACAAGAAAAATAACATTTTCATTTTAAACCTACTTTTCTTCCCATAAAAAGTTCTGCCTCAACAAATCTTCTGGCAATTAATCCTGGTAACACCACCCCACCAGCTTTCTTAAAAGTTTTTAAAATGTCTGGTACTTCTGAAAAACGTCCAGCTTCTAACAATTCTTTTATTGAAGGATCTTTTTTTCCCACCTTTAATATCTCCCCACCCAAATTAAAGGTAAAACTGACCAAAGCATCAAACTGATTTTGCGTTAACTCAAACTCCTCACCTAAGTGTTTTTTTAAAGGGTTTATCGCAACTCGCTTAATATCGTTATGTAACAATTCCTCCGCTTCATTTTCACTAATTCTTCTGAGTAATCCATCATTTCCTCTAAAAGGAGCTTCCGCGTTTGGATTTGTCCCCACTCTATCATTGTGAACTAAATGTCCAAAACCGATTGTGGCACAACCCGCAGGGCAGTTGTAGAGAGTTTCATCATATTCTCCAGATGATTCAAAATGTTTTATTAATGCAATCACATGCGCACTCGGTTTCAAATCTTTTATAGGCATTTTTAAGTTTTCATCAATCATTGGAAAAGTATTTTCGTCCGTTTCTATTTCTTTTTTACTTTCAAAAATATCGCTGATTGTTGCAGAAGAATTTCCTGGTGGACAATCGGCCAGAAGCTTTAGAGCGTTAATACTTTTATCAACTCGATTTAAAAAATCTTGCACATTTGTTACTATTAAATCTTCATTTGTTTCATCGAGATAGTCACCTTTCACCCATCCTTCAATTAACTGCCCATTAACATTGGCAACGATGTGGTACCAGCCGTCTGTATTCTGTCCAAGGATTTGTAAAGGTGCTCCATTTGGAATAATTGCTAGATGGGGACATTGATTATCATCGGCCTTGGGACAAATTCTTAAACGCAATCCACCATCTCTATCATCTTTAGGCACTCCAGCGACTCTTCCAACCTTATTGTTAAACTTCTGAATTTTAACATGTTTACCACTGATCCAACCATATTGTATTTTCCCATTTTTCCAATATCGAATGCGATACCAAACTGGTCCCCAATTAGAAATTCTCGTTTCATTTAACACTTGTATATCCTGAGTAACTGGCAGTGTTCCTATAGAATTATTTTTAAACACTCCAGGTGAGCTTCTTAAATGCATCATTCCACCAAGTGGTAAATTGGCCACTTCCCCTTCGGCCCATACAATGTCATTTACGGGGTAAAAAGCAGAATAGATATTCTCATTTTTTAAGAAAAATAAAATCAGAAAAAAACTCAATACAAAAGACCAATTATGCATAGTCTACTATCGTCAATTCAAAGAAATTATGAAATGAATATCAGACAATTATCAAATCTCACCCATGCCCAAATAGCTGACTTTTTTTGATGGTTTCTTTCACTGTAGGAGGAACCATGCTCTCCCAAGTTTTATCGCCCGATTCAATCATCATTAAAACCTTTCTGGAATAAATATGGAGTAAGTCTTTGTTGGCCTGTTCTAAATCGATGATCAAATTATTTTTTCTAAGATGTCGGTAAAGGAACTTAAATTTCTCGGGTACTTCTTCTTCTAGTTGGGTGGACGTTAACAGTTTACCGCCCTCTTCTTGGTAAGGGTAAACTAAGAGTTTATCTTCATGGTTGAGTAAAACGCCAAAGCTTTGCAAAATTCCACCCTCTAGGTCTTGATAATTTTTTTCATCGAGCACTTCTTTTAGATTGTAATAACCCATCACCATCGCCACCGGATGGGGAGTGAAACGCCGGAAATAAGTGCTTAAACGATAATGCCGTTCATAGTTAGAAATCATGACGTTCAAACCTAAGGGGCCTAACAACTCAATTCTACCGACAAAATCCTTCCCACCTTTATCACCCCAAACTTCTAAATTGTTCATGGTGATTTCTGCTAAAATTAAAATTTTTTCGCGGGGAATTTTTAACAGCTCGGCATATTTATTCAGACCGGTATTGAGCATATCCACCGAGACTAAGGTTGGTGGCCGAAAACTCCCCCGCAAAACCAGAATGTGCTTTTTATAAAAAACATCTCCCGGTTGGAAGGCCTCGCCCTTGGCATTAAAAAAAACGGATTCAGTTACACCATTTTTTACTAATTCCAAATTGAGCAATCGATTATCAAAATGAGAAAATCCCGGGCCAGAAACTTCAATCACATCGAGCTCTAATCTGGATTTATCTAAATTATCGATCAAGGAATGGACAAATTCGGCTTCATTTTTAGATTTGTAATAACAACTATGGATCAGGTTTACACCTAAAACTCCCACGATATACTGTTGAGGGATGGCGGTTTTATCTTTGAGCACCACACTTAACAGCACTTGTGAGTGAGGAGCATCCGCCTGATGCTGAAAACGAACACCCAACCAACCTTTACCAGGTTTATCACTGCCAAAAGCGGTGGTGGCCACCGTATCGGCAAAAACAAAGTAGCGGGTTTTTTCTGAGCGTAGCTCTTTCAATCGTAAAAGGAGTTGAGAAAACTCTTTATCCAGCATCCGTTCAACTCGCGACTCACAGACGTAGCGGCCCGATTCTTCTTTGCCGTAAACAATGTCGCTAATAATTTTATCGTAGGCGGAAATTGTTTTGGCGATGGTACCGGAAGCCGCTCCCGCCTGAAAAAGATTTCTTGAAACCTCTTGGCCAGCACCAATTTCGGCAATGGTTCCATATATTTCTGGATTAAG
>JBIKWR010000089.1:0-12164 GCA_044356225.1 Bacteriovoracaceae bacterium | reverse complement strand
AACTTAACTTAACTTAACTTAACTTAACTTAACTTAACTTAACTTAACTTAACTTAACTTAACTTAACTTAACTTAACTTAACTTAACTTAACTTAACTTAACTTAACTTAACTAGTTTGCTTATTTACCAGCTAAATCAAGATTTTCTTCTTCCCTATCAACATTATTCTCGCTAACACCAGTATTAAACTCCTTATATAAATTTTCCAAATTTAAATTTACCGGCAGGAATTTTTTAGTCGCTTGCTGATATTTTTGTAAAATAACACTGGACTTAAGATTACTGAGTTTCAAATCAGACGTTGTCTTTTTATCAATCGTTGTTGAACCAATAACGTCGACTCCATTTTCGGCGATCACCGGAGTGGTGGGTGGAATGGAGTGTAACTGAAGAGTGTCGGCAAAACATTTTGCTGATTTTTCATGAGCGATCGCTAGTTCGGTATGAAAAATGGCAATCGTGTTCAAATTAGCGGTGATTTGATTGATAAAATCTTGCCGATCAATAGGAAGTGAATCACATTTTTTGTCAGACCCAGCAAATTGATAAAATAGTTTTTCAATATTTTTAGTATAGGCAAACGAAGATGGAGAGAGGGTATGGGCAAAGTGAGAGAAATTTGGATTGGCCAAAGTGTATTTATCATGTTGAGACAAAGCATCTAAAATATCGTTTTTCGTTGGCATCATATTTTGTGGAAGATCATAAGCATGTAAATAATTTTCCACGACAAATTTTAGTTTTTTGAAAGTGAATGGTTGATCTTTTTTGGAGGCATTGACTCCCGGTTTTTGGAGTTGAAAGATTTCTTTGAGCACTAATCCATTTTTTGCGGGTGCTGATTGTTGTTCGTTTAGGCGAATAGTTCTTTTGGCGATTGAATCCTTCAGTGCTGCAGGTATGAATGGATCATAGAGACCAAATTTATTTTTAGGTTGACCATACTCATAGATGAAACATTGATTTACTTGGCAGCCGGTTTCAACAAAATTTGTTTCATTGAGGCTTTGACTTAATTTGGCAGTTGCTGGCGTAGAGCTGTTTACGATTGCCTGATTTTGAGTTTCAGGGCAATTAGTTAAAGAAAATTCTTCATTTATTTTATTAAACCACTCCAATCCACTACTCGAGGAAGTCATGATGATCTGATCTGAATTGTTACTCAGATCGATAGGCATGTTAGGATTTTGCTCGATAACGGTTTGAGAAGTCGTCGTATTTGTTTTTTTAAAATCCACATAAATTTTTAGGTTTTCTAATTCAAACTCCGACATCGCTTGATGAATTTTGGAGAGACTTTCAAACGGGGCAGAATATATACTGAGAGGATTGACCAAGGGCTGATGAGCAGAGAAACTATTATCCCAGGTTTCATTTTTGAGAAAATCTTTTTTCTCTTTTGTCATTTCATTTTTTGAAACATTTAAAATTTTCTGAACAAAAGATTGATTAAGATTTTTGCTAATTTTACTGACATTTTCTTGCATAAGATAATTAAAACATTCTGCTCCTGGAGTTTTTTGAAAAAATGCACAACGGTCATAGAAAAATGAAGTCCAATCTACTTTTTTCCAATCAACGGAATCCATCTGAGATTTATTTAAATTCAAAAAATACTGACCAGAATAAATAAGGGGCATAGGAGGTGGTGTATTTCCCGATTCTGCTCCTGAAACTGTGAAATTTACACCATCAATTATTTCTTTAATTTTAATTTTTAACGCTAATTTTGCTGCCAGTCTTTTTTCTTGAGTATGGACAGCGAACTTACTTAAATGACTCCTTAAATCTTGATCGCCGTTTGATTCAGTGGTTGCCGCCAAAAATTCAAAACCAACGACATTATACTGCGCCTGATGAAAAGCAATTTGATCAGCTTCATCGATTTGGAAAAGACATTTTTCACCAGCTCCTCCAGGAATAAACTCACCTACTATTTTGGGTAATTTATTGATTGGAGCTGAAGCAGTCTTTACACAATATCCATTATCGGGAGTCATCGATTGTAAACTGACTTGATTTCCTTCAACCAGTTCTAAGCTGGCACAATTGGCGACTCCACATATTTGCTCGCCTGCAGAAATTTGATCGACACAAGTAAAAGTTGGAGCACAGTATCCTTGATTGGCATTAGAATTTTTAGCAGAATTTATTTTTAAGCATTTACCTGAACAACAATCTTGATCGATTTGGCAATTGAGTGCATTGGTTTTTCCACTGGCCAAGCAGGATTTTCCGGCCAAATAAATAGTTTGAAAACCAGGAACATTTTCGATGTTGAGACAATCTTGTTTTTCGCCACAACTATAATTATCACCTTGGGCGTTAGGATCGCATAAATGATGCTCTCCTTTACTGATAACTTTTTCACAAGATTTATCTACATAAGTGCTCTCACCAGCAATCACTTTTGTTATCATAAATAAATAAAAAAGAAGAATAGATGTTTTAAAAATCATAGAAGCTCCTTGCTAAGGCCAATTGATCGTTTTCTATATTTAGAATAACTAAAATAAAAGCGGGAAGTTAAGGATATACATTGCTCATGAGAGGTGTAATGAAATTTATTATTTTTTGAGAGTCTTAATTAATTCATTAAGATCACGCTCAATTTCAGGAAAAAAATCATCTTCGCGAAATTTTATCTCACCTTGATGGTTTCCATTTTTGAGACTTTTAATCACTTGATGCAAACGAAAAATAGGACCTGCGGCTTTGTGAGAAACAAAAATGCCACCAAACACCACTGCAAATAGTGAAAAAAAGGTAATCCAGATAAACGTAGTATAAAGAAATGGCAAGGCCTCATAATAGGCTTCAAGGTACATGGGATTGTCAGACAGCTTGGAATGCACTCGATAGAGGCCATAGAGCAGGATAAAAATAAACTGAATAAAAATGATGAAAAAATAAAGAATTATAGACCATTGAAAACGTGGTAAAATAAGAAATCGTTGTTTCCAAATGGGTGGCCGATTTGATTGAGACATGGAGTTATTATCCGATACTTTGATAGAATGTAAAACAAGAATAATAATAGACTAAAATAACCGGTTAATATTAATTTTTTAAAACCGATAATTTTAACATGAAAAACTATACTCTACTTTTTTTTCAATTTTTTCTCATCATGGCACCTTGGGCTTTATTGGCGGGATGGGCCCAAACCTATACGGCCACAGGTATGAAAACCGCTTCCGATATTGTTATTGCTAATGAAAATAAAGAAAAAGCAAAAATGGAAGCGCAAAAAAAAGCCGCCACTCCCGAGCAAGGAAAGTTATCCAGTGATTCAGAAGAAATTAAGTCATTAATCAAAGGTCTGTCACAACAAAATAATTTAGGTGGCGGTGATGGAAAAAGTGCCACACCAAGTTCTTTACTCTACCGTGAAACCAGTATTGTCCTTGGCCCAAATGATTCGATTGACGATTTGATTGAAGCGAAGAAAAAAGTCAATGTTGAACCCACTCCTAGTTCCGATCAAAAGATCGTGAGAGATAATAGTGTTGAAAATGAGATTAACAAGGATCTTTCTAAAGTGGATTCACCGCAAGCACCATTGAGTGAAAAAGAGTATTGGGAAACGTATTATAAAAGAAACAACATAAAAGTTAATCGCCAGAAATAGATTCCCACTCCGCGTATAAATTGAGTAATTTTTCTTCTTCGTTTTTAAACTGACTATTAATCTGATTATATTTTTGTTTTTGATCTTTATTCATATTAGAAAAATCAAATGCCGCAAGCTCAACTTCTAACTTTTTAATCAGTTTTTCAGTCTGCTCGATTTCTTTTGGCAATTGAGTAAAACGCAGCTTTTCTTGATTGCTCATTTTTCCTTTGCTGGCTTTTTGATCTGGATTAGTGGGTGTTGCTAAGTCTGCCGATTCCGGAAACTCTTCCTCTAATTCTTTTGCAAGATAGGACGTTTCTAAGAGTGGAGCTACTTGTTCATATCCAGCTTCAAAAAATTCAAACTCGGTAACATTTTTTTTATTTGTCTTCATCCACCATA
Organism: Bacteriovoracaceae bacterium; assembly: GCA_044356225.1. GTDB lineage: Bacteria > Bdellovibrionota > Bacteriovoracia > Bacteriovoracales > Bacteriovoracaceae > JBIKWR01. The sequence goes on along the minus strand of JBIKWR010000089.1, from coordinate 8,144 downwards.
TTTTATTAGTGACATTACTTAAAAAAGCTCGATCATGGCTCACGAGTAAAATGGTTCCTGGAAATTCTGCTAACTGTGTTTCTAGAACTTGTAAACTTTCTAAATCTAAATCATTGGTAGGTTCATCAAAAATCCAAAGATCACCTGGTTTGGTTAGATTCTTGGCCAATTGCAGACGGTTTTTTTCTCCACCTGATAAACAAGAAATTGGGCGATGAAGATCTTCTTTGCGAAACAAAAATTTTTCAAAATAACTAGCTATATGAATCTGGCGTTGATCACTTAAAATGATAAAATCGGATTTTTCTCCTAGATATTCAGCCGGAGTTTGAGTGGGAATGAGCTCTTCTCTTTTTTGCGAAAAATATTGAATTTGTAATCCTTCACTTCTTTTAACTTCACCCAAGTTGGGCGTTAGCTGACCGCAAATTAATTGTAAAAGAGTACTTTTTCCCACTCCATTAGCACCAACGATGCCAATTTTTTCTCCTTTAAAGAGATCGAGAGTTAAATTTTCAAATATTTTTTTGCCACCCTGATGTTGAAAAGAAACATCCTTAAAGGCCAAAAACTTCTTAGACTTTTTCTGGGTATTTTGTAACTGGAAACTAAGCTCTCGTCTGGCCTGCTCATGAATTTTGGTAATTTTACCTTTTAGATCATGAAACCCTTCGACTCTTTTTTTACTTCTGGTTCCGCGCGCTTTTATTCCTTGGCGCATCCAGGCGGTTTCTCTTCTTAAGTGGTTATTCAAACGGTTCAAAAGCAGCATCGCTTGGCTTTCTTTATCACTAAGATAAGTTAAGTAGTCTTGGTAGCTTCCTGCAAAAGCTTCAATTTTTCCGGCATGTAAATTAAAGATTTTATTAGTGGTTTTTCCCAAGAGGTAGCGATCATGGGTAATCATCATATAAGTTTGTTTTGATTGCAGCAGTTCTTCTTCGAACATTTTAATCGATTCAAGATCTAAATGGTTGGTTGGCTCGTCCCATAAAACCAAGTCAGCGGCAGTCGAGAGTCCAATCGATAATAAAACTTTGCGTTGTTCGCCCCCACTTAAATCTTTTAATTTTTTTTCTGGGTCGAGACCGGAGAAATGATTTAGATAAGAGAGAAAATCTTGTTCCAAAGTCCAACCTTCCAGGCGTTCAAACTCTAGCCAGCTTTGTTCTTGTTCTTTTAACTGCGAGCTACTGAGTTCACTCAAGTGTCCTAGGCGATCTAAAATATCTTTATGATTTTTGAGCTCGGGATAAAATGAATAAAAATACTCTAAGATGCTTAACTTTAAATCATTGCCATTCACCTCTTGCGGAACCACAAAAACACCCTTGGTAAATTGGGATGATTTATCAAAAGCAAAAGGGGGAGTTGAGCGATCTGGCGAAATCTCCTCTTTTAAGACTTTAAACAAAGTTGATTTGCCTTGGCCATTGAGTCCTAAGAGCCCAATCCGATCACCTTGGTGCAAGGTGATTTGAATGTTGTCATAGAGGGTTCTAGAACCTAAATGGAGGGAAAGGTTTTTTAATGTGCAAAGAATTTCCATGTGTTAGCTATATCTCGAGGTCTGCGATTTGTCTTATAAATAGCTAAAATAGTGCGATATTTCTCTCGTTTTCTACCCCGTTCCCTGAGTCACTATGAAGTTGGGAACAGAGTTATCAGGGCAAACAATGGGGAATCGAAATGAGAAAAAATCAAGGATTTACACTGATAGAATTGTTAATGACCGTAGCGATCATGAGTGTTCTGGTCAGTTTCGGCCAAGAAACATTTGCTTCTTTTAAAGCAAAATCTCATAAAGCGGAGGCAAAATTTTTTATCGCCCATACTTACCTTGCAATGGAATTACATTTAGAGCAATGGGGAGTTTATACTTCATGTCTGGCAGACTATTCGACATTTTCCCTCCCTGAAGAACGTCTTTACGGGGTGGGATTCGCTGAACTTGATATTCAATTTGAAGCAGATAAAGTCATTCCCCTTGGATTTAATTGTACTAAGGGCTGGGGAAACACATCTTGGGCCCTCTACCCTTCAAAAACCATCAACCCTATATGGAATCAATTTCTCAATGGCAAAACTTGGTCTGGCGATGTTCCTGGAGTTAAAGATTCTGGAAACGGATTTCTGATCGCAGTTTTCGGTTGTATTGGAGATGGTCGTTGTCAGTCCGGAACTGGTAAACCGGCCAACGTTTTTACTTTGAATGAAAACAAACAAGTCCTAGAAATTTGGAATTAAAAATCATAACATTTGCTAGAGTTGATCAAGAATTCTGGGTAACCAACGTCCATATCCTGGCAGTGATGAAACTAGATTTTTTTCAGCGAGATCACCAAAACCCTTACGCCAAGGGCGGCATCATTACTTATGATATCCAAACTGTTTAATGCTCAACTCCTAATCGATTAAAGATTTCCCATCAAATTTTTTAAACCGTTTAAAGCATATTATTTTGTAAGTATGCGGTTCTATGAACATAGAATATGTCTCCACCAATTGGGATTTTAAATTAGGTAACAAAAAGTGTTACAAAGTCGTCTATGCATCTGGAATGTTTACACTACTGATTGAATGTGAACTAGGTGTCCGCTACTCTGCATTGAATGAATGTGACGAAATCAAGTTTAGTTATTCTTCTGGTAAGGATTAAGATTTGAACAATCAATTTATTTTAATCTTTAATATATTTAGCTTGTTGGTGATCAATATCGTTGCCGCCCAGAGTTTACCCGACAATGATCAATTCATTGAAGAACAGATTTATCATCGCTGTTACCGTCAATTTGTACGCCAAGTTCCAGATGCTGCTGATGTTCGTCTTGGTATGATTCAGCAAAAACAATTGACTGGAGTTGCAGCTTGTAAACAGTTAATTAAAAATGTTTCTTTTAAGAAAAATGGTCAAACTTTACCAGCTGCATCGATTGAATCAGAACTTCTCCAAACGTTTCATTTATTGCATCACTCATGGTTTAAGTTTGTGGATTTTTTTTCACTAGGAATGGTTCGTTATCAAGGCACTTATCAAATTTATGACAACGAAGAAATGGCCTTGCATATAACCCATGCCTTATTTGGAATGGATGAATCTAATCGTCCAGTTAAAGTAGATAAAGTGCTAACGTCAGCAGAAAGTCTGATGGCGGTCAGACAGATTCAGGGAGAAATGGGTGATCGCCAAAATTTTTCACTCATTGCTGAGTTGCCGATCGTTGCCAACAATAATATCAAGGTTAAAAATTTAAAATTTGCGACAGGAACGCCAGAGAATAGGCAAAATGGCAATCGACGAAATGGTGGTTATCAAACTTTTAATCCTCGACTTATTCCTCGAGGAGAATTGATCGGAGTTCAATCCCTCACTCCGGTTAACTTACCACAGTTACCCGGAGGACGAGATTATCAACAAGATATTGCTCTTTCTTTTGGCGGAGGAATTTTAGGAACACGAAGTTATCTAGCGCTCAATTTAGGGTTAGAAGTCAATGAAAGAGCTACCGGTGGAATTGAAATGCCGAGGCGCTGGAGTGAATCGATTGTCAGCGATTTTATGTGTCGAGATTTACCAGTATTAAAAAGTGAAGACATAAAAGAGTTAGTGCAAACATTTGAAGAATCAGAGTTGCCTTTTCGCCAAGGTGCTAAATGTATGCAATGCCACGCTACCATGGATCCTTTGGCCGCCTTGGCGAGAAACTTGGTTTTAAAACAAACTGTGGCGATCAATATGCCTAATGGATTTCAAAATTTACTTTTTATAGATCCACTTCCAAGTATTTTGACGGCTGAGTCTAATCTCTTGGCGAGTGGTAAAGTTTTTAAAAACGATTTTTCCCAAGATATTTTACTTTTGAATAACGACCAACCCGCTTTTGCCAATACTGCTCCTTGGGGGGTTTTTCACTATCGTCCGTTGATGAGCGATGATCCTGACATTAAAAAACAAATTCAAAATCAAGGTGGAGATGTCGATGTGATCAAACGCCCGGTTAAAAATTTTAATGAATTAGGACTACAAATAAGTCGTCAAATTGATTTTTATGCCTGCTTTGCCAAACGTTATTATGCTTTTTTAACCGGAATAGAAGTGCAGTTATCTAGTCTTAATAAAAATACTAAAAATGGGAACGATGATCCGGTCAATTTTGTCATCGATTTGGCGTTACAACTTCAGAAAGATAAAGATCTTAAAAATTTATTATACCAAATTATTGAACATCCTACGTACACTCGTTCTTTAAAAGTGAGCGATCGGTGAGTAAACTAAGTCGAAGAAAATATTTAATCGCTCTGGGGACTTTAGTCACCAGCTATGGCCCTTTAGGCGACGGTGTGGGGCAAATTCTTCGCGGCATGATGGGAACTTCTGCCCAGGCGCAAGAGCAATCCGATACAGTTAACTATATTCACCTCATGATGGTCGGTGGCCCACCTAGATGGACCTTTGATTTGCCACTAAGGATGAGTGCAAAAGACTCTTTTTTTCCCAACCCAATGGTGAAAACTTCTTTAGCAGATAAAATTGTCCAGGATTATCGTGATCACGAAATGCTTTATGCCACTACGGACACGGGAAAATATTTGATGCCTTGGTTATGGTCCACTGATTTTGTAAATGGTGAAAAAATGAGCACCTTGCTGACACATATGCTCACCTTTCGCGGTATCAATACTGGAACCGATGGCCATCCGATTAATCGGAAAAAAAATATTGCCCCCGTTCCCGGTGGGTATAGTCTTAATGGCATGGTCGCTTCGGCGAGCGAGCGCTATTTGCCGGCGGTAGATTTACAAAGTCAGAATGAGGCCTATCGCTCACCAAACAATACGTCATTAATATCAATCAACAATACCTTACAAGATCCACTAGGGCAGCTCATGGGCCCATTTAAAAAAAATAAACCAGACGATCATATTCGAGTCAAAAGTGAAGCTTCCAGACAATTGATCAATGATGCTTTGGACCTTTATCAGTCTTATATGGCGGAGGTCGCTTCTGAATTGTCGCCTGATATGAGGCCAATTTATCGCAATCGCAAAAATGCTGAACAACTTTTAAAAAAAGGTGTCGATGGGTTAACGGAAGTTTACCAACAGAAGTATCAAAATTACCGAGACGTCATTAACCAAAATATGCGTGCTCCTATTGAGGGAATAACGAATCGGCCAGTTTTGGGTCCCCAATTTAGTAATAGTCAAACTATCAAGAGTCAGCAATTACATCGAAATTTTTTCTGGGATTTAGGAAATAATCTTTGCCACATTGGAAATGAGGATGTTCGCGAATGTTTTTCGACAGTGACTAATGATTTTCTCGCAAGTCATTTGGCCGTGACCGAGTTTTTGATCGATGAAAAATTAAGTTCAGCTATTTCTTTTAATGCGGGAGTTTTAGGAGATTTAAACACCAGTCATGGAGTGCTTTTAAACCCTGGGATAGTTGCAGCGCTTAATAATAAAAATCAAAATGCTAACCAGCTAACGGCCAATTTTACTAACACCAATCATCGACTCCCTCACGATATGCATCTGATCGGCCCACTGATGATGCTGATCAGTCAAAGTCTTTATTTTAAAGGATTAGCATCGGGACTCATGACTTTGGTGAATCATTTAAAAGAAAAAAATGTTTTTGATAAAACAGTGATTCATTTGGCCGGCGATTTTTCTCGTACTCCCAGAACTGATGGCCTTGGTTCTGATCATGGCTGGATGGCCAATTGCACTTCGGTTTTATCTGGGCAAATTAAAGAGCATTTAGTGCTAGGTAATATTTATGATCAATCGCCGAAACAAAATGAAAGAAGAAATTATGGAGGAACATTTGGTGAAGGAGCACCTCATGCTGAACTCGATGGCAAAACCTTAACTCCTGGGCATGTGGCGTCAAGTATTGCCGAGTTGTTAAAAGTTCCCAGTCCAAAATCCAATGAAGCTTCTTTAATTAAGGTCACGGTCCAAGGGATTACTCCGCTGGTTGGAGCTAAAACGATAGAGGCCAAAACCTTATGAGAATACAAAAGTTTATAATTTTTTCTTTTTTGGTCTTGTTAACTTCCGGACAATTTTCTTTGGCATTTTCCGAAGACATTTCTTTTGAAAAAATACAATCAGTATTGGAAAAAAATCATTGTAATCTTTGCCATGAGTACTCCACCATGACTTTGTCTGATTTTTTATCCCAAGGCTTAATATCTCCGGGAGAACTGTCATTATCCCCATTATTTTATCGATTAAAAAAAGATTTTTGGCCCAAAGAATGGGGAGAAATTATTCGTCCTCAATCTCCTTTCCCTGAAAATATGCCGAGAGGAACTAAATATCCAGCGCTGTCAGCGGAGGATTTAAAAGTTGTCAAAGATTTTATTTTACAACTACCTCCTCCCGAAAATTCAATGAACGAACTAGATCTTACTCCAGGATCAAAAGGCGACAATGAATCTGATGAACAAAAAAATTCATTTACTATTCGCCCTCGATTGATCGATCGCCAAGTGATTTATCATCACTTAATAAAAATTTTTGGGCCAGAGGCCAGGCCGATCATTCAAAAACAAATACTCAATCATCCTTCGGATTTTGGAGGACCATGCAGCTTATATAGTTTATCGAATGAAAAGTGGAAATCCTGTCTCAATGCCGATCCACTCCTGACACAAGCTCCTTTAATTCCTGGAAGTTCAACGATTTCAGAAGGGAGACGTTTTCATCTTTGTCAGGAGCTCACTGAGCGCACGTCATTAATAACCCATGCCTTAAATCAACTCGCTGGTGCTCCGACTGAAAATTTGTTGGAAAACCATTCACTATTGGTACCAGTCTTAACCCAAGCGTATCAGCTTTTTTATCCTGCCCAAGTGATTCCCGAAAAAATATTAAGGAAATTTTGGGAAATCGAAACTTCCCCAGTAAAAGAAGCTAAAAAACTGATTTGGGAAAAGCATTGGAAGGTTTTTTTTCTCAACGTCTGTCTAACCCCGAATTGGATGATTCCTTAAATTATATTTAATGAAGGGTCAGTAAAAGTAAAACACCAAAACTAGTGATAAAACTAAAAATAAGAGTCGTGCTAAGTCTCACTAAAGGTCCAACTTTTCCTTGAATAATAATCAACTGAAGTAAAAAGAAAATCCCAAACATGGTCAAGATTTTGAAGGGCACCCATTCTATGCGCACAATATAGGGATAATGTTGGGCCGCCGATACTAACGTGACTAAAATGATCACAAAAACTAATGAAACTCGCAGAAGGACCAAATGTTTGCCAAACGTAGGTGCTGGATTTTGATTTTGAATCTGCTCGATTATTTTTTGATGAATACGAGGCAAAACAAAATACAAATTTCCTAACAAAAAAATCGCCACCAAAATGCTACTGATGATACTGAGACTCCAACTAGAGTCGATACCGTAAAGGAAAAACTTTTTAAAAAACAAAATGAGTCCAGTAACAAAAGAGCTAGAGAGAAAAAAAAGTAATCGAAACTCAAATTTCTTACATTCATTTAAAAAATCGATTGGTGCTTTTTTTTGATAACTTTGTAACTGCGGTACCATGATATTGAGCACTGCTAGCCAACCAGCTGCCGTGATCCCCAAAAATAGATGAACCATTCGCAAGACAAAAAACCAAAAATCGATATCAAAAATTGACATAAAATTCACTCGTTTAAGAAGATTTCGTCGTTCTAAAGATTAGTATAGCTGAATGTTCTTCGATAGGAATAAAGATTGACCCAAGTTAAGAACCTAAGAATCTGAGGATGATTACCATTGAATAAAATGCCTGAGGTTTTATTAACCCATGAATTTTTCACTGAAGTGAGGTACGATAAATGACCATTTCAAATTTTTTCTCATTGAGGAATTCAACTTTATGTTTTTTTTAAAATTTCTTTTAAAAACTATGTCGTTTTGCTTATTCCTTTTACTTTTTACCGCTTGTTCATCAACTCAGCAGAATAAAAAAATGAATAGCGATCAGTCTGACTCGGACTATGTTAAAGAAAGTTCTAAAAGTAAAAAACCTGATTGGTTAATGGATTCCTCGACAGTTTGTCTAAGCACCAGAGAAGTCTGTGCAGTCGGTGAGGGGACCGGCTTAATTCAGGCAGAAAATGATGCTTATAAAAATC
>JBIKWR010000122.1:0-9403 GCA_044356225.1 Bacteriovoracaceae bacterium | reverse complement strand
AAAGCCGCTGATAAAAGCGGCTTTAAAATATTTTGAATTTAAAAAAGAGAAATTATTTCACTTTCCAATAAAACTCGATCACTAACTGTTTTTCAAACTCAAAAGGAATGTCCTCTGGTAACGGATTGGCAATGAGTTCGCCTTCTTCGATTTCACCTTTTGGAGATTTTCTCAAAAATGCTGGAGTCTCCATTCTTGGTTTGGCCTTAGCTTGGAGATAAATTCCATTTTGTGCGGATTTTGGTTTTAAAGATATTTTATCGCCAACTTTTAACACTTGCCCAGGAACATCGATTTTTTTGCCATTAACCAGAATATGTCCATGACGAACTAACTGGCGAGAGGCCAAAATTGAGGGGGCCAAATTGAGGCGGAAAACCACGTTATCAAGTCTTTTTTCTAAATTTTCTACCAATGTATCGACCCATGAACGAGTTTTTACTTTTTTGGCCTTAGTGACTAACAATCTAATTTGACCTTCTCTTAAACCATAATGAAAAACTAATTTTTGTTTTTCCATTAAGCGCACGGTGTATTCAGAAAGTTTTTTTCTTTTTTGTCCATGTTGTCCAGGAGGGTAGGGTCTTCTTTCTAGTGCCCCTGGTTTTCCTAGTCCTGGTAATTCCACACCTAAACGTCTTTGAATTTTAAAACGTGCACGGTGCATTGTCGTCTTGGCCATTAATAACTCCTATCTGTGTTGAATCGAGGTCAGTTTGGATGAGGTAATGGTGTAACAAATCGGTGTGACGCGGTCAACAGTTAATCCTCGATAATCACCTGGATTAAGAAAAATCAATTCAAAACATGTGGGTAAAAGTTTTTATAACAGGAAAGAAGACCTGCCCAGAACGAGCAGGTCTAAATAAATAACTAGCTTATCGTAACTGAGTTTAAAACCAGAATTGGTTGATTTTAAGACATGTTAAACTCTTCCTTGAGTTACGAAACCCCAACAGGGTTTTTGACTTAGTTTAAAAGTTTGTTTATCGACCGACACATTCTGCTAAGACTTCATTAACGCGCTGCACGCAAGAGCTATACATATCTTCTAAATGTTGCAGTCCTGCTGTTTCTTGCCCACAGCCACCAGTGATCTCGCCACAATAAAATGAGTTGTGATCTTCTATGTTCGCTTGTTTTCTAGCGTCGCATGCATTTCGGCTGGTTTCCCACTGGGCATAACAAGCCTGATTAGCTTGTGCCTGGGCCCTTGGCCCAAAAAAGCTTATCCCCACTATCATCACCATTGCTAAGATCGTTTTCAAAGTGCGGAACTCCCTGCAAGCTCAAATTAATTTTGAGCATATAAGAATATCCTACTGGTTTTGTCGGCAATCGCTGATGAATTCTTTAGTGATCTTTTAAGTATCTGAAATTTAGGGGCTTTAAGAGAGACAGATGAGTCCTATTAAAAGCGACGATGCGAATTTTCGCCCAAATTTAGCGCCATCGTTGCCAAAGTTAGATGAAATCTATATTTTAGAACGAACGTTCTTTCTAACTTTAAAACTAAGATTTTTTCCTAAATTAAAGGTGTTTCCTATGATTTACCGCAAATGGTTTGGATTAAAAGTGTTGATGTTGCAAGTATTGGTTTTAAGCATCGCCTGGGAGGCGCAAGCGCAAATTGCTGATCACGTGGAACTGTCCGAGAGTCAGTTAATGGAAATCGGCAGCGGTGAATTTTCCCCTCAGCATTCTTTGATTTTGGCGACCCAAAAACAAACCGAGTTCATTGAGCAAAAAAATGCCGACATGTTTAATCCTAAAATTATAGCCGAAGGGTCTTATGCTAAAACCAATGAACAACCTCAATTCCCTTTTGCTCCAGTCTTTAGTCCGGTCACTACCTATTCGTTAGGTCTGCAAAAAAAATTCCAAAGGGGATTGACCACGGAGTTAAAATCATCATTACGAAAAACGCTGAATGCAAAAGAAGCACCTCCTTTAAGAGATCAGGCGATCACCGTCACCGAATTTAATTTAAGTGTGGATTTATGGAAAAATCTTTTTGGACGAATCGATCGTAGTGAATCGCAAAAATTATCGATTGAAAAACAAAAGGGCCAGTTAACGTCTAAAGTGAGTCAGAAAGTTTTTACGGTAGAATTACGAAAAATTTATTGGCAACTGATGGCCAATCAAGAGGCGTTAATGATTTCCCAAGAGTTGGCAAAAACTTCAGAAAAACAGTTTCGTTTGGCGCAAGAAAAACTAAAACGATCGATTGGAGATAAAGGGGTCGTGGCCAGATACCAAGCGCAAGCCGCTAATCGCCAAGCGAATGTGACAGGATTAAGTTTTGCTCGTCAACAACTGATCAGTCTCTTAAATGAGAAGTTACCAGTACTCAAAAAAACAAATTGGAAAATGCCCGTTTTAAATCTTGATACCACGGTCAAGAAGGTCATGACTTGTGTGGATAAAATTGAAAAGTTTGCCAATCCTCCTCTGGAGTTTACTTTTTATGATGAGTTAGTTGCATTAACGAATGAACAGTTTGAATGGCAAAAAAAAATCGATCATGAATACGATAAAATTCATGTGACTTTTGCTGGCCAGTTAAAAACGACCGGTCTAGATGTTAACACTTCAGAATCTTTGAATGACGGTTTTCAGGAAAATCGCACCGGTGCTTCGGCCGGACTGCAAGTGGTGATACCCTTAGATGGCCATTGGAGAGGAACGAGTTCCGCCAAAGAGCACAAACAGTTTTATGAAAAACATCTTTTTTACTATCAAAAACATAGTTGGCAAGCAGCGATGGATGCCAGACACGAACATTTGATTCGCTCGATTCAATTTTTAAAAGAAAGTTTGGCCGCCCAAAAAATTTCCAAAGATGCCTTAACCACCAGTTTGACCAGCACTCAAAAAAAGTATGAACAGGCACGTATTTCGGAGAGTGATTTAATTAATGATCAAGATCAACTCCTAGTCAGTGAACTGGAATTAATTGAAATAAAGTATCAAGTGATTGAAACACTTTTGTCTTACTTTACTCTCTTTCAAGAGTTTCCTTGCGAATTTAATTATCTTGATCAACGAGGAGAAAATACGTGAAAGCAATATTCCAATTTTTTATTGATAACGCTAAATTAACCGTCGTGATCACTTTGTTTTTTATGCTCGCTGGAACGATGGGTCTTTTAGGCATCAATAGTGAATCCTATCCTAATGTGAATTTTGCTACCGCCACGATCGTCACTCGATACGAAGGGGCCACGCCAGAAGATATTGAAACTAAAATTACCAAAAAAATAGAAGATAAAATAAAAACAGTCAGTGGATTAAAAGACGTCAAATCCATCAGCCAACCGGGACTTTCCACGATTGTCGTGCGGGTGGATATGGATAATGAAGTTGTCGATGAAGTCATGTCCGATTTGCAAAAAGCGGTGGAGAGTGTGAACGATCTTCCCGACGATTTAAGAGATGACCCCGTCTTTACCGAGATCAACTCTGAAGAATTTCCCGCCATCGAAATTGCCGTGATTGGCACTAATGAAAATCGCAAACGCGACTTATTTGCCGAGGCCTTGCGAGATGACTTGGAAGATAATAAACGAGTTTCGGCAGTGCGGATGGTCGGTTTTAGTAAACGAGAATTTCGCGTCAAACTCAATCTTAAGTCTATGGATTCCTACTACATTGGCGTCAATGAAATCATCCAGCAGTTAGCGGCGAGAAACGTCAACATTCCCGGTGGATCCATTGCCGACGAAAAAGGAGGAGATCAGTTAATTCGCTTTGAAGGTAAAGTTAAAAATAAGGAAGATCTGGAGAGCATTCTGATTCGCGCCAATTTTAATGGCCAAAAAATTTATTTAAGAGATTTGGCGACGGTGGTGGATTCAGCGGAAGATCCAGAAGTGCTCAGCAAATTAAATGGTGAGGAGGCCACTTTATTGATCGTCAATAAAAAGGGAGGGGCCGACACTTTAAAATTGGTGGATGAAGTTAACCAAGTGTTAGCGGTTTATCAGCAAAAAAAAGGATCGCTCAATCTTTTGATTTATGCCAATGAAGCGGAAAAAGTAAAACAAAAATTAAGTGTACTCTCTTCCAATGCTATCAGTGGTCTGGTTTTAGTGGTGATTATTCTTTTGATTTTTTTACCGGGAAAAGTCGGATTGATGGCCTCTTTGTCATTACCTATTGCCTTGATGGGAACTTTTGCCCTGTTACCTCCCTTTGGTATGAACCTTAATACCATTACCATTTTGGCGTTAGTTATCGCCTTGGGAATGTTAGTGGATAATGCGGTGGTGATTGCGGAAAATTTTAATCGGTTAGTAGAAGAAGGTACAAATCCGAAAGAAGCGGCCTTAAACTCCGTTTTGCAGTTATGGGTACCGATTACCGCGACGGCCTTAACGACCATTGCCGCATTTTTACCCATGCTGGTGACTAAAGGAGTGATGGGTGAGTTTATTAAGTATATCCCGATTGTGGTTACCACATCCTTAGTTTTAAGTTTACTGGAATCATTCCTCCTCTTACCCATGCGTTTGGCATGGACAGGATCTCCTAAAAAACAACAAAAAGAAGATTGGTTTAATCCTGTCATCAAACGATTTGAATCGTTTGTCAGATACACTATTCTTCGTCGTTATCAGACCGCCATGGTTTGTTCTTTATTGATTATTGGCTCGATGTATTTAGCTTTTGGTGTGAATAAATTTGTGCTTTTTCCTTCAGAGCAAACCGAAATATATTTGGCCAGACTTGAAATGCCCATCGGTACTCCCGTAGAAAAAACGCTTAATGCAGTAACGAGAGTGGCGACAGAAGTCCAATCTGTTTTGGGAACTGATGTTGAATCCGTGGTGGTTCGCGCTGGTCTTTCGTCCATGGGACCAACGGATTCAAAAGGCAAAACGGGAGAGCATACGGGGCTGATTCTAATTTATGTTACGAAAGAGGCTTCTTTTAGTTTAACTCACATTGATGCTCTAAAAAAATTGCGAACAATAGATAAAGGAGAATTTGAACTCTTGAGTTTTGAGGAATTAGTCAATGGGCCCCCCGTAGGAGAACCCATCAATGGAACTTTTCGATCACACGATGCGGTTCAGTTAAAAAATGTTACCGAAAAAATTCGAGATGATATGGCCAAAATACCTGGAGTTTTTGACTTGTCTTTTGATGATGAAAAAGGCAACGAAGAAATTCATGCAAAAATTAACTATGAAGAGGCGGCCAGACTCGGGCTTACAATGCAAAATATTGCGCAAACCACGCGCTCACTCTTTAAAGGAGAAAGGGTTTCTAATGTTAATCTCAAAAATAAAGAAGTGGATATTTTAATTGAAGTCACCGAGGATCAAAAAGTCGATCGAGAGCAGCTCTCAAAAATTCAGTTAATGGATGGCCAAGGAAACTTAATCCCCTTAGGTCAAGTGGCCAAATTTACTCAGCAAACGGGTTCAGACATTATTAAACGGTACGATTTTAAAAGGTCGCGAACGCTTTTGGGCAATATTGAAGAGAATGTGATCAATTCTCATCAGGCCAATTTAATGCTGAAAGAACTATTTCAAAAAAACCAAGCACTTTATCCGGACGTCAGTTTAGTCTTTGGCGGCGAAGAAGAATCAACCAATGAAAGTATGCAGTCTCTTTTTCAAGCATTAATTTTATCTTTGGTGGGAATCTTTGGGTTACTAGTTTTTATTTTTAGATCCTATTTAAGACCCTTGATTATCATGACCACGATTCCCTTTGGGTTAGTGGGCTTTTCTATCGCTTTTTATTTTCATGGAAAATATGTGAGCTTTATGGCGATGATCGGGTTGATCGGGTTAGCGGGAATTATCGTTAACTCGGGAATTGTTTTGATCAGTTTTATAGATCAGTTAAGAGCAGAAACGGATTGGAAGCTAGAAGATATTTTAGTCAAGGCCTCGGGCATGCGTTTGCGTGCAGTCGTGGTCACTAGTTTAACCACCATAATTGGTTTGTTGCCAACTGCTTACGGTATTGGGGGAACTGATGCCATGCTCATCCCGATGACGATGGCCTTGGCCTGGGGCTTAACTTCCGCAACACTTTTGACGTTAGTCTGGATTCCCTCTGGATATGCTATTTTAGAAGATATGTTTAGCTTTGGAAAAAATGCTACTCAAAAAATTCTCAAAACGATCAACAACAGAAAAAGTGATAAAACCCTGATCGATTCTTCCGGGAAGTAGGGACATGACTCAAGAAGAATCAAAACATACCAAAGAAAAAATATTAAGTGCCGCCTATGATCTTTTTGGTGACAAAGGTATTGAGGGAACTTCCATGCGAGAAATCGCTCTCTCGGCCGATGTAGCTTTGTCAGCGATCAATTATCATTTTTCTACCAAAAATTTATTGGCCAAGGCGGTTTTACAAGAATGTATATTAAGATTTAAATCGAATGTGGAAACGGTGGTGAAAGAAAATTGGGAGTTATCTTTTGAGGATTTGATCATTGCCGTTTTTCGATCAATCATGACCGATGCCAATCATTTTGCTCGCACCTTTAAGCTCATTCAATCCACCGAGATTGACATGGACTTTGATGAAAAAACGCAAGAGGATTTTGAAACCGGTCCTCCCGGTAGCAAATTATTACTGGCGCATTTATCTGAACAACTGCCTCATTCGCTCAGTGAAGAAGATAAAAAATGGATGGTCCAATGTCTTTTTATGCTGGTGGATTATTATGCCCTTTTTAGTCAAACATCCATAATGAAAAATCCCGTCATTCAAAAACATTGTAACAATGAGAAGTTTGAAAAAAACTTACGGCAATTGGTTCGAGCGATGTTGGTTTATCTTAAGATCAATGATCGTTGATGATCGATGCCGGTTGAAATGAGAAATGGATTATCTTTTTGCTGCTTAATAAAATCTGATTTGGTATTGATCCCTCTCCATTTTAATTGCACTAAGGTTTGTCCAATGGCTCCACCCATGGTGCTGCCTGGCCCTAATAAAACGAGATGATCTGGAGCAAATTCTTTTAAAGAGAGCGAGAATGCCAAAGTAAAATCATAAGGCCTGGTCACTTGATGCCCTAAAGTATAGTCCCAAAGTTTGGGTAGCGAGGTGCTTTTGGGATGCCACAGCTGGCCTTGGCCATCAATTAAGGGAGTCTTTGGATTTGAAAAAAGTGATACTGGTAAGAGTTCTTTCGCTTTATGAGAAATCTCACGACATAACAAAGTATGAAATGGACCGTTGTTTTTTAAGAGCATCGGATAACGATTTTCTTTGGGTGGAAGTGTTTTTAATAAAAATTTCATCGCTAATTCATTGCCACCGATAACTAAAAAATTTCCAAAATAGATTGAGGGGGAACATTCATGGCCAGGTTGTTGATTGGTTTGATCGATCAGATCAAAAACATCTTTTTTTATTTTTTCGTCGAGTTGCCAATTGTCTTGATAGAGAGGATAGATGATTTGACCGCCCATTAAATGATCTTTGAGCATTGAACCCATGGTATTGATCAAGAGTGCTGCGGCATTTTCATTCAGAGATTGGCCGAAGGCCAAGGCAAGGTACCAACCCATGGAGTTACCGGTGATCGCCACCACTTCAAATTGGTTTTGATCGATCGCTAAAAAATCTAAATAGGCACAAGCGTAAATCAAAGCAGCGGCATTTTCTCCTTTGGTATGGAGATCTAAGTCAAAATGTTTGGCCTGATCCAGTTTTAAAAGTGAAGTTTGCCCGATAGATCGTCGGAGAGATTCAATAGTTTGAAGTTGCGATAAATTTTTTCCATGATAACGATGGAGATAACCTAGCTCAGAAGCGTTGTAGGTTCCTCTGCCTGGACAAACCAGTACGATTTTTCTCTTGGTCATTTTAGTTTCTCCAATATTTGTTCTACCGAAACTAAAACACAATCGGCGGCAGTCCCAAGGGGAATAAAAGTATCTTCACTACAGATCCTTACAATATCATGATGGCCATGCTCGACCAGCAAAGTCATCAAGGCCTCACTTAAAGAACCCGTTTTACGGCATTCATCCACCACTAAGATTTTTTTATACTTTTTAGCAACGGCCAAGATCCCCTTTTCATTGATCGGAGCAAGCCAACATAAATCTAAAATCGTACAAGTGATTTTCTGCTGAGCTTGGAGTGCCAAAAATGTGCCATTCCCATAAGTAATAATCAGTGTGTCGGAGGGTTGTTCGTAAAGATTAAAGTCTCCTAGCTCTAGTTTTTCTGCGATCGCCGGGTAGAGACCTGTATAAAGTCCGTCACCTTTTTGGTGCAAATCTCTGGTGGCATAAAGAGCGATGGGTTCTAAAAAAACACAAACTCTTTGATTAACTCTTGCCTCATGAACTAAGGTTCGAAACATTTTTACCGCACTCACGCCATCCGCCGGACAGGCGATGATCAGTCCAGGTATATCTCGTAAAACCGCCCACGAGTTATCATTGTGAAAATGGCCACCAAAACCTTTTTGATAGGCCAACGAAGCAATTCGCACAATCATCGGATTGGTGTATTGCCCATGACTAAAAAAACTTTGGGTTGCGGCCTCACCCCGCAATTGGTCTTCAGCGTTATGAAGATAGGCCAAAAATTGAATTTCCGGAATGGGTAAAAAACCATTTTGGGAGAGTCCAATCGCTGTTCCTAGAATTGTTGTTTCATCTAACAAACTATTAAACACTCGCGCTTTGCCAAACTTTTTTTCTAAATTGGCAGTGACATTATACACTCCACCTTTTTTCGCCACATCTTCTCCAAACAAAACCACTTCAGGAAATTTTGCCAGGGTTTCAAATAAAACCCAGTTGATCAGTTTGCCTAGTGTTTGCGGTCGGGCCATTTGTAATACTTCTTGGCCCCAAATATTTTCTGCAGCAAGGATTTTACCATGATCAGGGAGCATTTCTTTTCGCGGTGGAAGGAGGGAGGCCTTGACTTCATCGGCATGAGATAAAACTTTGCGCGGGATAATTTCTAAAGCGATGCGATCGATACGCTCACGATTTTCCAGATAAAGCTCCAGCATTTCTTTTTTGCTCAAAATACTAAGTTCTTGAAAGTAACTGGCACTATAGAGAAGAGGATCGCGTGCTTCTTGCGCTTCAATCGTTTTTAATTCTAGATAACTCGTTTCAATATCACTGCCGGCGTGGCCTAACAGTCGCACTGTTTTCATTAACAAAAAAACGGGACGTTTTTTTTCGCGAGCGATTTTAGCGGCCGCTTGGGTTTGCGCGAAGACATCAAAAAGATTTGATCCATCACAAGCGAATAACTCCAGTGAAGGGCGTGCTTTAATTGCATGTTCAATCCACCCACGAGGAGTCGGAACACTTATCCCGATTCCATTATCTTCACAACACCATATCAGCGGCAAGGCGAGATTTTGAAAGGCGGTCCAATCACTGGCATT
>JBIKWR010000261.1:0-2767 GCA_044356225.1 Bacteriovoracaceae bacterium | reverse complement strand
TAATGGCAGTTTGCGCACTGGCATGATTAAAACTAGCATCGCCAAAATTACAAAAAACCACAGCATCCTGAGAGTATTCGCCTTTGAAACCTAACAATTTCGCTCGAGCAATGGCAAAGGCCAAACCAAAAGATTTGGGTAAATGAGAGGCGATGGTCGAGGTTTGAGGGGGAATATTTAAAGGTTTTGAACCCAATACTTTATGTCTGCCGCCAGAAATAGGATCTTCCGCTTTGGCCATAAAACTTAAAAGAGTATCGTAGAGAATGCTCATGCCGGGAATTTGTTTACTTCGCTCGATCATAAAACCGGCAGAACGGTAATGCAGTAAAGCGGGATCGGTCACTCGTAAGGCGTGTGCGATGGCAGCATTTCCTTCATGCCCACTTGAACCAATGGTATAAAAACTATGATTGTCTTTTTTTAAATGTCTGGCCTTGATGTCTAGCAATCGGCTTTGCATTTGGGATTCAAAAATTTGAATCCATTGTTCATTTGTTAACAATTTTTTCACTTCTTGCGCGCGCGCCAGATTTAAATCTGTTAAAGTGAAATCAACGGATAAAAAATTGATAAAATTTTGGTCGAGAATTTCAAAACGATTTATCATATAATGAGTTTGCCACCAGGAGTAAATCATGTCCAAATATGAATCTCTGAATTATATTGATTTTAATTATTTATTAACCGCTGAACAAAAATCTATTCAACAAAGTGTGCGAAATTTTGTTGAAGTGGATGTTTTACCTCTCCTTCAAGAGGCCAATCGCCATGAGCAATTTCCCCATCAATTAATCAAGAAATTTGCCGACCTGGGATTACTCGGGGCAAATTTAAAAGGATATGAATGTGCCGGGATCGATACGGTATCCTACGGTCTAGTGATGCAAGAAATTGAACGAGCAGATTCAGGATTACGCTCATTCGTTTCGGTGCAAGGGGCCCTTTGCATGTGGCCGATTTATGCATACGGAACAGAAAAACAAAAACAAAAATATTTACCCGCCATGGCCAAAGGGGAATTGATTGGCTGTTTTGGTTTAACTGAACCAGATTTTGGTTCAAACCCTGGCGGCATGATCACCACTGCCAAAGAAACCAGTCAAGGCTATGTACTCAATGGCAATAAAATGTGGATTACCAATGGCACCTTTGCGGATTTGGCGATTGTTTGGGCCAAATTGAACGGTAGGGTCCGCGGTTTTATCGTCGATCGAGGCACGCCCGGATTCACTGCAAGTGAAATGAAAGGAAAATTTTCCTTAAGGGTGAGTGAAACAGGCGAGCTCCATTTTCAAGATTGTCTGATCCCTAAAGAAAATATTCTTCCCGGAGTAGATGGATTAAAAGGCCCTTTAAGCTGTTTATCGCAAGCGCGATTTGGGATTGCTTGGGGCGTGATCGGTGCGGCCAATACTTGTTATCATGCTGCTCTTGATTATGTGAAAGAAAGAATTATGTTTGATCATCCCTTGGCCAGTTATCAAATTATTCAAACGAAACTAGCGAAAATGGTGCAAGAAATTTCTAAGGCGCAACTGCTGGTTTATCATTTAAGTGGTCTAAAAGACCGCGGTGTTCTTGAACCTCACCATATTTCACTGGCAAAAATGAATAACTGTCGTATGGCCTTAGATATCGCCAGAGAAGCACGGGATATGCTTGGTGCAAATGGTATTATTGATGAGTATCCGGTCATTCGCCATATGATGAACTTAGAAACGGTAAATACCTATGAAGGAACAGAAGACATTCACAAACTGGTGATCGGTCAAGCGGTGACTGGGATTGCGGCTTTTAAGCATGGTCCTTAATTTTTTTTATTTGGAAAAAAGTTCCTACAGCAAAAAGCGAATAAAAAAGCAGCCATTTTCCTAAGGGCTTATAAGGTTGATTAATCGGGGCATCAGATAAAAAAGAAAAAATTTCACTGAATTGCCAACTCCATAAACTGGTAATCGGTGGATTCAATCCCGTCGCATAGACTTGCGCCCCAAAAAGAATCGAAACACCTAGCCCCGACCACATCCAAGGAATTAGTCTTGCGGGAATTTCTTGCCAGTATTTTCCGACTAAAAATGCGAAGGCGGGAAAAATATAACAAAGATAACGAGGTCCAGGGGATCCACCACTATGCCAGGCGCCAAAACCACTATTCATTATCAATAAACAAAAAAATGTCGCCAGCACCAACCTCACATCCCAGAGAGCTACTTTATTTTGACGAAAAATTAAAAAACAAAAAATTCCTACCGACAGTAATAGCCAAGGTTGGGTAAATAAAATTCCTCTTTCCGGTCCCAGTAAGAGTTTAAAAAAACGGCCAGCATCGGGCAGCGTAAAAACGCCCCATAATTGAATCGATTCTTGAGTGGAATCAAGAAAAGCGGGATTTTGAAAATGATTGGCAATCGAAAAAGGTGAACCAAAAGCACTTTGATGATACCAAATCCATAAAATAGCGGGGGCCAATCCTCCCAAAATAAAAAAAGCAAAATTTCTCCATGAGGTTTTGCTCAAAAGTAATGTGATGATCAAAAGCCCGAGAAAAAATCCAGCGCTATAATCGCAAAGCAAGGCCAAACCACTCGCTAAACCCAGCAACAAAAAAAGATTTTCCATCAAGGCATAAAGTGCCAGTAAGACAAAGAGGGCGGTAATGCCATGGCCAAAATGGGTGTTCATAAAAAGCGTAGCGGTGTTGCCAAAAAGCAACGCCAGCGCCACAAAAATTTGGCCATAGAGAGGAGTCTGAATTTTTTTTAAG
>JBIKWR010000007.1:0-41117 GCA_044356225.1 Bacteriovoracaceae bacterium | reverse complement strand
TTCAACTTTTTATGATGTGGATCTATCCCACTTTTATTGCCCCTTGGTTTAATCAATTCACTCCTCTTGCAGATGGTGAAACAAAAAATCGCATCTTGGAATTGGCAAAAAAAGTCAATTTTCAAACCGCTGGAATTTTTGTAATGGATGCTTCCAAGCGCAGCGGCCATGGAAATGCTTATTTTAGTGGTTTTGGTAAAAAAAGAAGAATTGTTTTTTACGATACACTTATTCAACAATTAAATGCCGATGAGTTAGAGGCGGTGATGGCCCATGAGTTAGGACATTTCAAACTCAACCATATTTTAGGAATGATGGTCAAATCAGTTGTTTTTAGTTTTTTAACATTTTTTATTCTAGGGAAATTGGCCACGTCTTCTTGGTTTTTTTCGATGCATGGAGTTTCTAGCAGCGAAGCGATGCTGATCCTTTTGGCCAGTCAAGTGCTGGGAGTTTACACCTTTTTTTTAACACCTTTATTTTCGTATTTTTCTCGTAAGAATGAATTCGCCGCCGACCAATTTGCCGCCCACCATAGTAACGCTCAACAATTAATTTCTGCTTTGGTTAAAATGTATAAGGATAA
The DNA here is from genome assembly GCA_044356225.1 of Bacteriovoracaceae bacterium. Classification (GTDB taxonomy): domain Bacteria; phylum Bdellovibrionota; class Bacteriovoracia; order Bacteriovoracales; family Bacteriovoracaceae; genus JBIKWR01. Next base: position 40,531 of record JBIKWR010000007.1, on the reverse strand, counting down.
TGCTTCATCCTTAACCCCAGACCCCATTTATGCCAAATGGTACTATAGTCATCCACCGGCGTTTGAAAGAATTTCTCGATTAGAAAAGAGCTAACGACGATTTTAAAAAATTAAAATAGATATTACGATACTCGGCAGTTTCATTATGCATTTCATGATAGGCACCATGAATAATTTCTAATTGCGTTCCTTTTTCCATCTGGGTGAAATATTCTACACAATGTTTAAAACTCACTATCTTATCTTCGCTACCAATCGCCACATATAAAGGACACTTGGCGCGTAAGGGTTTTGTAAATGTTTCTAAACCTGAATGCAAAAGCCCAATTGCCAATTTGGTGTGGGTTTTTTGGATATTCAAAGGATCTTTAACATAATCAATCGCCACTTCCGGATTATGTGAGAGATTCTTTAGATCAACTAAACCCGGTAAGGCCACTGACCATTTAAGTTTTTGTAAAAATCCTGTGACTCCCAAACTTAAAGCATCACGAAGATGAGCAAAAGGGCCACCAGGAGAGCATGCAGGAGCTGATAAAAAAACTTTTGATGGATACAAGTGATCGGGTTCATCTTTAATTGATTGTAAATATGAAGCCGTAATCAGTGCTCCCATCGAGTGACCAAACAAAACATGATCTTTCAGCTTATACTCAGAGACCAAAAATTGAATAACTTCTTTGAGATCTTTTCGAAAGATGGAAAAGTCGGGAGCATAACCTCTGCGACCTTGGCTTCGCCCATGTCCCCTTAAATCATATTGCATAATATTGTAATCATGACGAAAAAGCTCAAGCAAGTAATTATGTCTTCTAAGATGCTCGCCAATACCATGAGTGATAATCAACCAACGACTTTTACCAGACTCATTTATGTGGGTATGGAGTTCTACTCCATCTTTCATTTTAATAAACTGATGATCGATCATTCCCAATTTTTTTCTCGCTGTAGTATACTGTTAGCTAAGATTTACTTTTTTTAACCTGGAATACCTCTATGTATTGTCCCCGTTGTTTTAATAATACTCTAGAATTATCGCGAAGTGGTGTGATTAATATTGTGATCAATAAAAAAAAACGTGATACCGGAAAGATTTTGTTCAATTTAGATAAACAATCAAAAAAAGATCTACAAAATAGCATTTTGGAATTAGCAGAGAGTTATTTTAAATGGTATTCCTCATTCACCAATTCAGAACCAATCTCTAAACTTTTTATTTTTTCTAGTGATTTTTTATGCTCCAATAAATGTAATATTCCATTGGACGCGGCTAATTCGATCATCAGTAAGTTTTTCGATCTCAATCAAGCGGTAAATACTTTTAAAGAATTAGGCCAGAAGTATGATTTGGACATTGAGATTCAAGGTGAAGATAATTAAAAAATACTTTTTCTCATGTATATCGGCACTGGATGAGTTTTCCAGTGCCGCTATATATATTAATTCTTTTGCTCTAATACGCCTTCTTTTAAATGATAAACTCGATCAAAGTTTTTGATGGTATTTAAACGATGAGCAATCGCGATGACCGTTTTTTCTCTACCCATGGACTCAATCGCCTTCATTAACTGTTGTTCAGTTAGCTGATCAAGTGCAGAAGTCGCTTCATCTAACACCCAAATTGGTGAATCGGCGTAAAAGGCCCTGGCCAAAACCAGTCTTTGCGCTTGGCCTCCCGATAATTTACTCCCTCTTTCCCCCACTTCGTAGGCCAGTTTGGTGGGTAGTTCTTCAATAAACTCACGACATTCACTTTTTTCCAAGACCGACCAAATCTTTTTTAAATCTTCACTTTTTGTTTCATCGTTTAAACAATTAAGATTGTTGGCAATACTATCATTAAATAAAAAAAGATCTTGCGAAAGATAGTTAAATTGTTGTCGATAGTTAGCGAGCGAGAAATTTTTAATAGGCATTCCATCATAAAGAATATCTCCTTCCGATGGATTTTCCAGTCTCAGCAGTAGTGACAAGAGAGTGGATTTCCCGGCCCCTGATGGCCCAATGATGGCAACTCTTTCACCCTGCTGGATGCTCAATTGAATATTTTTTAATAAATATTTTTTTCCACCTTCTTCTGTGGGTACGGCAAAAGAAACATTGTTAAATTCAATTGATTGAAAATGAGGTGGCACGAGCGTTTTGAATTCATCTTTTTCGGGTGATATTTTTTGCCACTCAAACAATCGCTCAGCTGCTGCTAAAGCTTGATTGATCCGTAAAACGATTCGAGGGAATTTTTTTACCGGTGTCATAAACTGCAACACCGCCGCAATAAAACTGATCAAAGTTCCACCATCTAATGAACCTTCTTTGACTAAAGAAGATGCATAAAAAATAAAAACACTAAAGACCATCGTCAAAATTAACTCAACCGATGGAGAAGCGGTTTCTTCTACCATCACGGCTTTCATTTGTTGTTTTAGACCATTTTTTTGAATTTTCTCAAATCTCTTTCCCATATACTCTTGAGCATTAAATGCTTTGACAATTTTTTGTCCTTGAATAGATTCAAAAAAATTATGAACCATTTCTGCTTGCAGGCTTTGAACTCTGATTTGATATTTTTTAACGGCCTTACCAGTGATGGAAAAAATCATCATTAACAAAGGGGCGACAATCAATAAACATGTTGTCAGCTTCCAGTTAATAAATAGCATATAGCCCAGCATCGCTAGAGCAATAAATGGCTCTTTAATAAACTCCACCAGACCATGGGCACCAGCTGCCAAAAACTGCACGTCGTTAACTAGCGTTGAGGTTAAAACACCTTTTTTTTGTTGCTTAAAAAATTTCATGGGCAAATGAAAAAGCAGCGAATAAAAATGTGATCGCAGTTCACAACTCACCATCGTCACAATTTTACGGATGAGATAATGACTGAGAAATCTCACGGGAATATTGACTAAAGACAAGGCAATCACCAACAAAACAATTTTGACGGTATCAGTAAAGGGACGTGAATAGTCAAATCCGGTGTTAAAAATGGGTGCTAGAAGTGAGACTTGGGCCACTGTGATCAATGCGACCATCAGCGTAAGAATTAAACTCAACCAAAATGGCCATCGGTGATGCCGAATAATCGGGTAAAGTAACTTGAATAATTTGATCATGTTAAGATTGTATACCTTTTTCCAATTGATCGAAAGTTAACTTTTTTTATTATCAAGCTTATGACAAAATGCCCTTTCAAATCAATTTGAGCAATCATCATTTAATTTATAGGAGAACAATTATGAAATATCCATGGCATCAAAGTTATCCTCAAAATACTTCTCACGAAGTGAATACTCAATCTTATCAAAGCGTCGTGGAAGTAATCGAATCTGGATTTCGCCAATTTGCTCACTTACCTGCCTTTACCAATATGGGAACGACCCTAACTTATTCTGATATCGAAGAAGCGAGTGGAAGATTTGCTAGTTTTTTACAAAATGAACTAAAACTTAAAACCGGAGATCGGGTGGCAATTATGTTACCCAATATTTTGCAATATCCGATTGCTCTTTTTGGAATTTTGCGCGCTGGCATGGTGGTGGTCAATGTTAATCCACTCTACACCGCTCGTGAGTTAGAGCATCAACTAAAAGATTCAGGTGCCAAAACGATTTTAATTATGGCCAATGCTGCCCATACTTTAGAAAAAATTATTGGCCACACCCCTATCGAAAATGTGATTGTTACCGAAATCGGTGATCAGCTTAGTTTTCCTAAATCTCTGATCGTTAATTTTGTTTTAAAACATGTCAAAAAAATGGTGCCACCTTTTAAATTAAAAAATGCCATCAAATTTAATAAAATTTTAAATACCCATCGTTCTCAAGATTTTCGAAAAGCGGAATTCAATCTCGATCACATCGCATTTTTACAATATACCGGCGGGACCACCGGCGTTTCCAAGGGTGCGATGCTTACTCATGGAAATATTGTCGCTAATATATGCCAAGCCAAAGAATGGCTTAGAAGTTCAATCACTGAAGGTCAAGAAATTATCATCACCCCCTTGCCGCTCTATCATATTTTTTCTTTGACTGCGAATTGCTTTATTTTTGGCTCGGTTGGTGCTCATAATATTTTAATTACCAATCCCAAAGATATGCCGGGATTTATCAAAGAAATTAAAAAATACCCCTTCACCGCATTTACCGGAGTCAATACCTTATTTAATGGATTGTTAAATCAACCCACATTTAAGACGGTCGACTTTTCTCATCTCAAAATATCCTTGGGTGGAGGCATGGCGGTGCAAAAAGTTGTGGCGCAAAAATGGAAAGAGGTTACTGGCGTACCTTTAATCGAAGCTTATGGTTTAACAGAAACTTCACCTGCAGCTTGCATAAATCCACTCAATATCAGCGATTATAACGGCACCATCGGTTTACCTATTTGTAGTACCGTTATGTGTATTAAAAATGATGATGAGCAAGATTTAAGGGAAAATGAAATTGGTGAAATCTGCATTAAAGGACCTCAAGTCATGAAAGGTTACTGGAACCGTCCAGATGAAACTGAAAAAGTCATGACCAAAGATGGTTTTTTTAAAACAGGAGATATTGGCTTTATGAATTCTCAAGGTTTTTTTAAAATTGTGGATCGGAAAAAAGATATGATTTTAGTCTCCGGCTTTAATGTTTTTCCCACCGAAATTGAAGAAGTTATTTGCTGTCACCCAAAAGTCTTGGAATGTGCGGCGATTGGTGTCCCTGATGAACAAACTGGTGAAGCGGTAAAAGTTTTTATCGTCAAAAAAGACTCCACGTTAAATGAGTCAGAATTGCGAAAATACTCGAGCGAAAACTTTACCGGTTACAAAAAACCAAAACATTATGAATTTAGAGCGGATTTACCCAAATCTAACGTAGGTAAAATTTTGCGTAAAGATTTAAGATAATTTAAAACCAGGAAAGACAATGATGAAAATTTCAGGCAAACGTTTTTTTTCGTTTATTCTTTTAACCTTGATTCTTTCCACATCCCTTTCTGGTTCGACCAGAACTCCGATTGGAAAAGTGATTGAGGTCATTGGCAATGTCCTGCTAAACTCCAAAGTACCCTTAGGTCTTGGAGATAAAATTTATCCCGAAGATCAAGTGAGCACGGGAGTCGACGGTCTGTTGAAAATTGAACTAACTCATAATGGTCTTTTAACCATCGCTTCTGAAACTGAAATGAATTTTAATCGTTATCGAAAAAATCAAAAGAAAGAAAAAGATAAAAAAAATTTAGCGCCAACAATTCAAGATGAAAAATCATTTTTTCAACTGATCAAAGGTCAAATTCGTGGCGAAGCTCCACCATCCAGACCACAGATTATCATCCACACATCTTTATCTCAGGTGACTTTTTCTGCTGGAAAAGAAGGATTATCTTTTGTTATGAGTTCCGAAATTGACTCTTTCCAAGATTCCATCGCCCAAGTTGCCCTGACTCAAGGTCAGGCGGCGATTGTTAACCCCATTAATAAAACTAAAACTTCATTAAAAACCGGTGAGCTGTATGTGGGCATGGCAAATCAAAAAAAATCCACTTTTTTATCTCAAGTTCATCCTTTTAAAAAAATGGATACATCATCTGAAGAAATTGAAATGATGGGATCCGAAAAATTATCAGATCTAGAAATCGCTAAAAAATCATTTATTACTCCATTTATTAAACTTGAATCAGTGGAACAATTAAAAAATAAAAAAAGGTAAGTTACCAAAATGAAAACTATTGTCTTTTTTGTCTTCTGCACTTTTATTCACTCGGCATTCTCACTAACCCAAGACGGGCCTGAAAAAAATCTTGTTTTGGAAAATATTTTTTCGCAAATCAAATTAGAGATGACCTCTCCAGAGGTGCAGCAGAACTCCCTTCCTTCAAATTCATTGCCCACTCAACCAACGTCAAAATCCGTGGGCGATACTAAAGTTGAGGCACAAAAAGCTAAGATTAGGCAACAAATTGCCGCTCAAAAGGGACTCCCAACTTCTACTGCGACAGGTGATGCACCTTCTAGTGAACAAATGTTAAAACAGCAATTAGCCGCAAATCGTGAGTTAATTAAATCAAACACCCTCAACCAAAAGAATTCTGAACCCTCTGACCCCACAGTCACTACTCATCCGAATTCTCCTAGAGATTGGCAAAACGATTATTTAAAAAAAATGCAATCCCTAACCACCAAAACTAATAAACAAAATAAGGCCTGGAATAATCAAGTTAATCAAACTCTTGGCGAATGGAAAAAAGCGCAAGAAAAATTTTTAGGAAAAATTGAAATCTATAAGGAAAATTTAATTGAAATACCCGATGTAGATCCAGTGCCTATTGAATTAATGGAATTGCCCATGGCCAATCAAAGCCAATTTGAGTCTTATACGGTGAAAGAGGCATTTTCCATGCCCATTGGTGATCAAGAAAACCGGCCGACCTGTAGCAGTTTTGCTGGTGTTCGTGCTTTGGAAATTTTGGCCGCGCAAAAAAATAAGAAACTAAAACTCTCCGAACAGTATTTTTACTGGGCCTCAAAACCCGATTGCCAAGAAAAACCTTGCGATGTGAAGGGATCATTTGTGGGCCATGGTTTTGATGTCAGTCAAAAATCTAATCGACTCGACATTCCTCTCCTCCAAGACTGTCCCTATGCCACTCATAAAGTTCCCGGCAACCAAACCCATATTCCGCTGGCCAAAGGTTGTGGAAACGGTGTTTTACAAGTGAGTGATTTTAAATACGTTAAAACGCTTGATGAAGTATTAGATTCGCTCGAAAAAGATTTACCAGTGATTGCTGGAGTAAAGTTAAAACCTAATTTTTATTTAAATTCTGGATTGATCTTAGCGCAAAAACAAATGAGTCCCCAACACCTGATGGATGAACATGCATTAGGACATGCGATTCTTTTTATTGGATACATAAAATTACCTGCGAATCTTTTTGCTCAAGAAGGAAGATTTTGTTTTCTCACTGCCAATAGCTGGGGGCTTGGCTGGGGCCAAGGAGGATATGCTTGTTTGACCGAAAAATGGTTACTCGAAAATCGCTCTAAAAATCCCTTTGTCGTGCCTCTTAATGTAAAAATATAACAATAACCCTGAGCTATTTTGTCGGGATTTAATTTGGGACTGTTGACGATTTAAATTACGTGTAAAATAAATTCATGCGAGTTTTTTTTTCTTTTCTTATTTTTCACTTTTCATTTTTTTTAGCAGCTAATCTTTGGTCAAGCACTTATACGCTTTTAACATGGGAAAAACTTCAACACGTTACAAAATATGAAATAGAAATTTTCGCTGATCAATCAATCAGTAAAAATGAAAAAAAATTAGTGATTAAAACAATCGTTAATGAAAATAAGTTTCAATGGCAAAACCCCACCCCAGGAAAATACTTTTTAAGAATCGCCGCCATCGATGCTTGGGGACAAAAAGGAGAATACTCTCCACTTTCTATCGTAGAAGTGAACTCCACTAATAATCTCTATACTAAACCTGTTCTCTTAGGACCGGTTAAAAATAAAGAGTTTGAGTACGCTTATCAAGAAGACAAAATTCTTTTTTCTTGGAAAAGTACCAACTATGCTAAAAAGTACCGTCTAATTGTCGCTCGCGATCAACAATTTAAAAATCAAGTTATCAATTTTGAAACAACCGAAAATCAAGCACAAGTTTATCCGTATGACATGAATTTAGATGCTGATTTTTTTTGGAAAGTCGAGGCTTATTATACCCAAAACAATTTTTCAGATAGTGATATATGGCCAATCACTATTACTAAAAATCTCTACCCCAAACAAAAAATTAAAGAACCAGAAAATATGTTAAGCCAAAAAAGGGCCTTACCTAAAAATTCTACCAAGAAAAAACTTAACTGGTTTGTCGGTGGAGGTGGTACCAGCTTGGAATTTACCCAAATGCCAGACGCGATTAATTTGAATGAAACTCTCCTTTCCGCTAAAGGTGGGGCCAGTATACCCATCAATCAAAAATGGGATGCAGGATTTTCGGGATTTGCGAATGTCTTTACCATCACCCAAAAGCCAACTACGATCGATGAGGCGAAAGTTGTGGGCTTTAATTTACGACTAGGTTACGAGCTAACTTCTACCAATCCGTTGATAACCATTAAACTGATGCCAGGATATTATCTATGGAGCATGATCACTACCGGCAACTATGGAATTCAAAATCTCTCCGGTGGACAACTTTATGTTATGACGAATTTTAATTTGGCCAATCCATTTTGGATTTATGGTAAGTTTGCTCCCTTAGCTGAAGGGATCAGTATCGATTTAGGTAATCGTGAAATGGCCTTAGGAGCTGGAATGCCTCTTTTTAATACCAAGTGGAGTGCTACCGTGGATTATTCTCAATTAGATTTTGTTTCAAAAAAAACTGTGATTCCGGTGACTATTTCTATGACGACGTTAAGTTTAGGATTACAATATCAATTCTAAGCAGCCTTTCTTTTTGGATGTTGTATAATTTCTATGAAATCTTTGCGTAAATAAATTTTCGCTTCGATAAAAACTTTCAAGAAGAACTTATCAAGTTTTCCATCTTTGGCTTCGGCATTGAGAATGTCGAGCGCTTTTTCAAAAGGCACCGCTTTTTTATAAGGACGATCCATGGCAACTAAGGCATCGAAAATATCGGTAATCGCCATAATTTTTGATTGAACAGGAATTTGTTTTTCTTTTAATCCTAAAGGATAGCCTGTGCCATCTAATTTTTCATGATGAGCATAGGCAATTTTGGTTAAATTTTTATATTCATTGGTCCAGGGAATTTGCTCAAGGAATTTGAATGTCATACTAACATGAGTATTGATCGCATCTCTTTCCTCGTCTGTTAAAGATCCTTTTTTTATACTTAGATATTTTTTCTCTTCATGGTTAAGTACCGGATGTTGTTTACCGTCTAACAAATGAAACTTATGAGAGCATATTTTTTCCAGTTTTTTACTTTTATCTTCCGTGATGACTGACGTTTTATTGATTTCAAGAATTTCGGTCCAACACTGCTCAATTTCTGATCGTAGATTTTTTACTATTTTATATTCACGGGCCAATTCTAGAGGAGAAATCTTTTTTTCTTCTTTTGCTAACTTTTCTAACATTCCTCTTAAGTGACGAATTTCTGTCACGTGACCATACTCCATTAATCGTGCTTCGATTGCCATTTTTTGTTCTGGATAAAGTTTTTCCGCTTTTAAGAGAATACTCTCTTTAACTCCAATTTTTCCAAAGTCATGTAAGAGCGAAGCGTATTTTAATTCTTTTAACTGTTCACTACTAAAATTAATATTTTTTGCTTCCAGCACTTGGCTTTTCGAGAGTGTGACCGCGAGCGAATTTGTCAGAATCGCCACTCGTTCTGAATGTCCAGAAGTCGCCAAATCCCGAGACTCAATGGCATTGACACTTGCGCGGACAAAGCCATCAAGTAAATTTTGAATATCACGATTGAGCCTAGAATTTTCAATTGCGGCTGAGGCCAGTGAAGCAAAACTTTCCAAAAGCTCTTCATCTTCGTTAGAAAAGTGAGGCATTTCCGCCAAACGTTTTTCTGAATTAAGTGGCCACAGCTCATACGGTCCATATTTACGATTCATAATTTGAATGACACCAAAGACTTCACCTTTCGAGCTGGTTAAAGAACAGCAGAGCATCGACTTCGTTCGGTAGTTGTGTTGGATATCAAACTTTTGGTTGAAGTGATAAGGCAAACTTTCATCAATCTCATAGACATCAATAATGTTTAAAGTTTTGTTATGTGTAAAACTGTAATGAGCGATTCCATGCTCACCTTCATCTAAAACAGTACTTTCCAAATTAAGATCAATCGATTCATTTAAGGCGACTTCAAATACTAATTCACCCTTACGATTGGTAAGATAGAGACTCCCACTGTCTCCTAAGAGAAGCTTCATCGCTCGTGAAACGATAAGTTCTAATAAATTGTGTGGGTCCCGTTCTTTTAATAAATCAACTGCGATCTGTTGAAGGGCCGCAAGTCTTTCTATTAATTCACGTTTTGAGGACCGGTTGTAGCTACGATCATCCATCGATACAGTATCGACAATTGGTGAATTTTATTGAGATTTTATCTAGATAGTTCTCTAGGTATTATGTTTCGTCATAAGCCGAAAAGTCTGTCACGACTTTACGTCGTGAATTGTTTTCCTCAAGATCTTTAATTTCGATAGGGTGTTGAAAACACACACCAACTCTAAACCAAGTATGATCTGGTAGTTTGGTCAAATAGACTGAATAAGCAACCATCGATTCATGGAGCTTAAAGTCGAGTATTTTCATCAACTGAATGGGGTCTTTGATATATTGAAAAACTTTCGCCTTACTTGGAGGCACAATAAATGCCAAACCAGTCTCAGAAATATCGACAATAGGGTATTCATAAACTACCGAATTTTTACTAAAGGTCACCATTTTATTTTCAGTTTGAGTACTCACTTGTGGAATATAACGTTTAACCTTTCTATGCAGCACATGAGGAGGCAATACAATCAGGTGTCTTTTTGAACCATAAATAATTCTCATTTCACCAACTGAGGCCTTATCGTCCGTAAAGATAAATAAGGATTTTTGTTTATCAAAAATGGTTAAATCACTCTCAACATTCTCTGGCAAAACGCGAATTTCAGGCTCCACCGGATTCATATGATCAAAATGAACTCTCACCATCAGCCTGCGGCCCTGGTCATCTTTTTGCCATATGGTGAAGGGCGTAGCATTGTTGGACAAATCAACCACAAATTTCTCTATGTCTTTTAACCCTTCGGTTTTAGCAAATTCTTCCACTTCGGAGTAATTGATTTTTTCCGCTTTCATTGTCTGATCCCTCTAATGACCTTTTCGTTATTTTAACATTAAAACTAAACGGAATTTAAAAATTATTTTGGTCTCAAAAATGAAGAATTTTATGAAGGGTCTCTTCTTTACATACTTTTTTTATAAAGAAAAGACCTCAGGTTTTTTTAATCTAAATGACTAAAGCTTTGATGATGGAGTTAAAATACTCTTCATAGTCCTTCGAAGGAATATCAAATTTACTAGGTGTAACATCAAAAATGACAGATCCCGGAATATTGTAATAGACACTATTATTGTTATCGTCGTTTAAATTAAGCTTACGGTCAGATGGTAATACGCCTTCAAATGCATTTCTTACTTTTACCGAAAACCTGCCAGTAATTTTAATTTGGTTTAACAAATTGTCCGTTAGACGTTTTTTATAACTTTTATTTCTTTGATTGACAGAGGATAAAAGACTTAATAAATCGCTCTGATTGAGATTCAAAATATTTAGTAATATTTCTCCAAGCATAACTTTATTGCTGTAACTTTGACCTAGAGAGTTTGTAAAATCCTTAGTATTTAATAAAAGAGATTTTTTTAACTCAACAAAATCGTTTTCTGCAAGTGGTTTTTGATCTCTCGCCATCTCAACTAAGTCGTCTGAGTTGCCTAACAAGTAATGTCCTAAATTTTTTAAATCTATGTTCATTGTTTCATTAAGTTCAAAACAAATGGGGAAATTTGACACCTTAATAATTTCCTTAACTTTTTCAGATTTTGTTAAAAAACTCACTTCAATATCACTTACTAATGCTTCAATTGGAATTAACTCCAACCTGAGTTTTAATTCTTTAGCTTTGTAAATTAAACTATAAATTCCACCCAGATCTAGTTTTGCAATATCCCTATAGGCCACATTATTTTCGTTTGTGTCCCAAAAGTTTGAATGAATAAAATCAATTTTGGCAAAATTAACATAATGGAGTATGTATCTAAGATTTCCTATCGCTTTTCTTCTGGCCACTTTTTCTTTTAATAGATCTGTACGAGCAATAATTAAAAAAGGAATGCCGCTTTTTTCGCTCTTTAAAAGAAGATCAAAAAAACCTTCAAAATCACTTGAACCTTTAATATATTCTTTAATAAAATCTTTAGATTTTTCTAGTTCTTTTTTCTTCGCCAGTTCCAAATACTTTTCAGTTTCTTGAGATAAAAAATCATTTATTGGCATTTGAATAGAATCCGTTGGAGTATCATTTTCTACCGGTGGCTCGATCTGAGGCCCATTTGCTTGAGGCGCATTTGTTTGAGGCGCATTTGTTTGAGGCGCATTTGTTTGAGGCGCATTTGTTTGAGGCGCATTTGTTTGAGGCGCATTTGTTTGAGGCGCATTTGCTTGAGGCGCATTTGCTTGAGGCGCATTTGCTTGAGGCGCATTTGCTTGAGGCGCATTTGCTTGAGGCGCATTTGCTTGAGGCGCATTTGCTTGAGGCCCATTTGTTTGAGGCTCATTTGTTTGAGGCTCATTTGCCTGAGGCGCATTTGTTTGAGGCAGATTTGTTGACGTATTATCGCTGTCTTTGCATGACACCAAAGATAAAAGGGCGATAAAAACCATTATTAAACGAGTTATCACTTTCAAGAAAACCTCCATTTTAAGTAAATTTTTAATAGTGAATCTATTTCCCAAGCTTTACCGCTAGGCAGTGAAAACCCAAAGTATAATTTATGATTGAGTAGTATTTTTAGAAACAAAATTTGTGCCCAGAGTCTTTGAGCTAGTCTTTTTAAATATGTGTATTTTAATTTTGGACTATTTCTCCCTAGACGAATTAAATAATGCACTTTATAACCTTAAGAAATCAGAGTAATTAGAGCTTTTTATAATAATTTTTGAGTTAAAAAGCGCCGAAAGGCTTTTTCCAGAGATAAGTTAAGTTACTCTTTCAGAACAAAACGGATGGTTAGCGATGTTCTTACCAGCGACAAAAGTGCCCTGTGGGCAGTTTTGATGCTGAGTAAGCGTGGAGTAAAAAGTAGCTCCAGCTACTTTTTACGAATGAATTTACTTAAGTTAGTATTTCTGAATCATAAGGGCGGTTAGCGAAGTCTTACCTGCGACAAAAGTGCCCTGAGGGCAGTTTTGGTGCTGAGTAAGCCTGCAGTAAAAAGAACCTCCAGGTTCTTTTTACGAATGTACTTTTTGAATGAACGGTTAGTTATTTTTAGGGGCGGTTAGCTCAGTTGGGAGAGCACAAGCCTTACAAGCTTGGGGTCACAGGTTCAAGCCCTGTACCGCCCACCACATATTATTTTTCTTTTAAGTATTTTTTCTTAAACCAGCATTTTGTTCTTTTGGCACTTAGATCCTGACAATTAACCAAATAAACTTCTTTCAAAGCAAGCGTGTCACTTATCTTACTAAAAGCTTTTAATAAATTTTTTGGATGATATTCGGATTGAACTTTTGTACCAAAAATCAATGATCGCTGTAATTCAGGTAATCCTAATCGATGATTACATGAAAGTTCAGTATAACTTCCTACTTCTTTTGCACCATCTCCATTTAAATCTAACAGGCAATGTTTAGGAAAGAGCTCCATTTGAGGTGGGTTTTCTACTTTCTCAAGATAGGCAATAAAAGACTCTTGGTCCTTTTCTGTCGCCGTTTGCGCCCAACTTGTTTGATTAAAAACTAGTGCGAAACAAATTAAAAATACAATTCCATAAATGTTTAAATTCATAACTGACTCTCCAGTGATTTAAGAAAACACCAAAGATTATCTGAAATAGAATTATCAAACTGAAAAAATTTAAAAAAATTGTAATGTTTTTACTAACAAGTTTTGTGACATTAACTATAGCGGTGCTGGATGATTTTTCCAGTGCTGGTATTAAATGGGCTTAGACGTAATTTTGAAATCTTTTCAAACTTAAAAAAAAAACACCCAACTATTAAGTTGGGTGTTTTAAAAAAAATATCAATTTTATTAATTCGCTACTTCAGCCGCTTTTTCACCATCCAAAATTTGAAAACTAGTCACCGCTTTCATAAACTCTTCTGGTTTGGCCAATTGGAGGGCATTTTTTAAAACATCCTCTGCCATAGCACAAGGAACAACCTCAATCCCATCTTTAATTTCTTTAGCGATTTCCACTAAATCTTTGGCGTTTTTCTCTGGGATCACCACCAGAGTTATACCCGCCTGTTTGGCCGCCAATAATTTTTCTTTTAATCCGCCAATAGGTAGCACTCTTCCGCGTATGGTGATTTCTCCCGTCATCGCAACATTTTGTTTTACGGGAATTCCGGTAATGGCGCTGGTCAAGGCGGTGGCCATGGTGACGCCAGCACTGGGCCCGTCTTTAGGAGTTGCACCTTCTGGCACATGCACATGGATATCATTTTTATCATACCATTCAGGAGCTATTCCCAAACGATCACTAATCGATCTGACATAACTTAAAGCGGCCTTGGCCGACTCTTGCATCACTTCACCAAGTTTTCCGGTGACTTGAATTTTCCCCGACCCTTTGACCGTCACCACCTCAATATGGAGCAGCTCTCCACCAACGGAAGTCCACGCTAGTCCATTGACTAAGCCAACTTGCGGAGCTGACTCAATATCGGTGTGATCAAATTTAATTGGACCTAAATGTTTTTCCACTAACTTCTCAGTCATGTTAAACTTTCGTCCGCCTTCATACTTCTTCTCAACCACTTCGGTGGCCGTTTTACGAGCGATGGTATTGATCAATCTTTCCAGCTCCCTCACTCCCGCTTCTTTGGTGTAATTGATAATAACTTTTGATAGACACTTATCCGGCATTATCAATTCATAAGCTCCTAATCCGTTATTGGTAATCGCTTTTTTGACCAAATAATTTTTAGCAATTTGCAATTTTTCAAATGGGGTATAGCCAGCAATATGGATCATCTCCATTCGATCTTTAAGAGGACCAGGAATGCGTGAAACATCGTTAGCAGTCATGATGAACATCACCTTAGAAAGATCGTATTCTGATTCTAAGTAATGATCGGCAAAAGCTTTGTTTTGTTCTGGATCTAAGACTTCCAACATCGCCGAGCTTGGATCACCTCGAAAGTCAGAGCTCATTTTATCGATCTCATCGAGTAAAATAACCGGATTTGATGTTTTACATTTTTTGAGCGATTGAATTATTTTTCCCGGCATCGCTCCCACATACGTTCTGCGATGACCGCGAATTTCCGCTTCGTCTCTGACGCCACCGAGAGAAATTCGTACAAACTGACGATTCATAGAATTGGCCAAGGATCTAGCAACTGATGTTTTACCAACCCCCGGAGGACCGGCCAAACATAAAATGGTTCCTTTTCCTTCGTTCCCGACTAAACTGCGTACCGCAAGATATTCAATAATTCTTTCTTTGACGTCTTTTAATCCGTAGTGCTCATCATCAAGGATGGTTTTCGCTTTAGTGATGTCGTTATCATCGACTGAATATTCAAGCCAAGGTAAAGACAACATCCAATCGATAAAATTTCTTACGACGGCTGATTCGGCAGACATCGGTGACATGGATTTGAGTTTGCGGATTTCCTTCTTAACTTTATCCACTGCCTCTTCGGGCATTTTCTTTGTTTTAAGTTTTTCCTCAAATTCCGTAATTTCACTTTTCCCATCTTCTTTATTACCTAACTCTTTTTGGATCGCGTTCATTTGTTCATTGAGATAATACTCTTTTTGCGAACGCTCCATTTGGTTTTTGACTCGTGAACGAATTTTTCGTTCCACATTGATGATTTCTATTTCACCTTGCATTTTTTCTAATAACAAAGTTAAACGATCTTCCAGATGAGTGGCTTCAAGAATTTGTTGTTTTTCAGGGATCTTCATCGCTAAGTGTGCGACGATAATGTCGGCCAACCTAGAAGGATCACTAATTTGCGAAATACTCATAAGAAGTTCTGGAGGAATGCGTTTATTCAGTTTTACATACTGTTCAAAGATATTTTTGATACTTCTGATGGTCGCTTCTAAATTCAGTTCGTCTTCGATCTCGTCATTAAGCTTGACGACCTTGGCACGATAACCACGATCCGTTTCTTCAAACTCTTTGAGCGTCGCTCGGTACTTGCCTTCGATTAAGACTTTGACCGTATTATCAGGAAGCCTTAGCATTTGAATCACACTGACGACTGTTCCTACTTCATAAACATCGTCTTTTTCCGGATTCAAAACACTGGCATCTTTTTGGGTGACTAAAAACAATTCGTTACCATTAGCAGCTGCTTCTTCCAAGGCCGAGATCGATTTTTCTCGCCCCACAAAGAGTGGTACGACCATGTGAGGGAAAATAATGACTTCTCTTAAAGGGAGTAACGGGAAAGATCGAGCAGTGGGGCCGGTCCCTTTTTCAGCTGGATCATTCTTTTTATCGGACATAGCACCTCCTGCGCCTTTCATTTACAGGGAAAAATCCATTTTCCCGTCCGTTGATTGATAAAAATGCCCTGGTCTCATAAGCATTTCATATGACTTAATAAAATTATCTTATAAGAATTGGATTTGGGTCAAAGATTATTATCTTAAGGTATCAATTTCCTAGGTATTTTTTATTGTAGGAAACAACTAAAAACATATACCTGAGCAAACGCCAGGCGTTTAAAAGAATGATAAAAAAACCTCTTTTCAGTTGTTTAATAAGCTTAGTCGACTACTTTAGTAGAATTAAAAATCATTCCTAACATTAGCTTGCATTCTCTACGCCATTGCCAGAAGTGATCCGAGTTTTACCCGCTTGTGTTTTTCTCTCACCTTCTACTAGGACTGGAAGTTTGGTTCCCAGGATAGAATCTTTGGTGATAATGACTTTGCTGATTTTATTATTTGAAGGAATGTCATACATCACATCGAGCATTGCTTGCTCGAGAATCGCTCGCAATCCGCGTGCTCCCGTTTTACGAGTAAGTGCTATGCTGGCCACTTCTTTCAAAGCTGCTTCTTCAAATTCCAATTCGATCCCATCGAGTTCAAACAATTTTTGATATTGTTTGGTGATGGCATTTTTTGGTTCGGTTAAAATTTGAATCAAGGCGGCTTGGTCTAGCTCTTCTAACATCGCAGTCACTGGCAACCTTCCAATAAACTCTGGAATCAAACCAAAACGCGCTAAATCCTCAGGCTCAATTCCCCCTAAACGTTGCACTAAAGACTCTTCTTGTTCAGGTTTTTTATTTTTGTCGCTGATCAGACCCATCGGTCTTTTGGTCATTCTTTTTTCTATGATTTTATCCAGCCCGACAAAAGCGCCAGCACAAATAAAGAGAATGTTTGAAGTATCAACTTGCAGAAATTCTTGTTGTGGATGTTTTCTGCCACCCTTTGGAGGAACAGCGGCAATCGTACCTTCAACAATTTTTAATAGTGCTTGTTGCACACCCTCACCGGAGACATCGCGAGTAATCGAGGGGTTTTCACTCTTGCGAGCAATTTTATCAATCTCGTCGATGTAAACTATTCCACGTTGAGCGCGATCGATATCAAAATCACAATTTTGCAGGAGATTTAAAATAATATTCTCAACATCTTCTCCCACGTAGCCCGCTTCAGTTAAGCTCGTGGCATCAGCAATCGCAAACGGAACATTAAGATACTTCGCTAATGATTGTGCCAGTAAAGTTTTACCGGATCCTGTAGGACCGGCCAAGAGAATGTTCGATTTTTGTAATTCAACTTCATCACCTTTTTTTGAAGGTGGTTGTGAAATTCTTTTGTAGTGATTATGAACTGCGACGGAAATAATTTTTTTAGAACGTTCTTGGCCGATAACATAAAGATCAAGATGCTCTTTAATTTGATGAGGCTTCGGGACATTATCAAGCGAAGTTTTGGTCGCTGACTTTTGCGAATCTTGTAAAATGATATCGCTACAAAGTTCTATACACTCATCGCAGATATAAACACCCGGACCTGCAATTAGTTTTTTGACTTCTTTTTGCGATTTACTACAGAAATTACAACTTAATGAGCCCTGTTTGTCTTTCGTCATGGATAGTGTTCCTTGCCTTAAATCACTTCTATTTATACCACAGTAGACCTATCGGTCATTATTACCCTGATCTTTACTCTTTTTCACTACACTTATATGAGACTTTACTAAGCATCATTTTGTTTAGTTATTTCTTCTTTTCGACCAATCCCTTTTTTTCAATGATGGCATCGATTAGACCTAAACCTTTGGCCATATCCGGGTTGAGATAGTTGTCGCGATCACAAGCTATTTCTAAAGTTTTAAAATCTTTGCCAGTATGATGAACCATAATGTTCAGTAATTGTTCTTTTAAATCTTGAATTTCTTTTGCCTGAATTTGAATGTCCGAGCATTGCCCACGTGCTCCTCCTAAGGGTTGATGAATCATTATGCGCGAGTGGGGAAGTGCATGGCGATGTCCAGCGGCCCCCGCTTGTAACAACAATGCCCCCATAGAAGCGGCCAACCCTACACAGTAGGTATAAACAGGGCTCGATACGTGTTGCATGATATCGTAAATACCTAGGCCAGCGTAAACCGATCCACCAGGGCTATTAATATAAAAATGAATTGGAGATTCAGGAGAATCTTGATCTAAAAAAAGCATTTGCGCCATAATCAAATTGGCGACGGTATCGTTGACTTCAGTTCCTAAAAAAACGATTCGATCTAATAAGAGCCGCGAGTAAATGTCATATTGTCTCTCGCCACGGGCAGTTTGTTCAATAACGACAGGATTAGGAATGTAGGCCATTTTAGGATCCATTTTTTACCTCAGTTTTTTTGCTACCGATGCTCGCTCTTTCGGCGGGCCCGGCCAGCTACATTAATAGTTTTTATCAAAGAATTTTTCCCGGAAAAGTTTTTGGTGAAAGAACCAGTTTAAACTGCTCAAACAATAAAATGGAGTCTCTTGATCACTTGGCAAGGTTGTTGGGATAAATATTTAATATTCCATTCATTGGTCCATAGAAAATAGCGGAGTTGATGTCTCTGTCATTAAAACCAAAAAAAAAAGAATCAAAAGACTCCAATGTGTTTCCCTTGACCGAAATAACGACAAAGTCTAAATTAGCCGGATTCAGCTAACTTTTTATATAAACCTTCGTCTTTTACGACGCAATCAACAAGGAATAAAAAAATGACTACATCAACTCATTCCACTCCTGTTACCCCTACTCGACTTGTAGGCAAAACCACTCCTGCTTGGAAATCTAATGCACTAATCAATGGTGGATTTAAACCCATTTCTTCTGATGATTACAAAGGTAAATGGCACGTCTTGTTTTTTTATCCGTTGGATTTTACTTTTGTTTGTCCAACCGAAATTACGGCTTACAGTGATGCTGTGGCGAAGTTTAAAAAACTTAATACTGAAGTGATCGCCTGTTCAGTAGACTCTCATTTTTCACACTTAGCTTGGACCCAACAAAGTCGAAACCAAGGTGGTTTAGGTGAAGTTCATTTTCCGATCTTGGCCGATTTAAACAAAAATATTGCCAGAGATTTCGGAGT
This sequence comes from Bacteriovoracaceae bacterium, assembly GCA_044356225.1. Taxonomy (GTDB): domain Bacteria; phylum Bdellovibrionota; class Bacteriovoracia; order Bacteriovoracales; family Bacteriovoracaceae; genus JBIKWR01. The sequence continues at coordinate 21,201 of JBIKWR010000007.1, read as the reverse complement.
ATTGATGGAAGATGCTGGGATTGCCTTGCGAGGATTATTTATCATCGACGACAAGGGTGTGATTCAACATTCCACCATCAACAATTTATCAGTCGGCCGAAACGTGGATGAAACTCTGAGATTAGTGGAAGCATATCAATATACTGCTAAACACGGTGAAGTTTGTCCGGCGAATTGGACCTCCGGTTCTGCGACAATGAAACCAGATCCTAAAGGATCCAAAGAGTGGTTTTCTAAAAATAAATAACCTATAATATCTAAATGTCTTCTTAAGGCCCTTAACTAAATGAGGGCCTTTTTTATCTTAGGTTCTTCAAACAAATATGGAACAATTATTACTCTCATTTCAAGAATTTGCTCATCAGCATATTGATCTTGCTCCATATGCCATATGTGGCCTCTTACTTTTGGCCGGTCTCAATATACCCATTTCAGAAGATGGAATGATTTTTTTAACCGCCATGCTAGCGGTCAGTGAGCCCGATCATACTATCCAACTTTTTATTGGACTTTTTACTGGCGCTTATGTCAGTGATCTGATTTGTTATGCGATCGGCCGCCACTTAGGGCCAAGGCTTTGGGAAATTAAGTTTTTTGCCAAAATGGTTTCGCGTCAAAGAGTCGAGAAAATGTCCAAGTTTTATGAAAAATATGGTGTGATGACTTTAATCATTGGTCGTTTTATTCCTTTTGGTGTGCGTAATGGATTATTTCTAACCGCCGGATTTAGCAAAATGAGTTTTAAAAAATTTGCGTTTTCCGACTTCCTCGCCTGCTCAATATCCACCACCTTCTTTTTTTCGCTCTATTATCGTTTTGGAGAAGATGTGATTGGCTACGTCAAGCGTGGCAATGTTATACTTTTTAGCGTCGCTGCAATCGCCATTGCCCTCCTACTCTTAATGCGCAAGGCTCAAAAAAGAAAAAATAATCAGAGCTTAGACTCTAAAAATGTTACAGATTAATGCTTTAGACCATTTAATCATTCTGCTAATCTCTTCTCGCTGAACAAATACCAAATCATTTTTTCACTTTCGAATACTAACTTCTGTAAGTGAGAGATAATGTTACAAAGTTAATCATTACAACAAGCTTAACTTTGATCTAAATTGCAAAAACCAACAATTAACTCATGTGGGGTGGGGAAATGAGTGCTGGGCAATCCGTTGAAAATCTTATTGATTTAAATGTTGAGAAAAATAAAGTTCTCAACGATCGAGCGCTTAAAAGTTATTCAAAATATCTTTCATTATTGGGTTCATCTGAAATACGTGTTGAAACCAAACACCTCAATACACTTATTTTAGAAAGCAAATTAGATGACACCCTTATTCAAAAATCTCACCTTTTATTAGCAGAAATATCGAAAAGAACAAAATCAACATCTCCTAGCATGGCCAAAAGTCTAGAATCAATGCTGACATCCATTAAGAAAACAGTTGATAACAATTTATTAAATTAAGCTTCAAACTAAAGACGAGTATTGGAGGGAAAATTAGGTGCACATTCGGGAAGTGCAGGTAATTTCTTTTTGCGAGTCTGATCAAACTCAATTTCATTCCATCCTAAAGTCGATGAAATAAAACCTGCTCGTTCTAAAACCACTCTAATTTTATTGCCGATGGAAAAAATTTTCACTTCTTCTTCCACCGTTACTGAATCAGGATAGGAGACCGTTATTTGCGCCACATCTGTTGATTTATTTTGAGAGCTTACGGAAACTTTAATTCCTTCTCCCAATTTATGTTCACATTCTCCTAAAATTTTTTGGCGAGAATTGAGAATCATCGAATGTTGAGCAAAAGAATTTTGAATAAAAAATAAAAAATAGATGATTATGAATCGCACCATTTTGAACCTCAATGAAGACTATTTCATTGATTGATTTAAAACAATAAATTTGAAAAAGCTATGAATAATTCTTTCCTATAAATACTTAGATGCAATTTCACTCAACTCCGAACGTTCCCCAATCGTAAGAGATGTATGAGATACAATTTCTTCATTTTTAAGTCGTTCCACACAATACGCAAGCCCATTATTTACGGAATCAAGATAGGGGCTATCAATTTGTTCGCAATCACCGGTTAAAACTATTTTTGTTCCTTCTCCTGCTCTGGTGATGATCGTTTTAATTTCATGGGGAGTTAAATTTTGTGCTTCGTCTACGATCATATATTGAGAAGGAATTGAACGACCGCGAATATAAGTTAATGGTTCAACATGCAATAAACCTTGATTGATGAGTTCTTCCCATGAACCTGCTTCTGAACCAATTCTTTGATTACCAAAAAGAAAATCAATATTGTCAAAAATAGGTTGCATCCAAGGGGCCAATTTTTCACTGACATCTCCTGGTAAAAAACCAAGGTCTCTGCCCATAGGTTGAATTGGACGACTGACCAACACTCGAGCGTAGTCATTTTTAGAAATGGTCATTTCTAAACCGGCGGCAATGGCCAATAAGGTTTTACCGGTTCCGGCTTTTCCCACTAAACTGACTAATTTAACTTCATTATTTAACAAGGCATCCATGGCAAATTGTTGTTCCACGTTTTTGGCATGAATACCCCACATTCCTTCTCTAAACTTGATCAATGGGACGATCCCTTTTTTCTTAGCGCAATAGCGTCCGTAGAGACGATAGTGCGTGTTATTTTTATCGATCATCGTCACATATTGATTAGGTAAAAGTTGTTTAAGCTCTTGGTCTTTTAACGCTAAAAATCGCTCGGCCTCAAATTCGGTTAATCGATCAAGAGTAAACTCTTGAACTTTTTGACCGGAGTAAAGTTGATCGACTGAAGTTAAATCTAAATCTTGTTCGCCATAATCTTCGGCCCTAATTCCTACTGCGTCCGCTTTTAATCGTAAGTTAATATCTTTGGTAACAAGAGTGACCTCTTCGTTTTGTTCAGACAATCCGATGGCGGCCAACAGAATTTTATTATCATTCTGATTAAAATCGATGAGCAGATGATCTTTTTTAGTGGGTTCCGGTCCAGTCGAAATAATTAAACGACCACGATTGGCCAAATCGACTCCCTTCGCTAAACTTCCTTTTTTTCTTAAACGATCCACTAGTCTGGCAAACTGCCGAGCATTTCGACCATTTTCGTTTTGATCTCTTTTAAATCGATCCAGCTCTTCGATCACTACAAGGGGAATAAAAACGGTATTCTTACCAAATTTAAAAATGGAACTAGAATCATAAAGCAATACATTGGTATCGATGACAAAACATTTATTCAAGATTGCCTCCTCGAATTGGCAAGATAACGGTCGACGAATAGTTGAATTTGTCCAACGGAATCTGGATGAATATTAATAAATCTTAAACCTAAACCTTTGGGTGCTTTGGTGATCACCGATGAGATTTCCACCTCGGCCTCTATCACTTGGGGAATTATTCCAGGTAGTATTTTTAGCTTAAAACGCATTCCGCGTTTGAGTCCATGCAAAGAAGTTTCAAAAAAACAACCACCTTGACCAATGACGGTGCAATTACCAGAAAGTTCATATTGATCACCATACATTAAAGCCGATGCAGAAAACGCTGCACGCTCATACAGCCTAATAAAAGGTACTGAGCTCGATTGACTTTTACTGAGATTTTGATTCTCTGCGACCACCAACTCAATCGGATCTCTTGACTGATATTTATTCATGGGCAACTGGTCTGGGAAAACATCGGGCATTTTATCTAGCTCTTTGGCAAACAAAGGATGGTTCAGAATTCTTAACCAATCGCGGTCGCCGGTTTTATAGATAAAATTAAAAAATCCAAAATCACCTTTTTTTAAGGAGTAAACAACTTCTTGATAATTATTAAAAATCAGCAATTTTCCCATTTGAAAAACATAAAATTTTTCAGGCTCCACTTGATAAACTGGTTTGGGAGGTAAAAAATCTTGAAATTCCATTAGCAGTCCAATTCTTTGCCACTCCCTTTTATTGGTACAAAAAACATATTCGGCCAAAGAGATTTTTTTTCTTGAGACCCAGGATTTAATTTCTTCAACGGTTAATGGTCCTTCTAGTCGATTATTGACTCGTATAAAAAAATTTGATGTTTTATAAGCTGCGAGTACCAGAGCGTTCCCCTCGGAATTAAAACCGCTAATACTTTAATTTTATTAAGGAACTAATGACTATGTAAACTTATTAAATGTGATCTAAAAATTTAAGGATTAAAAAGATTTATTGAGAATATTAGCATGGACCGAAATGCGCTCATTAGGAATTTCGTTCACTTCTCGACCTGTTTCCACGGTATAAAATCCAACCGTCAATTTACAAATAAAAATATTGATTTCCGCCCCAAAAGATCTATAACCTTCCGACAAACCAAAAAATAAATCAAAAATTGGAAAATCAATCATGGCACCTAAATGCAGTTTTCGCATAAAAGGTAAATCTTGATCCATTGGCCGTAAATCTGCCGTTAAGGCATAACCAATAAATCCTAAATCTTGTCTAAAGGCCGTTCCTAATCCCATTTTTTGCTCAAGATCGGGAACTTGATATTGTCCTTCATACTCGTCGAAATCAATTCCTAAAATATTTTGAATTGTATAGCCCCATGAAAATTGACTATGTGAAGTTGAAAATGTTTGGTCTAGTCCTAAGTCATAACCCCACCCCTTTCCTTTAGAAAATCCCAGGGAGTCCCTTATTGAATAAAAATCTTTTGCTCCGTTAGTGGTAATTTCATCCAGTAAAGTTGCTCCAAAGACTGGAAATGATCGATCCAAACCTTCTCGGGTTATATGTTTTACTGCAAACCCGACATTTGTTTTCATGCCTCGTCCAAATCCAGATTGATCATAATCCGCTTTTTTCATGTTTCTGGTTTTGCCTCTTCCGAAACTAAAAGCATAACCAGCGATAAAACCTCGATCATATTGATAATTAATGTCTAGGATTGGTCGAGTAGAATTGAGCAGCGAAATGGTTGAAGAGGCGACCGCAAAAACATTGATACCAAAATGCTGCATTTTTATTCCCGGAGCTCCGCCTAAGCGAAAATACAATGGTAAACCAACGAGTCGATCAGTGATCTCCACCGGATCATTTTCTGGAAAGTCTTTAAATCGATCCTTTTCCTTTAACGCATTTGTTCCTTCAACATTGATATTGAGAATAGATAACGTGAGCCCCTCATGTCTGCCAAGCAAGGCAGGGTTGTAAAATAAGGTGTACTCATCCTCAGCTAACTGTTGGTAGGCATCCCCCATTAAAAGACCTTTTGGAGATCGCATGAGATAAGAGACTTCTGCCGCATGAATTGAAGAAATAAAAAAAGAAATAAAAAAAATCTTAAACAGATTTTGAAGACCTAGATTTTTCGCAATATGATGAAAAAATTTAGTTTTGAAAGAGACCCTCCCACACCGTTCCAAGATAAATTTGCAGTGCATTTGATCCAGCGGTCGAGTTTGGTGTCGCATTGGTATTGTTACCCCAGTTTGTTTCACACTCAGCCTGACTTCTGGTTTGGCATAAAAGCGTTCCATCAGCTCCCATCGCCGAAAGTGTGGTCCCACATAACAGGTTAAAAAATGTTGAAACATCTGTTTTTAAAGTGCCGATGTTTCCAAAGGAACTTGGCAATTCGAGGTTCAAAATCACATCGGTAAAGTTGTTAAATAAAACCAAACCTTGGCACGAGCGCTTAACAAAAACATCGATGGAAACAGAGTTAGGGGAAAGTTGAGGGTGACCATCATCAGTGGCAGTGTCAATACAAGCTCCCACGTAGGGAAGGCCTTGAATTAAGTTCACAATGTTTGTTTGAGTATAAGTGATAAAGCATTCATTACTATTGTTGTTAGGATTTCCATTTAGTGATGAACCATTTCCTTTGGTACCGTTGGTTGGATTAGCATTGCCGTAATAAAAAGCATATTTACCCATTTGAGTTAACAACATATAAAGCAGTTGCATATTGAGATCATTGGCCTCTCCTTCTCCAAAAACTACTACACGGTTAACATGGGAAGGTGAGGCGATATCTCCAGAATATAAAATTATATCAATTGCAGTTTGAAGATCTGCAAAAGAGGCATCGCTGGGTCCAATCATTTGAGAAGAAGTAAAACGCACCAGCGGACTTAAAAATGTCGTCCCCACCGATGCGCCGATGTTTGGTAAATTATCAGCATAAAACACTGGTTCACTAAAACTTGCACGGCAAGCATAAGCCGAAGCCAACGTGGAAATATAGCCCGCGTGTTTTGGCTTTCTTCCGTAAGCTTCCAACAAGTCAATCGCCTTTTGGCAATCACCATCTGATAAATAAGAATTGGCGGAAAAAACAATATCATCAGTTACTTCATTTTCAGTTAACTCAGAACAACTGGTTAAACTAATCAGAACAAACAAATTGCTAAGTGTTGTTAATAAAATCCATAATGACTTAGTCATAATTATCTCAAAAAAAATTGGCGATTCTTGTTCAAGGTCGTTAACCAAGATGAACAAACTAACCTAGTATCTATTTTCGCTAATTTCTGAGTAGAACTGTAGACTGCAAATATGACCGCATTCGCTGATGCATCGTTGAGACTTTTTAGAGATTTTTTACATTAAAATAGGAAGAAAAAAGGCGATATTTTTGATTTTCATTTTAAAGCTTAAAAAATGAGCCGATGTTAAGAAAAAACCGATGAATTATCAGCGACCAAATAACCGACTAATTTCGTTATTGCCTCTGCAAAGATATCGGTTTCGGCAACCAAACTAATTCTAGCGCCATTGGGAAAACCAAAATCGCTGGTTGGAACCATCGCCACTTTGACTTGATGAAGAATTTCTTCACATAAAAATGCCGCTTGGTCTTCTCCAGCAGGAATTTTATTCGCCAATCGTGTTTTGCTTAAATCAAAAATAAAATAAAACGCAGAATAGGTTTGGTACCACAAATGAGAAAGTCCATTTTCTAAAAGAATTTTTTTTAAGGTACTCGCATTTAAACCAAGATGCTGCTTAATGGGAGTTAAAAATTCATGAAGCCTTTCAAGAGGATAATCCATGATCGCCCTTTGAATTAAACTATTAGCGCCAGATGTCGATTGCCCTTGGATTTTATTGATCGCATTAATAATTGTCTGATTACCTAAAACATAACCGATTCGCAAACCTGTCGAAGCAAATGATTTTGATAATCCATCAATAATCAAGGTTCTCTCTAACAAGGATTCATCAAATTGATAAAAAAACTGTGGTTTCGGATCGTAATAATAAATTTCACTATAAATCTCATCAGATAAAACGATGATCTGAGGATATTTTAAAAGCATCTGAGCAAAATCTTTCATCCATTTTGCGCAGTAGTGTATGCCCGTTGGGTTATTAGGACTATTAAGAACAATCATTTTTGTTTGAGGGCCAATCACTCGCTCAATGTCTTCGATCAAGGGCTCAAATTTCATACTTAAGTCACTCTTAACAATGATCGGTTGCCCTTCCCAAACTTTCACCATTTCTGAATATGAAAGCCAAAATGGGGCCAATAAAATGACTTCGTCACCGGGATTAATCAAAGCAGCAAAAGCATTAAAAATGGCCTGTTTGGCACCCGTCGAAATACAACAATGAAGATTTTCTTTAGGATAAGTTTGTAGTTTTCGATGTTGGTAAACATGATCGACAAACTTTTTTTTAGTTTCTTCAAAACCCGCAACTGGTGAGTACTGATAACTTTTTAAAAAATTAGTTTGTTTACGCAACTCTTCGATAAAAACTAAATCTGGTTTAAAAGGCAATTGACCAGCGGTCAGGTTATAAACTTTTTCACCTTCTTCGGCCAATTTAACAACTTTACTATTGAGGGAAAGAGTTACACTTTCAGTCATCGCTCGCAATCGAGAGCTTAACAAATTTTCATGAAACATATTTTGCCTTATGGGCCTCGAGATGTTTATAGATTTCTAGGGGAACGTAATCTTTGACTTGACCACCATGACGATAGATTTCTCTGACCAATGAAGAGGAAATAAAACTACAAGCAGGATGAGTCATCAGAAAAACGGTCTCGCATTTGATATTCATCGACTGATTCATCATCGCCATTTCTCTTTCAATTTCAAAATCGGCAGAATTTCTTAATCCTCGGATAATAGAATAAATTTCTTTTTTGGCACAATAATCCACAATTAAACCAGGCCATGAATCCACCACAATTTTGGATGACTGACTTTTAAAATGTTTTTTTAACATTTTAACTCGGTCATCGGCAGGAATCAGAGGTTTTTTATTGGGAGGCACACCAATCAGAACGGTGACTTGATCAAAAAGCGGTAAACTTCTTAACAACACATCCTCATGACCTAAAGTAAATGGATCAAAAGTTCCAGAGAAAACAGCTTTTGTAAGTTTGACAGACATTAAAATCAGTATACCCTGAGCTTAATTATGAAGCAAAAAATAAAGATTAATTTTATTGATTCAGATCAATATTAACTAACTTTTTTATGAACGTTTTCTTCGATTGGGATGCAAAATTTTGCTCCCCCTGGTAGCTCAATGGTCAAACCATTTTGAGCATCGATATAAAGCTGAACTTTATTGCCAGCAACATTAAAAACTAGATCAAGATTCATATCCCCGGCGACATTCAGCTCAAGACTTGATTTTTTTGATAAAGAGTTATTCATCTTTTCCTCGTTAGTGTTAGTTTTGGGATTATTGATTAGGTTGTTTGGCCCTTGCTTGATCGATAACACTGGATCCGTTTTACTACTACCCATGATATTGCTTAGCTGCTGATCAATTTCATTTTGCAAAGCTATTTCTAAATCATTTGTGATCACTTTATTTAGTGATTGATTATTTAGTCCTAGTTCTTTACCTAAATTAACTTCCAATATTTCCGCATCCTTTTTCTCTGAAATTGTCGCTACATCTATGATGTTCTGCGCTTGTTCCAAGAGGGTAGACTGTTCATTTTTATGCATTTCATTTTGCACTTCCGCTTCTAAAGCGGCCAAATCTTCGGCGACAGAAGAATGCTTCACAGGAGCAGCTGCATTGGATTCTAAGGATTCGATTTCTGCCATGATGTCTAGCAACTCGTTTTCATTAAAATTCAAATCGCTCATTATTCACACTCCGGGCCAAAGATGTATCAAAGATGCTAGTTGTTATCTCTGAACAAAAAATACTTCGTTGTTTCAAGAATTTATCGGTTTAATTTTCTTTTTTTTAAGAAAAAAAATTTCCTGAATTTCATGACAAATAAGGTTTGATCAGGTACAACTTTTTTCCGTTAAGTATTTGAAATAAAAAGATTCTATTTAAATAGATTGCATTTAGATCTTTTTTATTTCTGACTGAGGCGGATGGGGGAATTTTGAACAATCGGAAGTTCAATGCAAGAACATGGATGGCCACATCTAATCACGTGATCAATGATCATGTAATTCTTGAAAATCATTCACGTAGATCTCAGTCTGGTTTTTTATCAGCTGCTCAAATGCCATTTGAGAGCTCTCAAATAAAATCTCATGCAACTACTGAATCGCAAACCAACTTCATCAATGAAGATTTTTTTCCTCCTCAGCTACCTCCGCAAATTCCTCAGGCTTTTTGGTCAAATAAAAACGAAAGTTCACAACTTCAAGTTTCGAAATCGCCACTTTTTAATCAATTTATTTTAAACGATTGGGATGGTGAGGGATTAATTTCTAAATCGGCCCTCGTCGTCACGAGGTTGTTAGGTGATTTGCTAAAAGAAAGTAAAAAACAATTTTTTGAAAAACAAAAATATTTTAACACATCTTTAAAACAGGCCATTTTTTTAGAATTTCAAATGTACTGTGAACATCGCCAACTGGTTTTAACTTTTGATTTTCAAACATTTTGGCAAAAAGTGACCAATGCCAATCCAAAAACTGAGCCTCATCTCTCAAACTTTGTTCAAAGTTATTGCAGCCAAGTTGTGATTGTCTATTTTTTGAAATTGCGATTTCTTAAAGTGTTAAGCGAAAAAAGTGATTTAAAAATCGCCGGTCATGACTTTATCAACCCCCATGGACTGATCACCAATATTTTTAAAAGTGGAAGCTCGCAAGAGTTAAAATGTCATTCATTAGAAAGTAATCATTTTAGTTGTTGGTATCGTCCCAGTACCTGTGCCATTACAGACCAAATAATTGAAAGTTCTTTGCATTTTCATAAAATTTCGCTGGTTGAGCTAGACAAAATCCAAGATCAGTTTATGGGTCTAAATCAAAAAAACTTTAGTCATTCACTATCGCATCGATCTTATGGTCAATTTTTAAATACGCTGCTTATTCATTTCCCCTATTGGCTTAAGCTTGAAAAAGATGATGCTTGTCCTCTCACGCCGCCATTGTTTTCGTCATCTTTTACATCAGGTTATCCATCAAATGATTTAGAAAAAGAATATACTTTACGCCCTCTCCTCACCAAGTTTGAAGGTGATTATGTTTCTTCATTGTCATTAGCACACTCATTGGCACAAAAAAGTAATTCATTTCAAAACTGGCATGACATAATTTGCCCTGAATTTACTCCATCACATGAGTTGGAAAATAATCCTAAAAACATTTATGAAAATCTCATTTACGAATTGAAGTTTTTGACCAATTTAATAGAGATCGCCAAAAATCAAAACCAAGGACCAGTCTCTTTTATCGTTAATATTTTTAACAACCGAAGACATAAACTTAAAAAAAGTTATAAAGGTCAGTACTCTCTGTTTAATGACGCCAATGATGTCTCTAAATTTTATGATCGAATTGTTTTAAATTTAAACCATTTTCCAGCAAAAAATCCGCACCATTTTTTAATCAATAAAATTAAAGATCAGTCTGAAATCTTGAGCGTTGATGGCTTAGTTTATGTTTTTAGTAATCAAAATCTTTTTGTTCCTAGCCATAGTGAAAGAGTCAAAACACTTTTAGAAGTCATGAAAATAGAGGCCATTTTTCAATTTGAAGAGCTCAAAGGTCGTGGGGAAATCCCATGCTTTTTATATGTATTTAGAAAATGTGGTTTTGATGAGCTCAATAGCATTGATCAAAATGGAGCTTTTTCATCTCAAAATGAAATGCCTTGTCGAATTTTTAGATTAAAAGGTGAGTTAACATCGTTTGGAAAATTTAAAGTCCTTTTAGATGAATGCACCATGCTTTTTAAATCTCTCAAACAAAGTGTTCCGCCCATCATTTCGCGCTCTCTCGATCACGCTTTTAGTTTTGATTCATTTAAAATCATGATCAAGGATGGCCAGTTTTTAAGTCCAATATCAAAAGATGAAAGTCGAGTGACTCATCCTGCATTTTTTCAAAAACTAATGAAGGCCAGTTCAAGATTTAGTGATTTTTTTCAATTAGAACAAATATTTTCCAATCATAGTCACATCAGCGATACCCTTGATTATTCTAAAGTGTTATTGGGTAGTCGTACCGGAATTCAAAAAATCAAATACCCGATTGTTATGATTATTGATAATCGAGATGATTTAAATATTCGTTTAGATTTTATTCCGACTGATTCTTTTCAGGCCAAATCAACCGAACTAGGTTTCACTCAATGTTTTTACTTTGGATTAGTTCCAAAAATTGAAAAAATTAATATTAATTTTTTACGAGATTTTTTTGCGACAACGATTGGCAAACAAGTGGCGCAACAGTGTCTGATGGGTCTACCGGTGAAACTAAAGTCCAATTTAACCAATTTGTTAATTCCGAACTTTTTCTACCATACTGGTCCACTCTCCCCTGAAGCACATTCTTTACAAGATTTTTTAAGTATCAATGAAGATCTAATTTTAAAATCTGATCCCGATGAAATACTCAGTACCTATGAACGCTTAAAACCCATGATTCAGCAGCATTTAGCGATTAGTCCAACCACGATATTAGGGGGTTTATCTTCCTTAAGAATTCGCATGCAGAACGTCCTTTTACTGTTAAATCAAAATGGCTCGATTGTTTTTAATAATCAAAAAGTCGTTGAAAAAATGATGGGTTTAAAATGTCGAAAGGTTTATCCCCACAATGAAGACTTTGATTTAACGTTCTCTGTTGATAATAAAGATGAACTTCTTTTACCTTTGACTTCTTTTCAATCTAAAATTGAAAACATTAATGGGAATGAGATTTATTCACTTTTTTTGATGCATAAAGAACGCAGTTTGGTGCAGATGCGAACCGCCAAAGAGCTTCATGACTTTGTAAAATTTATTTTTAATAATTTCAAAGGCGTTTCATTGATCAATATCTTAAAAGGTCTGCAAGTTCCAAGTTTGGCGGAGTTAAAGCCCATCATTGACTCTCATCAACAACAAATCCATAAAATTGAAAAATTAAATCAGCAAATTTTAGATGATTTAGAAAAATTCGTTTATTCTTTATATCAATAAGATTTTAAAAATTGTTATCGCAAATTTCTAAGGATCTCTTTTTTAGTGCCTTTTCGTTTGACAACTTTTTTCTGTTGATCGTCTGTTTGTTTAGTTTCTACCCGTTCAAAAATCAATTGAATTTGACCACCTCGTTCATCTAATGTTCGATCGTAATAATTGGCCAAAATCATTTGGGTGTTTATGTCTTTAACTAGTTCTGCACATATCTGTAAATCTGTTTCTAATTTTTTCTCTTGCATTAAGACGTTGAGAGGCATGGTCACGATATCTGATTCAAAACCATTTCCAGAATCACGCATTTCAACTAACACAGTTCCACCTAAGTTTTTAGACTTAATCGAAAGCCGACGCACCAATTGATTATGTGAGCTTTGATGAAAGGCCCTTTTGACCAATGTAAATAAAAGTTGACCAAGAATTTCAGGATCGACTAATACTAAACTCTCTTCATCAATATCCGTTTCTAAAATAATTCCTTTTTTATTCATTTCTGGACGCACCCGACTAAGAGTCGTAGCAAGAATTTTTTCAATCGAGGTTCCAGTACAAAGAATTGTTTTGGGTGAGTTAAGTTCTTGCTCGTTCTGATTTTCGGCCGGATTATTTTCAAAATCAGCAATCAACTGTTCGGTGTGACTGAGTTTTTGAGAAGATTTTTCATTTGAAGAAGTTATCGGATTGCTACTCGCCATATAGGCATTCAATTTACCTTCTAGCAAATCAGCATGATACTGACTAAAAAGGGCACCACAACGAACCAGCTCATTATTATCTAAACTTTTTTTAATGATTGATTCAACTGTCGCACTTGATAAAGGTCCTTCTTTCGCTAGCAATTGATCGGCAATCTGTTCGGCTTGGTTATTTTTTTGCAGCAGTTTTTTCTGATTAATATAAATCATGATCCCAAAAAACAAAAGTATACTAATCGCAGTATAAAACAATAACTGTGAAGAAAAGCTTGCTGCTTGAATTTCAGTTTTTGAACCGTCTAGATAATTTAAATAATTTAAGTATTGTTCTTCAATCTGCCCATACATTTCTGATACTATTTTAAAAGTTTGAGCATTTTGGCCATCGACAGTCTGGTTATCTATTTTTCCCGAAACTGCCTGATGAAATTTATTCACTTCATTCGCCAAAAGATTGAGATCGGACATCCAATTTTTTTCCGCAGAGGATAATAGTTCTTGGGAATTGTAGACAACTTCTGAAAAACACTCTTCGGTTAAATTTAAAAATTGAGTGTTTAAATAATTTCCATTTTTTTGATTTAACAAATTCGCGATAAAACTTTGGTTAATGCGAGAAAAACATGTTTGCAGACCATCAGAGACTAAACTTAACTGCCCAAGTCTCACCGATCTTCTTTGGCCGGTAAAACTTATTAGTAAAAACCCCACAAAAGTGATGGTCACTAACCAGTAAATTTTGTTTTTTAATTTTCGATAGATTGCATCCATGCATTTTCCTTGAAGACTTTGGAATCCATTTCCAAAAAACCATTTCTGGTTCTTATATGAATTCTATCAGGCCCTCAATTACAGTCAACTTTTGCCTCTCGATTTAAGAAATATGTGTCATTTATTTCATTGCCTTATCCTTATGAATTTCTAACCTGTTGTTTTTGCATAGTGATTGACTCAGGCCATTCTGGACATTAATCTCCAACCAGGAGTTCAGCGATGAGTTATTTCATCATCTTTGGATTTCTTGTTTGGATTTCTTGGAGTTATCAATTGAGGATTTTGAAAAATTTTTTTCAACAAAATAGAAAAATCTTAAATGGACTATTTTTCTCCACTATCTGGCATTTTATTTTGTTACTGATGATTTCTCAACTATCGCAACTATTTTTAACCCATCATTCGCAGGATAAATTAGAAAAAAATTCGATCACCGTCGACACTATTAATCAGCAAGAACTTCAACAACTCAAGCAACAATGGCGCAAGGTGGGAATTAAAAATGGTAAAAAAAATGATCAAGAATTTTTTCAAGGCCAAGTGAAAAAGAAAATTGATTTATCTAATCTCGCCATCAAACCTGGATCGACTAAAACACCTCCTGTGGACAAAATTGAAAATTCTCAAAATTTAAATCCTACAAATGCATTGACCGGTAACCAAAAAGTGTCTTCTGCTCGAGCAACATATAATAATCGAATAAGCAAACAACTCCAAAATAATGCAACATCTAACAAACCTTTTCAGATGATGATCAAAGAAGAGTTGGCCCATATTTCCACCGATTCAAAAAACGATAGTGATCTTTTGACAATTTTAAACAACACTGATTTACAATTAAGACTAGACCCTCCTGAAGGTGTTTCGGTCGATGAACTTAATCAACTAGAGTCTATTTTTTTTGGTTTTAATCAAAGGGCGATGGCAAAATTTATTCAAACAATCTTTAATGAATACCTAAAAATGGATCGTAAATCTCCATTCTTTATGCGCCAGTTAAAGATTAAAAATGAATCAATGTTAGGCAAAGTCACCTTTGATCAAAATGGCGACATCATAAAAATTAATTTTCTGCGATCTTCAGATTTAGAACCAGTACAAGTTTTGTTTGAAAACACTTTGCAGTCGATGCAAAAGCTACAAAATCCACCGAAAGATTTAATCAAAAATGGTGAGTTTTCTATTTTTTATCAACTGATTATCAAAGGATAACTTTAAGAGTTAAGCCTAAAAGAATACTGATCATATAATATTTGATCATTTCTTTTGAAAAAATTATTTTGGTCAGTTCTTTTTCTAAACTCCATAAAGTTTTAAACCAGCGAGTCTTTCTGGGCAAAAATTCATCCCCTAAACTTTGCCAAACAAATTCAGATATTTTTTTAAACTCTTGGTTTAATTCCAATTTACCATCATGATCTAATTGCGCCTGTGGAATAACAGCATCAAGTTTCAACAATGCCACTTGAAACTGCACTGATTTTTGATGACAAGATCGACACTGTAAAAGATGTTGCTGAAATTTTTTTTGATCTTTTTCATGCAACATTTTGTTATTAAATGGTACTAGGTATTTAAACTGAAGACATTCTTGGGTAACACTTAAGGGCATGGTCAATTTTTGATTCGTGTACAAATTAAACTCTCCTTAGAGGAATTAAAAATAAGTTGGATTTTCTATACCAAGATTAAAAAATAATTCATCCTGGCCAAGGTTTAATTGAGAAATAACTGATAATCGATCAAGTTTTAAAATTTCTCCCATTTCATCTAACTCAAAATCTGTTTTAAATTTTAAATAGGTCAAGGCCCTTTTTGTCATCGTTAGACGAAAAAAGGCAGCACTCATATGATAGTTTTCATTTTGATTATTTTGAAAATAACTTCCAAAATGCTCTGATCGCTTTTGAGCGATTTGATAGACTAATGAGTATAAAACTATTTTTAGTTGATGGATAAACTCATCTGGGTGGTCAATTTGTGTCCCAGGTTGTTGTCCAAGATTGGTACTGGCTTTGGGCGAACGGAAATGTTGCATTTCTCTATTTTTAGTTAAATATCTTTGAAATTTGTTTTTTTCTCTCAGAAAAAATGCCGAGACAGCATCTATCACCAACTGTCGGGCCTGCAATTCTTCAGGTAGTAAAGAAAATGCAAATGAGTAAAGGTCAGGCAATGAGGTCGCTAGACTTTCAGATATGTCTTTTGGATTCACAAAACCATTATAACTAAAATGAAGTCTTTTTGGAAACTTTAGTCGCATCCACGACCCTCCTCTGGCGATTATAGGGATATTCACTACGAATAAGTGATGAGTTAACTCGAAATCTATTGAGCAATTCAGTCAACTACTCACTCGATTTTTTATCATAACTCACCTTAAGTTCATTTTTAGTTCTCCGATAAGACAGCTAAATGGAAATCATTTGGCAAATTTTATGAAAACAAATATGAAAAGAAATTTAATGTCCCTAAGTTTGCTGTCACTCATACTTTTACTGAGTGCCTGCAGTGATTCCGATAGCTCAAAAGACAAAGTTGAAGCCTCGCCCTCCAGTGGTGGAACAGTCACACCTCCTAGCAATCCAAATCCAGGAAATGGTGGTAATACTGGCCAACCCGGAATATGTAATGCCCAAGGGGTAAATGATAGCAGTCCAGCTTCAGCGCAAATTGGCGATTACTTTCGTATCCTCGTCGCCGGAGATGGAAATTTTGATAACACTCCTAGCTGGGTTTCAACTACCGTAGGGAATCAAAATATTTTTATAACCGATTCGCGCTTACGTTTGCGTTTTGTGATTAAACAAGCACCCAGTGCTGGAACTTTACCCAATTGCCAGTTTAAAGATGATTATCTTCGTTTGCGTTTGAAAGTTGGTATTAAATCCTCTGTCAGTACCCAAACCTACGATCAAGTTCTCACTTTTCAAGGTCATATTGATAATGGTGATTATGATATTTGCACCACTCCTCAACAATTTAATATGAATCAAGTGCCTCCCAGTTCTGCACCCTATATTCTAGAAATTTATGATGTGGATTGGGATCGCTGTAACAATGGCTGGAACGCTGCTACCGAAAGTCCTGCTTGCGCTTATAACTCCGTCTGGGATCACAGCTGTTTTGAAGTTGAAATGCAAATGGTGACGGATTACACCTATAATTTTTAATTAACTCGACATTAAATTTACGATTTTATCGGCCAAGTTTTCTTTCATGGCACTAGAGACTTCCACTAAAAGCCCCGGACAAGTGATATTCACCTCTGAAATATGATCTCCTAAAATATCAAAGGCAATCCAAGGAACATGGGCGATAAGCAATTCTCGAGCGATGACATCACAGCGTTTTTTTTGAATTGAATTTAATTCGCAGCGACCATAAGTCGCACCTTGTGCGATATTCGCCAAAAACTGTCCTTTGGGTGGAACTTTTAAGATCGTGCCAATTTCAAAACCTTTAAAATAAAGACTTCTCACCTCTCCCGATTCAACGCTGGCATCAAAAGGCTGAACGATGATCGCCCCGGCTAACTCCTGCACTTTATTTTCAAACTTTTTAATCATTTCCAATTCATTACTTAAACTCACTTTTTCCACACCCATCCCTTGATAAAGATCGAGTGGTTTCATTATCAATGCTTGGGTCTTTGGTTTCTTGAGAGTGGCGACAAAATCTAAAAATCCTTTGACACTTCTGCCAATATAACTGGGTAACGAGCGAGCAGGATCAGAGTAAGCAAAAAGTTTTTCATTATAATTCATAATCCCTTGAGGGGAATTGATCACCTTCACTTGGTATTTCGCTAAATAATCGAGCATCCACAGATATTTTAAATAGCGAGTATCAAATGGGGGGTCGAGGCGCATATGAAACACATCACCAGGTTTAATGCTTAATTGTTGCGAATCAAGAACTTCAAATTTTTTTAAATAAAAACTTGCGGAGTCTAGTACGGCTTCAAAGCGATAAAGCTCATAGGTTGGTAACCCTAGGTTGACCACAAAAAAATCATTTTCAAACAATAAAAAAACCTCATGCCCAAGCCTTTTTAAACTTTCTGCCAATAAAAGGGTGGAGTCTTTTTTAATATTGAGTTTTTCTAGTGGATCGATGAATAAAATATGTTTCATGGCATTTGACCTGTTAAAAACTGAGCAAAACTCATTTTTTTATTGCCATTGTCATACTCTTTTTTCAGTTCAACAAGCTTTAGATAAAAATCATTCAAACTTATTTGTAAATGCTGGTGCCATTTTTCTAACGAATCGACTTTTTCTTCGTAGGTTAAATACGCCGCCAATGAAGCATTATTCCACTCTCTTTTTAAAGGAAAACATTCTTTTTCTAAAATCTTTTCTTGCTCACACTTTTGCTTGATTCTAGGCCGAAACTGCGTTTCCATAAATTGTTTAAAAAAATCAAGGGCCAGATCTTTGGCAGAAAATTTTTGTTTTTGATAAATGGCATTTAATTCTTGCGTCAGCAGCACCATTTCTTGGGTTAATTTTTGCCTTTTTTGGTTTTTTTCCTTTTCGTTTTTTTGCCAATCTTTATCTAAATTAAAATAACTCATCGCCATTTGTCGGCCAAAATATTGCGCTAAGTTTTCATTTAACTCGACTTCGTTCTTCACAAAATAAATAGTATGAAAAAGTTCGTGAAAAATGAGCTCCGCCAAATCAAATTCATTAAAATGAAAAAAGCTGGTCAGGATGGTGTCGGTAAAATGCCCTAAGGTCGAATAGGCATACACTGGGCGGCGAAAAGTGACATAGTGTTGGTCCTCTTTCTTTTTTTGGTATGCTTTGGCCGACTCTTCTTTAAAAAAACCAAGATAAGGAAAACATCCCATAATCGGAAAACATTCTTCTTCAGCTTTAACTTCATCATAAGGGGCGACTATCACTAAATACGTCACCGCAGGATCTTCTAAATAAGTGGTTTGCGAATAAATTTTAGTCGGGCGCTGATGAAAATAGTGAAAAAAATAATCTTTATACTTTTCTATTTGACCAATTTTTTGCCGTTGTTCAGGCGAGAGCCTGGGATCAAGTTTCGCTCGTTCGTTGCTGATCGCCCGATTTTGCAAGGACAACTGACCACTGCCTTGTTCGACTAAATAGGAAAGTTTAGCACATCCCGGTGCCAACAAAAAAATAAATAAAACAATTTGTTTTAAAAGAACCATGAAAAGCCAGCGGAGTATTTAAGATAATCTTTCGCCTGATTAAACTCCATTGCTTTAAACACCGTATTAACCGAACCATTAATAGTAAAAGTACGAGTGAGGCGAAACCTCAACGTAAAAGTCGCAAAAGCAGAATCGATACGACTTTTGTTATTGGGCACCATTAAGGATAAGGTGCTATTGTCGCTGTTATCTTTTAAGGTATACTCCGTGCTCCCAGAGACAAATTGTTTAGCGTAACCAAGACTTAAGCTGGGCAATAAAAAAGCATCTTTGGGTGCTAACAGCTGCCGCAAACCTAAACCATACACTCTAGTGCGATTGCGCGTTTGCACTGAGGTAATTTCCAACTGGGTCCCAGTTATATCAATCGATTCATTTTCTGTGACGATATCATCGTCTTGAGTAAAATTAAATTCCAGCGCAGTCGTCGACCATAAATAGAGCGCCCAACTACCAGCATAAATTCGCTCCACCGACTTATTTTGTCGATCAAGTCCATACATTTGCCGTTGATAATTAAAATTCGCCGAAAGTTCATTGACGATCGTTTGCCCTGGCTTGGCCAAAAACAAAACCTGAAAAATAAATAAAATTAGCAGAAGCCTGAGCATTATCACCTCCTATCCATTTTAATGAATTCTCGAGCTAAAGACTAAGGGAGGCAAAAAAACGCAACATTGGCCGACTGAGTTGCTTTTTATTCTTCATTGTACAATTTTTGAGGGTAGGATATGAGCCGCTGGTATGGTTTCACCGTGAATTTGGTACCATTTCTTGATCTCTGGAATTTCTCGGATGTAATTCAAGCTTCGATAATCATGATTTGCTTCAACTACCGGTCCGGCGTAATTCCAGGGAATTTGAAGGTTATATTCGTATAATGGAGATAATAATTCTTCTCCATCTATGAAAGTTGGAGATGTACCCAAAGTAGTCAATCGATCATTATTATTAACGGATATGGCAGAAAACCATATTTTTCCTTCTTGGTTTTTCATAACAGTGTATTGAATAGATTTATCTTTAGAATTATAAATTAAAACATCTACATTTTTTTAAAATATTTTGCAGAAGTTTTTTTATCGTGAGTGCTGAGTAACGAAGGCCCATCGCCTGGCCCTTTGAGTGGGCCGCTATGGGCTTGTTCGTGGTAGTAGTTTTGAAGAAATGCATTACCGCAAAATTGTGCTTTTGCTAGAATTGCCCACCACACTCCGCTGGTCCCGCCAGTGGCCCAACAACAGGGCCAAACTGAGCGGGCCCTAAGCCAAATTTTTTTTTTAACTTCGAAGCGAAGTCAGATTTTTTTTTTAAATATTTTACAGAAGTTTTATTATCGTGAGTGCTGAGTAACGAAGGCCCATCGCCTGGCCCTTTGAGTGGGCCGCTATGGGCATGTTCATGGTGGTAATTTTTTTTAGAAGGAAAAATTATTTTCGATGATTTAAAATAATATTATGACTTCATGAATTTCTGACATTTTACCATCTTATTTTATTTTGCTAAATTCTTTTTATGAATAATCAAGAAATCCATCAACAACTAATCACGCTAACCCAACTCGAAAGAAAAACTCTTGCGGAAATTTTAGAACTATTGCGTTTGAATTTTAAGCGCAAAGTTTTTGCCAAGATGGGATACTCCCATTTAACTAAATATATGATTAAAGAATTAGGTTATAGTGAATCAGCCGCTTGGAGACGATGGAACGCCTTAAAGATTACCGAAGAAATGCCCGAGGCAAAAAAGCTGCTGGAATCTGGAGCATTGAATTTATCGACTGTGACAAAACTCTCGATGCATATGAAAGGTGCGAGTGTCGAAGAAAAACGCAAAGCACTTAATTTGATTAAAAATAAAACTATCGCTGAATCTGAAAAAAGTTTGTTTGAGTTAACAGGTCGCTCCACCGCAAAACAGGAGTCATTACAAAGAACATCTGAAAATACCCAGCGCTTATCCGTCATATTATTTGATCAAACAATTGATAAGATGAATCGCCTTAAACAATTAATGCAAAAAACTCAAACTGCAGATGTTCTAAACTATGCTTTGGATTGTGCGCTTAAAAGCGTAACGGCAAGGCCAGTGAAAGTAGCCAAATCCAGCTCGGTGGCAAGAGTGGCCCGCGGAAATTTACGGCA
>JBIKWR010000231.1:0-3497 GCA_044356225.1 Bacteriovoracaceae bacterium | reverse complement strand
CGACGACTTCGTTAAAATGCTTTTTTTGCAAATAGTTTTTATAAATATATTCACTGGCGCGCAGACCAATTGTCTCAACGATGATATTCTCAGATAAACCAAATTTTTCTTTGGCGATTTTTTCCAACTCTTTCATTTCTATTGAATTGACGATTCTCACGTCGTCCTCCTTTGTCTGAAATCATGAGTGACATTAAATTGATCCTTGAGCTTTTTTACCACTGAATAGAGCCCAGAAAAAACCGCCTCTGAAACAATCCAATGACCAATATTATACTCTTCAAATAATCCTTGATTTAATAAAGGCATAACACTTTGATCAGTTAATCCATGTCCGGCGTGATAACGAATTTTTTGAGAGGACATTTTTTCAAAACCAGTTTCAAAATCTTTTAAAAACATTTTTGTAGACTGTCCTCGAATAAACTGGCGAGCATACTCCCCTGTATGGATCTCGACCGCATCAATGGGGAGCTCTAAACATCGATTGAGGATGTTTTCATCGGCTTCGACAAAAAGTGATACCTTGATTTGCGGATGATTTTTTTTTATTAATAAAATAGTGTTTTCGATTCCTTTAAAACTAACAACATCTAATAAATTAAGCCCACCTTCGGTCGTCCGTTCCGCTCTTTTTTCTGGGACTAAACAAATCCAATCAGGATTGATGTCGATCGCCAATTTCACAATCTCGGGATTCATTCCTAGTTCTAAATTAAAAGTTTTTTTCCAAAAGGATGTGCGATTTTTGACCACTCTTAAATCCGCGTCTTGGATATGTCTTCGGTCTTCTCGTAAATGAATAGTGATTTGATCCGCTCCTGCCCGCAAGACTTCATCACAGGCCCTCGCAACCGCGGGATAGTCTTCGTCTCTTTGTTGTCTTAATGTCGCTACATGGTCGATATTGACACCTAATAATGCTGACATTATTCATTTGCTCCTAATTTTTTTGCAGGCCCAATTCTTTGGTTAAAACATTGGCCAGTTCCTGACATAATTCTTTGATTTGCTCGGAATCTTTACCTTCAATCATCACTCGAACTTTTGGCTCCGTTCCTGAGTATCGCAACAGAACACGTCCATCCACTCCTAATTTTTTTTCAACATCTTTTAAGGTTTGAGCAATCAGTGGGATAGTATGAAATTCTGGCTTCCTTTTGACTTCGATATTTTGCAATATTTGGGGATAAAGTTCGATTTGATCGGCCAATTCACGCAAAGTTTTTTTATAAAAAAGCAGACACTCAATCACTTTTAACGCTGCTAAAATACCATCCCCTGTGGTGGTATGGTTTCTAAAAATCAAATGGCCTGAAGGCTCTCCACCAAAAATCGCACCACTTTTTTGCATTTGTTCATAGATATAACGATCTCCCACTTGGGTACGGTGTAAACGTATTCCATGATGGGCCAAAAAGTGCTCCAGACCAATATTGGTCATAACGGTGCCAACCACTTCACTATTTTTAGCAATTTCTTTTTTATCCACCAGATACTTGGCCAATATGCCAAAAATAATATCGCCATCGATGACACTTCCATCGCGATCGATAACAACTAATCTATCGGCATCACCATCTAAACATAATCCAATATCCGCTCTTGATTCTTTAACTTTTTGCGCACATTGCTCTGGGTACATGGAACCGACGTAATGATTGATATTTTCACCATTGGGTTCAGTTCCAATGGTCATCACCTCAGCACCAAGCTCAGAAAAAACCAATGGGGCCACTCGATAACCAGCACCGTTGGCACAATCTAAGACAATCCTCATTCCATCCAAATCTAGATGTTGAGGAAACGTCGATTTGACATGAACAATATAACGACCAAAAGCCTCGTCTAATCTTTTGGCCCGGCCTAATTGTGCTCCCGTTTTAATCGGTAACGATTCTGGATTTAAAATCATTTTTTCTAATTCTTGCTCAATTTCATCAGGCAACTTTTGGCCTTTGGCATCGAAAATTTTAATGCCATTATCCGAAAAGGAATTATGAGAGGCCGAAATCATCACACCCGCTTCTGCCCGCATACTTTGCGTGACAAAGGCCACTCCTGGCGTAGGTAAAGGTCCGGTTAAGATCGCTCGCCCTCCTTGAGAACAAACACCACTGGCAAAGGCCTGCTCGAGCATGTAACAACTAAGCCTGGTATCCTTACCGATAATAATCAAAGGAGAGGCGTCTTTTTTTGCCGATTGAAAATAATAAGTAACGGCACGACCAAGCGCCATCGCCACTTCTCCGGTCATCGGGTAGCAATTGGCCTTGCCCCTTATGCCATCGGTGCCGAATAATTGTCTGGTCATTTTTTTCATAGGTTTTTCTCTGGCCATTTTTCTAGTAATTTTTCTGGTTAGTCTTACAAATCTCTTTTCAGGCGATGCCTAGAATGAGAATCCTTAGGGTTTAATCGTGACAAATATTTTTTCAGGTTGCACTTTAAGTAAGTGAACTCCTTCTGGCAACTCAACCTTGACCTCTGCACGAACCCGCCCTTTCGCCCCGGTGGGAACCACGGCAATAACCGAAACATCTGATGCGGATATCTCCTTATTTCCATCTTTGGCCAAAACTAAAAGCGAGACTATCGTGCTAGAGGGATCGATAAAGGATTTTTCTGATAGGAATTTTATTTTCACTTTATTGATTTGTAAGTTGGCCGAGGTTGGTCGAACACTGTACTTAAAATTGACCGTGCGATTTTTTTCAAAAATCAATCGCTCATCCAGTTTTTCTAAATTTAAAGTTAATTGCCCGTCGCCGCTTAATGCAGCACGATCCACCGGCATGGTTTTGATGACTTCTAATCGCTCCATTAAAGCGGGTGGGCCGCGTACGATCAATGCATCAGGATTTAATTCTTGGCCAATGAGCTGTTGATTTTTTTCAATTTCTCCCACCCATAAAAGTTGAATGGGAATTTTCTTTGTTACTGCTTTAGTCAATGTCACAACGAGTTTGGCATTGTCTTCCGCAAAGACATTCACCCCTAAGGGGAGCGGCAGTATTCCGGATGTTATAGGTAATTCATAGTTTAAATTTTTGGCATTAAAGTCAATCGCGAGGTCAAAAATCATCGCCAAAGAACGATTTTCTAATTCTCGTACAAAAGCGCGCGGCCCTTGAAGTTTGATCATTTGCTTTTCCACCACGGAATTTTCAATGGCATAGCCTTCCGGCAATTTAAACTTAATCTCAACTTCTTTGCTCACTAAGGCCGGCTCTGAACTTAAAACGTAGAACCATAATGAAACTGACAACAGTAGAGAAAATAAGTAGAGTAAGTTTTTTTGTACCAGTTGCCAAAAGGGTTGATTCATTTAATCGCTCCCTTTGGAAATTTTATTTTTTAAATCAGAACCTACAAGGGATCGTGCTTCTTTCCCATCATTGAGATTATGATGATCCCGCGACAAGAGTGTATTGAGTTGACGCCTTAAAGAACTTTCATCCTCAATCTGATAAAAAACGCCACCGACACATAATTTA
>JBIKWR010000088.1:0-12304 GCA_044356225.1 Bacteriovoracaceae bacterium | reverse complement strand
AGGGTTGGCAAGTTTATGTATTGGTGGAGGCCAAGGTGGAGCTTGTATAATTGAAATGGTGTAACACCGATTAAATGATAATCCGATAGTTAAGTGTCTTAAATGTTTTAATGGCGAATGAGGAAAAAATGAATCAACTTGAACGACTCACCTTTGAAATAGAAAATGAAACTGCCTTAGTCGGTTTTGGAAAATATGAAAATAAAAGCCTGACCACACTCGATGTGATCAGTCTGAAAGAACTCGATCAGCTCATGGATCAGATTCATAGTTTAGCAAAATCAAAAAAAATCAAAGGTGTTATTTTTTTTAGTCATAAAGATGGTTGTTTTTTGGCCGGCGCCGATATCAATATGATTGCTAGTTTAAAAACTACGACAGCAGCGGTTTCAGGTTCAGAAAAAGGTCAATTGATTTTTAATAAGATAGAAGACTTAGAGATTCTAACGGTGGTCTGTGTTGACGGAGTTTGCTTGGGAGGAGGTTTAGAACTTTCTTTAGCATGCCAAGCAATTTTGGCGAGCGATGAAAATGCTACCAAGCTAGCACTTCCAGAAGTGAAATTAGGAATTCTTCCAGGTTTTGGAGGCACTTATCGATTACCAAAAAAAGTTGGTCTACCAAACTCCTTAGATATGATTTTAACCGGGAAAATGTTGGCGGCTAAAAAGGCCAAAAAAATAGGATTAGTTTATGAAACTTATCCCAAAGAACGGTTACTAGAGATGGCAAAAAAACTGGTGGTTACAGGGCTCAGAAAAGAGAAGACCACCTTTAAAGAATCTTTAGAAAAAGTCGCCTCGGACAATTTTATAGCCCGAAAAATAATTTTTCAAAAAGCGCGTGAAAGTGTGTTGAAAAAAACTAAAGGTTTTTACCAAGCACCACTTAAAATTTTAGATGTAATGGAAACCGGAGCTTTTAAAAATCGTACTTCATACTTGGCGTTAGAAGCTCAAGCGTTTGGTGAACTTTGTCTAAGTCCACAAGGGAAAAATCTCCAACATATTTTTTTCCTACATGATAATGCTAAAAAGAAAATAGATAAAAAAATGGCCGCTCCTAAATTAGGTGCCGTTTTAGGTGCTGGTACGATGGGTGGAGGTATTGCTTGGTTACTGGCCGATGCCGGTCAAAGACCGATCATGAAAGACATCAATCAACGGGGGTTAGAGTTAGGCTTAAAACAAGCGTCTGATAATTTTATGGGCGCAGTCAAAAGAAAAAAATTATCTGAAGAAGACTTTAATCGAAAACAAAGAAGTATTCGTCCTCAACTTGGTTATGCCGGATTTAAACGAGTCGATTTAGTGATCGAGGCGGTCTTAGAAAATATGGATGTTAAGAAAAAAGTTTTTAAAGAACTTGAAAATGAAGTAGATGATCATTGTTTGTTAACCTCAAATACTTCAAGTCTCAGTATTACCGAAATGGCCTCAGTTTTAAAAAAACCAGAGCGATTTGCTGGGCTTCATTTTTTTAACCCCGTTCATCAAATGCCTTTAGTTGAAATCATCCGTCACCCAAAAGTTTCTAATGAGACGATCCAACGACTAGTTAACTGGGTCCACCAAGTCAAGAAAACGCCAGTGGTGGTCAATGATGGCCCAGGCTTTTTGGTCAATAGAATTCTTATGCCTTTTATCAACGAATCGGTTTTTTTACTCTCAGAAGGAGTTTCCATCGATGATTTAGATAAGGCGGTTCTCAATTTTGGTATGCCGATGGGACCTTGTCGATTAATGGATGAAGTCGGTCTCGATGTCTTGGTGCATGTTGGGCATATCATGGAAAAAGGTCTTGGAGCTAGGGCCAAGGCTTGTGCTTTATCACAAAAAGTGATTGATACTGGTGCTCTTGGAAAGAAAAATCGCAAAGGTCATTATCTTTACGATGAGGCCGGAAAAGTTATTGAGAAAAATCCAGATGTGTTAACTTTATTACCATCTCAGCAAAAAAAGATGTCGGAAGTAGATATTCAAATGCGGGTTTTTCTGCCCATGATCAATGAGTCTGCTCGTATTTTAGATGAAAAAATTGCTGAAAATGCGGGTGATGTGGATCTAGGTTTAATTTTTGGTACAGGTTTTCCTCCGTTTAGAGGAGGATTACTCCGCTATGCTGATCAAGAAGGACTAGAGAAAATTTTAAAAGCCTTGGAGCATTTGGCCAGTACAGTTAATAAAGATCGATATGTACCGGCCGAGTATCTCGTTAATCTAGTTAAAGAAAAAAGAAATTTTTATTAAAAAAAGTCTTTAGTATTTTATGATATCTGATTTTACTCGATATTTTTTGCGTTCAATTACGAATGCCAAATCTCGGCAAAAATTACTTTTTTTAGCGATGTTTGGGCTTTTTCTCTCGAGCTTTGCCTTGATTGTCTTACAAAGCACGATGGGTGGCCTGCAGGACAATTTAATTAACAGAGGAAAAAAACTAGATGGCCATGCCGTCATTGAGTTTTCGACAGAGGAAAATATCGATTACCGTGAACTGCAAAATGACTTATCGACTCGCCAATTTATTTCTGCTTTTGAATTAGAACTTGAAGTTTTGATCAAAAATGGTGCCTATTTATCACCTATCGTCGCCAGAGGACTTGATGAGAAGCATCCATTGCGCCAATCTTTGGCCACTGAATTTGTGAATGAAAAAATTTTAGTGGGAGGGGATCTCGCTTACAAAGTTAAAGTAGAACAAGATTCTCAAGTTGAGCTGATTTCTCCAGGGCACACCGATATGATGATGGGAGAAATACCTCGTAGTATCACCATGCAAGTACAGCAAGTGATAATGACCGATTCACCAGAAAAAGATTTGTATTTTGTGTGGCTTGATCAGACACCATTGCAAAATATTATAAAAAAGCGTCATTTTAATCGATTACGAATTTTTTCAAAGGGAGATTTTAAAGAGCTAAAAAAACATTTAAATTTTAAGTATCAAGACAAAATGCAACTAAAAACTTGGGAGCAACAAAATGATACTTTGATGCGTGCTTTTAAATTAGAAAGTTCAGTCATGGTTTTTTTATTTGTGATGATGACTCTTTTAGTTTCGGTCGCAATCTCTAGTGGCCTTCTGATCTTTTTTAATAAGATAAAATTGGATTTAATCTCTCTTTGGATTTTAGGACTAACCAAAGAACAAATTCAAAAAAATATGTTTTCTTTTCTGAATTTCACTTGTGTCTCGATTATTTTGTTAGGTCTTACGACGGGAGTCATTAGTTTAGTTTTGTTTGATCTTTATGCCCCAGAAATTATGCCCGATATTTTTGTCGATCGAAAAATTCCAGTTAAAATCGAGTTTAAAGGATTAATGTTATCCTTTATTTTTCCCTACTTAATTTGTTTATTATTTGGCAAACTTTCACTCAAACAGTTTAAAAGAGAAAACGATAATTACCTAACAATTGTTCGCTCTATTGGACGTTAGATTATATTTTTTTTATTAAAATCCACCGCGTATGCGGCGCTATCATCTAAACCTTTTCTTTTTTTATCATACTTTTCGGTAGTCGAAATATTACTATGGCCAGCAAATAAGGCGACATCGCGAATCGAAATTTTCTGAGTATCTAACAAATGGGAAATGACTGTTGCTCGACAAGAATGAGCGCCAATATCTTTTTTGATTCCTAATCGTTGAGCATAACGCCTTACTATCCGAAAGATGGTGCTGCCATCACAGGCCTTATGATTAACTCTTTTTTTTAAGGTTTGAATTAAAAAATCATCGGGTAGTAGTTTAATATTTTTAAAATTTTCAAAACGAGTTAGATAATTTTGAATTTCTTCCAATGTAGTAGCATTAAGTGGAAGAAAACGATGTTTATCTCCCTTACCAAATATTTTTAACACCGTGTGGCCTCGGTCATTAAAAATATCTTTAACTTTAATTTTTCCAATTTCTGATCGACGAAGCCCAAGCTGAAATAATAAAACCAGCACCAAGCGATGAGTATTACCTGAAAAAGTTTGCGTATTAGGACTATCCATTAATTGTTTTGCCTCTTGGTCATCAAGCGCAATGGTGGGAGCAAGAGTTTGGACTTTAGGAAGTTTAATGGCATCGAGGGGATTATAATCAATCAGCTTCATCGCCATTGACCATTTTAAAAATGATCGAATAACCACCAACCTGCGATTAATCGTCGCCGGTGCATAGTCTAGTTGCATGAGATGATCTCGGTAGAGTGCAAAATGATGATGTTTAATATCTTTTGGATGATTGAGTATCAAGCCACCTTTCGAGAGAAACTGAACAAACATGGCGAGGTCTAAAAGATAGGCGCGCTTAGTTTGCTCACCCATAAAACTAGACATAAATTCTTTAAAAAAATTTTCGATATGAATTTCTTGATGCTCAAAAAAGCTAAACTTTTGTTTTAATTCTGCATCAACCATTCCATCAATCACTGGAAATTTTTTTAATTTCTCTTTATCAGACTTGGGGAGTTCAATAATAGAAATGTTAGATTTTTTTTTTGCAATCACAAGAATAGTTTAACAAAAACTCATCTCGCTCATGGAGTCTGATTAAAATAAGGCAAATCCTGCCTAGGGTGAAATAGGTTATTTCCCTAGACCAGATTTTAAGATGAATAGTTACGAGGTTTACTTTTCTACTTTAAAGTTTTTTAAGGCATTCGCCAAGGCCTTATTGGCCAGGGGTTTTTCTTTTCTCGGCCGATCTTGAAATGCTGGTTTACGAGGTCGGTCGGTGGTGTTGTTGGGTACAGGGCGTTTGTCTGCGCGGACTTCCTCTCGCATTCCCTCTTTGATTCCCTCTCGAACTGGACGAGGCGATCTAAGTTGAGAATGACTAGAATTTCTCGAAGGATTTGTGGGGCGATCATTGCGCTCACTATTTTCTTTTCGAGGTTGAGCATTCCGCGGGGCCTGCGGACGTGGTGTTTCATTCCTGAGTCTTGGTGCCGCCACTGGTATGGCCTCAGGGACCCTTCGGCTAAGAGAAATTCTTTTTCTTTCCACATCAACCTCGATGACTTTGACATTAACTTCTTGGCCAACTTTTAAATAGGCCATAGCATTTTTGACAAAAGTATTCGCCATCTCACTCACATGGAGCAGCCCTTTTTCTTTTATGCCAATGTCCACAAAACAACCAAATTGAGTCATGTTGGTCACAACGCCGTTGTACCATTCTCCCGTCTTAACATCGGTAATGGATTTTAAACTAGTCGAGAATTGAATCGTTTTAAACTGAGTTCGAGGATCTTGCGAGGGAGTTTTTAAACACTTAATAACATCTCTAATAGCATATGAACCAATTTCTTGCTGTAAGACTTCATCCATTTCTAAATTTTTTAATGCCTGATCGTTTTGTGCCAACTCTTCAATCTTAATTTGATTTTTTTCACACCAACTCAGGAGGGGAAGGTAATGCTCGGGATGAACAAAGGTAGAATCAAGAAAATTATCTCCTTCATAAATCCGCAAAAAACCTGCCGATTGTTCAAAAGTTTTTTTAGAAAACCTAGAAATTTTTAAAAAATCTTTACGCGTTTTAAATTTTCCGTGTTTGGCGCGGTAGTGAACCAATTCTTCCGCAGTTGCCGGACCGATACCTGAAACATAAGTAAGTAATTGTGGACTGGCCGTATTGGCATCAACCCCTACGTAGTTCACACAACTTTCAACCACTTCTTCTAAAGATTTTTTTAGTTCCACTTGATTGACATCATGTTGATACTGGCCAACGCCAATCGATTTTGGATCTATTTTTACTAACTCGGCCAAAGGGTCTTGAAACCGGCGAGCAATCGAAACACTGCTTCTGACGGTTGCATCTTTATCGGGAAATTCTTTATTCGCCAGTTCAGAAGTGGAGTAAATGCTAGCACCTGATTCAGAAATAAGGGTGGCATTCACTTCTTTCGCTTTGACCGCTTTCACATGATTTTCTACAAACTCTAATGTTTCACGACCAAAAGTTCCATTGCCAATCGCAATATACTTAATGTCATAGGCCCTGATCGATTCTTCCAATAAAAGCTGGGCCGCTTCTAAATTTTTGTGGGGTCCTTCTAAATAAATGATGTAGTCGACCAACAACTCACCACTTTGCGAAACGATGGCGGCCTTAACACCTGTTTTTATTCCTGGATCTAAACCTAATACTGGCTTTGGGCCAAGGTAAGGCTGTAAAAGAAGATTTTTTAAATTGACACCAAAAACACTGATCGCTGCTTCATCAGCGATTTTTTTAAGTTCAGTTTTCATTTCCGCATCGAGTGCTGGCCTCAAGAGTGCTTTGTAGGCCCTTTGAGCACATTCTTTCAACCACTCATCAAACGCTAACTCTTTTTCTTGAAGAAATTTTTTATAAATGATCTCTAGTCCTAGATCATCATTAATTTCAATATCAATTTTTAAAATTCTTAATTGTGAGCCTCGACGAATCGCCAAGTAACGATGAACATTTTTTTCATCTCGCAAACTGGCCAAATTTTCACGATAGTCAAAGTATTCTTTAAATTTTGCCAAGTCCTTTTGCTTTTCAGCGGTTTTAGCTTTAGAAGAAAATATTTTACCCTCACGCCAATAGAGATTTCGCAGAGAATTTTTAACGTCATAATCATGGGCCATTTTGTGCAAAATAATTTGTTTAATACCTTCTTTAATTTGCATATCAGTACTAAAGCCTTCAATCTTTTTTTCTTTAAATAGTTTAATGTCTTCTTCAACTCTTAACTTACTACTGGTCTGGGCGCGAACCACCATTTCCGCGATCGGACCCAATCCAGCATCTTCCGCTTGTTGCGCCTTGGTAATTTTTTTCAGTTTAAATGGAGCGTAGAGATCTTCTAAGTCTGTTAAGTTTTTTGCATTATCGATTTTATGTTTTAAATCTTGATTTAACTTATTTGCGGTGGTTAATGTTTCGAGAATAAATTTTTGACGTTTATCAAAGATTAACCATTCTTCATAAGCAGAGTAAATTTCTCTTAATACAATTTCATTACAATTTCCCGTTTTGTCTTTGCGATAACGAGTGACAAAAGGAATCGTGCATTCCTGGTTAACTAAAAGTTCCAGGACTTGTTGGATTTGTTTAGGATTAGATAAAGTTCGTTCTAGAATGAACTTTGTGGCGATGGCGGAAAATTCTTTTGTTTCCATTTTGATTCCTATGGGTCTGATTTGATGAACTGTTTTTTGCCAATCTTTAATAATCTAGGTAAACCAACTTGTTCAATCTCAAGTAAACTCACGATTTAAATTATGGGGAACTTGAGATTACCTAAAAGTATTTTTTATTAATGTAATTAAAGTGAAGGCGATACTAATTTATCAATGACTCTTCCCAACTACAAGAAATTAAACATTGCCATTATCGGCGGTGGACTAGCTGGTTGGCTGATGGCCCATCGTTTGCTGTCCCAAATAAAATCTGCCGATCTTAGTGTAACTATCTACGATGCTCCTGGTCATTTTCCTCCTAGTACTTATTTATCCACCGGAGTAGCGAGCACCCACGGAGTTGAAAAGGGATTCAATTTGCTAGGAGATTGGCAGTTAAGAGCTTATGAATCGATGGAATTTTTTTTGCAAACCATGGGGACTTTTAAAGGAGTGACAAAAGGTAGGCAAATCGATCTTTTTGAAACCGATTATCACCGCTTAAAACCGGAATATTTTAATCGTTTTTCTCTCCCCCATTTGGTGGATGATCAAATCACTTGTTCCGGAGTTCAATTGGCATTAAAGCGGATTTGTTATTGGAGTGAAGGTGAGGCCTATTTTTTTCAACCTGTACAATTTTTAGAAAACTTGCGTGCTATATTGATTCTAGACCGACGTTTTAAGTTAAAAAATGTGCCAGTTTTAGCGGTTGACCAGGCCTTAAAAAAAGTCATTCTGCAAACTGGCCTAGGATCAGAAATCTATGACCAATTGGTTTTATGTGTAGGAAGTCATCGCTCCAATTTATTAATTAAAAGCGAACTGAGTTTTCCTGCTGAAACCTTAGTCCCAGGGGCGGTTTGGGAGTATTCGTCCCCAGAGATTTTAGAAATATTTTCTCGAGATCAATTTGATTTTAAAACCCAAAATTTTCGACTTCATTATGCCGGATACTATTTAATGTATCGAGCATTTGATCATAAATTATTTATCGGTCAGGCCAGATCATTCAGCGGACAATTTTATCTCGCCCATCATGCCGAATTGGCCTTTGCTCATCAACTGTTTAAGCAATTACTAAAAAATTCGCTGCCGGATTTCCAGCAAGGGAAAATGCGGCTTGGAGTTCGGAGTAAGGGATTAAAAAGAATGCCTTTTGCAGATGCTGTAAACCTAGAAAAAACCATCTTTTCAATCCATGGTTTATATAAAAATGGTTGGAGTTATGCCTTTTGGGCCACGGAAGAACTGATGACTCGTTACTTTTCAAAATATGTATAATGGTAGCGAGAGGCGGAGTTGAACCGCCGACCTTAGGGTTATGAATCCTACGCTCTAACCATCTGAGCTACCCCGCTATATCCAAATACATAAAGGGAACGAATATAATAAATTAATCACAATTTTTGGTGATTTTCTGATGCCCATTTTGTGCCTTGGATAGTATTGATTAGACGGCGCACTGTCAATTTAAAATGAGGTATCGCAAATATATGAATGATAGTAAAAGTGATGTCACTTTTAATCCGGAAATCATGATCAAAGGTTCTTATCTCAAAGATGAGACAGAGCATTTCAATCATCCCACTCGTCGTTTTTTGCCAAAAATTTTACGGCATCTTTCCCGGTTTATGGATCTGCATTTTCTTTGGCCTAAAGACGGTCATGCCTATTTGGCCTACTCCGGCGGTATGGATTCAAATTTTTTACTTTTTTGTCTTGCTGAGTTGGTAAAAATTGGTCGATTGCAATCGTTGAGTTTGATTTATTGTAATCATTGTTTACGAGAGGATTTTTTGGCGGAAGAAAAATTTGTTTATTCCATCGCTAAAAAATATAGATGTTTTCTTTATCATACACGATTTGAATCCTTAAAAAATGTTTCGACCAATATTGAAGCTCGTGCTCGAGAATTACGATATAAATATTTTTCTTCACTACCAATTGCCAAAGAGGCCATTATTTATACGGCCCATCACATCGATGATAGTTTCGAGTGGTCAATGATGGCGCAAATGCGAGGGAGTTCTTTAAAAAGTGCTTTGGGAATTCCGCTCAATAGTAAAAATATTAGGCGACCACTGCATTGTTTTACCAAAGCGCAAATTGTCACCTACTGTCGTCGTTTTAATATCCAATTTTATCATGACAAGAGTAATGATAGTTTACATCATCAAAGAAATTATTGGCGGCATAAAATTTTACCTCTAATAAAAAGACAAAATCCTCATTATCTCAAACATTTTGTTTACCGAGCGAATGATCTGGCCTCTTTGTTAGCTTGTCATCAATCTCAGATTGGTCATCGAGACCAAGGAAGTTTATCACCCACAATGACTAAACATTTTCTTTTTGATGCCAATCAAGTGATGGAAATTAATTTTTCAGTGAGAAATGACCAAGTTTTTTTGGCCGAATATGAGATTTTAGAAATACTCAAACAATTGTCAGGAGAGAGGCGGGGTGTTTGGCGATCGCAGTTAAAAAAATGTTTACAGGCTTTTTTGCATCAAAAAAAAGGTCCCTTGCTTTTTTCTGGGCAGATTTCGGCGCATCTATTTCGTCATAGTCTCATACTGATAAAGCATGCTGCTCTACCTCTTGTTCAGCAATATTTACGGCAACGATGGGAACACCTCGATACACAAGATGAATCTACGGGAAAGAGATTTATGATTAGTCACTTTGATCAATTGACGAAATTTTTAAGCTCACCATCGAATCAATATTTTTTGATTTATTCTTTCCAAAAGAAACAAATGGATAAATTACTGCCAGGACTAAAAGATAAAAATCATCCCTTGCTGGGTGATTTGTTGAATCATCTTGCTCAACATTCCATCTGGGTTCGTCCTGCCTGGGATCTTTGGATCGCTTGGGCGCAAAATCCTCAATGGCAAAAAAGAGAACTTCAGCTATTCATTTGAAGAGCATTTTTTTAGTTAAAAGAAAACTTTTTATATCTAGGAAAAGTTTGCCCTCGGCGATTCATTTGCTCAGGATCAATTGAATCAGTTGGGGCCAAACAACCGGTATATTTGCCCGCTGGCTTGCTTAGGAGTATTTCACCTACTAAAATAAAGTCATAACCGCACTTGCTATTTGGGGTTAGCATCCCAACTTAAAGGGACGGAAAAATAATCACATTTTTACATTAATATCTGATAAAAGGCCCTTCATGAAACAACAGCAAAAAACTTTCACTTTTTGGATTGTCCTCATTTTGATGATGATTTTGGTAGTTAAATTTTTAGGAAATCCACAAGCTCCAGGTCATTCTTTGAGATTTGGTGAATTCCATCAGCATGTGACAGAGGGCAAAGTAGAGTCGGTCGTTTTTAAAGGTAAAGACGTTATTTTGGGGAATTTTAAAACTGATTTTAAAAATGGGGAGGCTTTTCGGGTCACAGGTCCGACCACCGACATGACCGCCAAATTACTCCAAGATAACGGCATCATTCCTGATTATGCCCAAGAAGAGAAACAAGGATTTTTTTCAGCTCTCTTACTCAACTGGGGGCCAATGATTTTAATCATTGTCATTTTTTATTTTTTCTTGCGTCAGATTCAATCCGGTGGTGGTAAGGCGATGAGTTTTGGAAAATCTCGAGCACGCATGTTGAGCCCTTCAGATAAAAAAGTTTGTTTCAAAGATGTCTCGGGGGTTGATGAGGCCAAAGAAGAGTTAAAAGAGGTGGTTGATTTTTTAAAAGATCCCAAAAAATATACTAACTTAGGTGGAAAAATTCCCAAAGGTGTTATTCTTGTCGGCCCCCCAGGTACTGGTAAAACGTTATTGGCCAGGGCCGTTGCAGGCGAAGCGGATGTGCCATTTTTCTCTATCTCGGGATCAGATTTTGTGGAGATGTTTGTGGGTGTTGGTGCTTCACGTGTACGCGATCTCTTTGAGCAAGGTAAAAAAAATGCACCTTGTATCATTTTTATCGATGAAATAGATGCGGTGGGAAGACACCGAGGAGCTGGATTAGGGGGCGGGCATGACGAACGAGAGCAAACCCTTAATCAATTGTTAGTGGAGATGGATGGATTTGAATCAAATGAAGGAGTCATTCTCATCGCGGCCACCAACCGAATTGATGTGCTTGATCCTGCACTCTTAAGACCTGGTCGTTTTGATCGTCGGGTAGTCGTAGGCAGACCAGATGTTAGAGGTCGATTAGGTATTTTAAAAGTTCATACTGGTAAAACTCCTTTGGGCCAAACCGTTAATTTAGAAGTGATTGCCAAAGGAACTCCTGGTTTTACCGGTGCTGACTTGGCCAATCTGGTGAATGAAGCCGCTTTGAATGCTGCTCGCCAAGATAAAAAACATTTAGATATGAATGATTTTGAAGAGGCCAAAGACAAAGTCTTGATGGGCGTGGCCAGGAAATCGATGGTGATTAGCGATAAGGAAAAACGCAACACTGCATATCATGAAGCTGGGCATACAGTCGTTGGCATGAACCTTCCTCATACCGATCCTATTCATAAAGTCACCATTATTCCTCGTGGAGGTGCGCTGGGAATTACTCAAACACTTCCCGATGAAGACATGCTGAGTTTAACCAAGGAAAAAGCCGAAAATTACATCTCCTTTTTAATGGGCGGACGTTGTGCGGAAGAAATGATTTTTGGTAATTACACCAACGGTGCCGCTAACGATATTGAAAGGGCGACGGACTTGGCGACTAAAATGGTGACAGCGTGGGGAATGTCCGCCAAGCTTGGGCCGATAAAATTGCGGGACTCGACAGATCAACCCTTTGCCGGAATGGGACAATCTCAAGGAACGCAATTATCAGAGTCGACTGCCAGAGTTGTCGATGAAGAAATCAGTCGAATTGTTAATGAAAATTACCGAAAGGCCCGTGAGATATTAGAAAAAAATAAAACTGTATTAGAAAAAATTACTGAGGCGCTGATTGTTTGGGAAACTTTGGATAAAGTGCAAATCGATGAATTAGTGGCCGGTAAAGATATTGGTGTACCAAATTTAACGTTGCCTGAAGATCAAGGTCCTGGACAGGGTGGAGCAGGATTGCTTAAAGATAAGGAAAGTAACGAAAAAAAGAAAAAGGCGATCGATCCTTATGGTAGCTCCGGAACACCCGTGCCATCGAACTAATATTTTTAAACATGTTTGGCCT
>JBIKWR010000230.1:0-3548 GCA_044356225.1 Bacteriovoracaceae bacterium | reverse complement strand
CTGGATGAGTTTTCCAGTGGATCTTCACCTCAAGCACGCAATCTTGATTTCCAAAAATCTTCGATTAGCTTCTTTCATCTAAGTGCAAACCTCATTTTTTTGAAAATCAAGATTGCACACCTGAGACTAAGCCTTCACTGGAAATCTCCACCACCACCGGTAAATCAGCTCTCAAATTCGCGGTTAAGAATTTTGATAGTTTCTTTAGATAAAAAAAGGATAAGAGCAGGGAATTAACCAACTGCCCTTATCCGTTATTGAATCTTAAGCGAATAGCTGGCCTTGGCATTTCTAAAGCCTTTGACCATGACTACATAACGTCCAGCTTTGAGAGTGGCCCTAAGGTTCTCATCATTCTTGGAACCAGCTGATTGCTTAAGGATTTTCCCACTGGCATCTAACAGGTAAATGTCGAGGTCTCCCTCAGCGTGTTTAAACGCTAGATGAATTTTTAGAGATTGGGGGTGGGGCAAATTCAAAGAATAAAAGTCCCTGTCTTCGCCAGTGGAAATGGCCTGATTATCTATTTGAATGACATTTATTTTCTCTGATTCTTCATTAAAAAGCTGATCGCTTAAGTCTGTAGCGGAAGCAAGATCGTCATTGGGCTCAAAAGAATCGGTCTCGATTTCTGCGGAGGGAGTGGGAGTTTCTTCAACCACCGTAAATTCGATGCTGGGATATTGAGTGACCAATGCTTTGATAATTGCAAGCATCGGGACTGCAAAATTAACAGTTCCTCGTCCCGCTCCAAAAGCTTCATATCCCATATTATGTAAACCAATCACTGAATGTGACTGAGCTGAAAAAACGGGGCTTCCAGAGCTTCCCCCTAAGGTGTCAGCATTATGAGAAAAGTTTAGATCTTTTTTATCGGTCAAACCAAGTTGCCCATGAGCAATCAATTTTTTCTCAACGCAAGCAGGGTCTAGATAATAGTCACAATTAATCTGAATGACATACAAATCAGATTTATCTGCTTGGACACGGGCATCTAAAATCGCATGTCCACGAGAGCTTCCAGGAGTTCCTTGGCAACCAATTAAGGCAAAGTCGAGTGCTTGATTACTTCCTAAAAATTCACTACAACGAAATCTCGCACTTTTACTAACTCCATTTTCATCCACACCATCATCAAAGGTGGCACTCACGCCAAGAGCATATTTGGCATTGGGGATACAATGATGATTAGTCATGATGACTGAATCATTAATGAGAAATCCAGTACAACGAGATCCTTGGCCGGCCATCGACCCAGGAATTTGTAGTTCCGCTACAAATTGTGAATTGATCACTTCTTTTGATTCCTTGGCCAATTCAGAAACTTGTAACCAATCAGTCTTGCCAATAATTACTGAACTCAATTGAGGATCTCCACTTTGAGTGGTCACTGGAAGTGATTGATCATTTCCGCAACCGTAAAAAGTGAGAGCTAAAAACAAAAAAAGAACCCAAAAAAAGAGAGAATGATTTTTGTGCTGATCAAGGCAAAGAGTTTGTGCTGATTTTTTTTCTTTAATTTCTTGAGATCTTGAGTTCAAAGGGAACCTCCATTGTTTTCCCTAAATTGTTACTCAGTGATCCTATTGATTATTTTGATTGAATACACCTTAACAAAGACTTACTTTAAGTAAGT
The DNA here is from genome assembly GCA_044356225.1 of Bacteriovoracaceae bacterium. Lineage (GTDB taxonomy): Bacteria > Bdellovibrionota > Bacteriovoracia > Bacteriovoracales > Bacteriovoracaceae > JBIKWR01. The sequence continues at coordinate 1,912 of JBIKWR010000230.1, read as the reverse complement.
CTTTGATTAAAGGTGATAGAGTTAGCAGATGTTAGAAATTCCCTAAGTCTTTTTGTTCTAAAACCCGTTTTTTGGCCATTTCGGGACTTAATTCAAATGGGTTAAGTTGTCTTTTATGCAAAAAATGGAGCTCTTTTTTAAATGTTAGATTCTTGGTTAATGCGCCATCATTTTGATTTGATTTATACTCTTGCTCTTCAAAATAAACCGCCAATCGCCCTTCCCAAATTTTCTCTTGATCGATTTGTTCACCCATCACTTCTTTTAACCCATACTTTGCCAGTGTAGAGAGGGGTCCAAGGTTCAGAAATGAAAAGGCACCATAAACTAACTCATAACTGTGTCTTCTTAAGAGTTCTCGGTGATCATTTTCTAAAATGAGTAATGTTAATGGTTCATCTTTTGATTGAGCTGCAAGGATTAATATATTTTTTTTATTATTTTGATCCATCAGTTCAACCAACCATGGGTTTAAGGAAGTATAGGTTTTTCCAGACTTATCTAATTTAGTTTTTTGCTGATTCACTAAGTCCATTTGTTTTTTAAATTTTTTCATTCCCAATGTGGAATTTTTTTTAAAAAAGTTTTTTAACATTCCTTTGGCCGAGGGGTTAAAGAGATAAATATTATTCATCGCAATTTCAATCTCTTCTTTCGAGATAAACTGAAAATTTTGGTTGATTAAATTGAGCTGGAGAACTTCGAGCAATTGATGTAAATGAATTGATTTTTGCTGTTCAAACAAACGAAACCATCTTGATATTGCATATCCAACGACCCCTCCAAGTGGTCCGGGAATAGTTGAAACAAGTTGTGAAATGGTTTTTTCAATCAGAAAAATGCGAGCAGATAATTTAAGTAGTGATTGATGATCTTGAAAATTGGCCACTTCAAACCAATTTTGTGCCGGTGATGATGTTCGCTGCTCCCTGGTTTTTGGTCTATGGAAAAAAACATCAACTCCTTGAGAATGATTGATGATACTCAGTTGGTCGAGAATATTAAAATTGCTTGTAGGGTGGATAGACTCTAAGTTTTGATCTGATGAGGGATATAAAAGGTCCTTGATTAAGGTGTTAATTTTAGCGAGGTTTTTCTTAAACTTTTTTTGATCATCCACATGAGCTGACCAGTCGATTTCCTGTAAAGAAAAATGGGATGATTCATATTGGTTAAACGATGGTGGTGGAGAATTTTTCCATTTTAAGTCTTTAACCCAGTTTTGGTTAAATTCTTTTTCAGAGGTGGATTGAGGAAGTTTTTCTGCGAGTTCAGCTAAAAATGAATATTCTTGATTTTTATCATACAAATCTTTGAGTTGGGTCCACACCGCTTTTAAATGAACTTGGCCAAAGCCAATACTTCCTAAAATGGTATTAAAGGTATGTTGATTGATACCGATAGGTTCAACCGAGAGATCATGAATCGCCATTAACTTCATCGATGGATTAAACTCATAAACATATTTGGGAGCGATGAATTTCCATTGATGATTGCCTTTAGGACTAAGAGCTGCAGGAGATGGAGTTTCCGTGGCAATAAAATCTTCTAGCGCTTGCTCTTGATCTGCTGTGGGCCCATAGATCACTGGCGCATCTAACTGGGGAAAACGGGGTTGATTATAAGCTTGGGCCAATCCCCCATTTACCGGCAGAAAAAAGATCATCGAAAGTAAGCCGTAAAAACTATGGCGAATGAGTTTTTCCATCAGAGATTCCTTGGTTAGGATTTTTTGCTAGTTTATAGCGGCACTGGAAATCTCAACCAGCACCGCTATAGTCATCAACAGTGAAATTAATTATTAAGAGTATTTATCATTAATTAGAATCCTATTTATGAAACTCGTCAAACCAGAATTGTTTGATTAAAGGCATGGCCACATTACGGGGAACAAAAAAGCCGCTGATAAAAG
>JBIKWR010000087.1:0-12402 GCA_044356225.1 Bacteriovoracaceae bacterium | reverse complement strand
AAAGTTTAAACATTGATCAACTAATGTTGGACTTTTTTCCGTCTGACATTTGGCCTTTTCATTTTTAACTAACTGAAGATCGAGTATCAGTTGATCTTTGCAAGTTTGATTCGTGCAGGCCATATACTGACTTATAAATGTTTGGAGATCTTGTAAACATTGGTCTTTAGCACTGGGAGGTGAAAGGATTTGACAACTATTCACTTCGGCTTGGTAAAGTTCTTTTAAATAATTTAAATGATCTTTACAAGCTTGGTCGAAACACTTTTTACTCTCCGACGTAAAATAATTGAGGACCAACAAACATTGATTGATATCATTTGCGCTAGGTTTGGAGAGGCAAATATTTTTTTGATCATTAAAGAGTTTTAAATCGGCCAATAGATTGTCTTTGCAAGTTTGATTCGTGCAGGTCAAGTATTGATCGGTTAAATTATTTAAATTTTCATAACAAATCGATTTTTCAGCTCCCTCAATCATGATTTGGCATTTTGTCTTTTCAGCGACATAGAGCTCCTTGCCAATTTTAAGATCAGATTTACACTTAGCGGTAGTACAAATAAGATAATCAGTTAAGTATGCATTGATAAAATCCAAGCATTTATTTTTTTTGGCAACTTCAAATTCTAACTCACAGCTGTTGACTTCGGTCTGATACTCTTTTGCATCAATAATTAATTGATCTCGACACGCTTCATTTAAACAAGCGGCATATTGATTTATAAATAAATCGATGTTTTTTTGACAGGCAATCTGCTCACTCACAAGAGGTTTTTTTAAACATTTTAGTTTTTGTTCTTTAAGATCATTTTTGTTGGTCATCAACTTTTCTTTACAGACTAAAGTGGGGCAATTTTTGTAGGCAGTAGCAAATGCGTTTAACTGAAAAAAACATTGATCTTTCATTTCTGGAGTTGGCTGTTTTTCACAGCTACTCCACTCAAGCTCAAATTCTGATTTGAGTGCCATAAGATCATTTTTACAATTGATGTTTTTATTACAAAGAATAAATTCTTGCATAAAATATTTAAGAAATAAGTGGCAATCATTTTTTTGTTTAATGGTACTTTTGGCTTCACATTGCGCATAGCTTGTTTGGTAGAGGGTTTTTTCCTCGTTCAATTGCGCTAAGCAAACGGCATCATTCTGGCAAGCTTGGTATGATGATATGTAAAAATTTAAATAACCTTGGCAAAGTGCTTTTTTTTCAGGGGTGTCTTCTAATTCACATTTTTTTTGTTCAACTTGATATTCACTGATGATTTTTTTTAAATTTTCTTTACAGAGTTGATCGACACATTTTTTATAAGAGCTGATAAATAAATCAACTTGCTCCAAGCATTTATTCTTGATCGCCGGAACTGTTTTTGTTTCGCATTCCACTAAAGCATTTTGATACAATTGTTTACTCGCCAATAAATCATCACGGCATTCATCATTTTGGCATTTGAGATACTCGCTTAAAAAGTAATTAAGATCATCAAAACATTTTTTCTTCTTATTGGCATCAGGAGTCGCCTCACAAATATTCCATTCCATTTCAAACTCATTTTTATTAGAGGCCAGTTGATTTTTACAATCATCGCTTTGGCATTGATCATAGGCTTGAACATAATAATTAAGCAGATTGAGACAGTTTTTCTTTTCTTGTTCATTTTGTTTAATCAAACATTTATTTTTAAAATTTTGATAATTATTGGCATGAGCTATTAAAGTATCTTGGCAAAGAATATTCCCAGCACAAGCTTGATAATCAGCGGCAAATTTTTCTAATTGCTGATAACACTGATTTTGTAAAAGTGGATCTTTTTCCAAATCACACTGGATTAAGTATGAGGAATATAACTGCGCTTGGGTTTTTAGTTTTATTTTACAGACTTGATCCTGACAGTTTTTCCATGCTAAGAGATACAAATCGAGTTGATTGAGACAATTTTTCTTAGAAATTTCATTAGGTTTAGCATAACAGATATTTTGCTGCTGATTAAATTCATTTTTGGCCGCTAGAAGTTCATCCTGACAAGTTATGTTGGTACACTTATTCAGTTCCGCCATAAAAAGATTTAGTGTTTCAAAACATTGCTTTTTTTCTGATTCAATTTTTTTACTCTCGCACTGATTCATCGCCTTAATGTATTCATCTTTTAGATAAAATAACTGGTTTTTACATTCTATGGTTAGACAGGCGAGATACTTGGATAAAAATAGATTCAGTTCAACGTAACACTGATCTTGAATTGGCCCCGAACTTTTTTGTTGGCAAAAAAGTTGACCTTGCTCATATTCATTTTTTTCTTTTTCTAGTTGTTTTTGGCAGTCAGAGGTTTGACATGCAAGGTAGTTGCTAACATATTGATTTAAAAATTTTTGGCATAAAATAGGATCTTTGGTCTTAAGACATTTTTCTTTTTCTGTTAGATAAATATCTTTTTGTTCGACTAAATCATTTTTACAGTTTTGATTAGGACAATTGACATATTTATCGACAAAAAGTTCAATTGATTTTTGACAATTATTAACATCATTATCTAGCTGACAATCTTTTAATGCTTTCTGATATTGATCTTTTAAAGAAAGAAGTTCGCTTTTACAAAATGCATTCGAGCATCCTAAGTACAATGTTAAAAATGTATTCAGTTGCGATAAACATTTATCTTTTTCTTGGACCGTTGGTTTTTGATGACAGAGTGAAACTTCGTTTTCATAGCTGACTTTATCTGCGAGCAATTGTTTTTGGCAGACTTCATCTGGACAATCAAGGTAATTTTTCACAAAAGCTGCCAGCAATTGATGACATTGAGTTTTGTTTTTTGAATCTGTTATCGCCTCACATTTTTGGTAGTTATTGATATAATCGCTGACGACAATTTTAAGATCATCTAAACAGGCATTTCTTTCAGCGATTGTTGGAAGTTGATAACACTGAATTTTTCCTGCTTGATAAAGATTTTTTTGTTCAGTATTGCCACAAAGGTGTAAATCACAAATCCAAAATAATTTTTTTTCTTGGCATAATAAGATGTCTGATTGGTAAAGGGGGTTTTTAAAATCGGGACAACTTTCATTTGCCCAACTTTTATTGCTCTCGCCCCAAAACTCGAAGCTAAGAAATAAGAGAATAAAAAAAAAGTATAATTTAGATTTTTTAATTCCCATAATTCCTGCCCTTGATAATCTACTAATATTCTAAAGATCCCCTGGATTTAGTTTCTCAAAAAACCGAGGGAAACAATCAAGATAAGGATTGCGAATGGTTGTTTCCTAGGCCATCTGCCAGAAATTACAGCGATTTTAGTCAAGCATGCCCTAAAAAGTTGGCACTTTATTAGACCAAATGATCAAAAAAATCTCAAATTTGGGGGGACACCCTACTGTGGGGTTAAAATAGCGAAATGGGCCAAACATTTTATCGCTTCTCTATTTCATCTCTTTTAATTTCGCTTGTAAGCTTAGTGATTTTTCCCTCTTGTTTAATTAAAGGTGATGGCCACAACGTAGAAATAAATGGCATCTACCAAGGACAAGTTCTTCCCTTTGATGGTCCTGCCTATGAAAAGTACTGGAATAAAAATTGTCCCAAACTCGATATAAAAATAACCGTTTCTGAAGGGGTCGCAGATGTCTTAATCAACGATATATATTTGGACTATGAACCAGATCCCGATTGGGTCAAAACTCATCAAATGACGTCCATTCTTTATGAGGGTTGGAAGTTTGATTTGCAAGATGCTTGGAAACCTGGACAAAGCCAGCTTGAAGAAATGGCCTTTGATGGTCTTTGTGATGCTGATATAGATAATTATTCTCCGATTAAAGATGTCGGATTACTAATGTCGCCGACTACCGGGGCAGCTGGAGAAATTACTGGTGAAAATATCAACGGGCCCTTAGTATATGGGGCCCGTTGTAGCAATGGAACTCTCGTTCCATTATGTTTTTACTATATAAAAATCCCAAAAGTGGAATAATGCCTATCCTTAGGTATTAAAAACCGCGAACTCTTAAATATGTTTTATGTGAATTTTTACCATCGGTTGAGACATCGGCCAACAAATAAACTTCTCTAATGCAGCGAACGTTTCCACCTAAGTCCCGAACTCTTGTCTCTTCACCAGGGCTTAAAGTTCGACCAGTATTATTGAAGGGAAAATTTCCAAAATTAATGATTTGTGGTTGAGCGTATGGATCACAAAATACGATTTTTGCCTGTCTAACATCAGCTTTTTTACCACCGAGATTGATGACTGAAATAGCTCTGGCATAAGCCACTGGACTAACAAGTGCTCCTTTGTACTTTACGCTATCTCCAAAAATAAAATCCGCAAGTGGGAAGGCGAAGGCCCCTTGAGCAAAAAGCATCGAAAAACTAAGAGCAAAAATGGTTTTCATAAAATTCTCCTTTAAATTGCAAAAACATGAGTTATTCATGAGTTGTTTTTTGAGGTTTTGATTTTCACAAAAACTCTTGTTTTCTTCTAATGAACTAATTTTTAAAAAAATAGTAGGGGTGGTATTAAATGTGTTCCAAAAATATGAGCCAAGTGCGAAATGACACTAAGAATCTAGTAATTTGGACAACTTGGCACTAGTTAAAAATTTTTTTAGTGGGTGGATTTGAATGATGTTTATTTATTTTACGAAAATTTTTTAAACTCGTTATAATCAATTTATGAAATCTTTTTTTATGGCGGATAAAAAGCGGCTGACCATTATCCTTGGTGGCCTAAGTTTTTTGGGGGCATTGATCCTGGTGATGGTTTTAAGGTCAGAAGGATTTTTTGGACAAAGTCATCAATTGGAACAAAAAATGATTCAGACTTTACTGACTTTGGAGCAAGAGATTTTACAGACTCCCTTATTGGAGAACACTGCAGGACAAGATTTAAGCCGCATTCAACTAGATTTACAATTTTCAGATTTTGTTTTGGCACCTACAAAAAAGATTCCACTAACAAATGGCGAGTGGCAAGTGACCGCGGCCAGCACCACAAAAACTGATAATTTTTCTGGGGTATTTTTAAAATTAAAACATCAATCTTCTGAATCTTTATTTTCACTTTTTCAGTTTCCCTGGCCAAGTGGTGGCATTTTCGGTGCTAACTTGGCAGCAGAGTTTCAATTGCAAAAGGATGGAAAATTGGTGCGGGTTTGGAAGGAAAATAACCTTTTATATGGGTTAGTTGGACCTTTCTAACCGAGTTCTTTTTTCCCGTTGGCATAATCTCTAGAAATGGCCATTTTTCATTCTAAAAATCAATGGCGGGAAGGTCCAAAGGATTGCCAAAAATCCACGGCCAGACTAATCTTTTTCATTCAGTTAAAATCCGGTCTAGCGCTTTCAATCTAACTGCGGGAATAGTGTGAAAATTTTTAAATCTCAGGCCATTTTTTTTAATCACTCCTTTATGCCGGGATACTTGATCATCGATCAAGGAAAGATTCTCGCGGTAGTTAAAGAACTCGATCAAAAACAGAAATTAGCACCGCTAGAGGATGTTGGCGACTTGGCCATCCTCCCAGGTTTAGTAGATACCCATGTGCATATTAATGAGCCAGGACGAACAGACTGGGAAGGCTTTGAAACCGCTACCAAAGCTGCGGCGGCCGGAGGTATCACGACTTTAGTGGATATGCCGCTTAATTGTTTGCCAGTGACGACGAGTGCTGAAAATTTACAAAGTAAACTTTCTCAGTTGTCCAATAAACTGATGGTTGATTGTGGATTTTGGGGTGGAGTGACCAGTGAAAATCTCGCGGATTTAGATCAATTATTAAAAGCGGGAGTGTTAGGAGTTAAATCATTTTTGATCGATTCGGGCATCCCGGAATTTCCTCCTGTGAATCAAGAACAGCTCGAAGAGGCGATGACTATTTTAAAAAAATATCAACGGCCCTATTTAATTCACGCCGAAATAGATACCAGTTTAGAGACCTGTGGAGATACCAGTGCAAACTCTCAGGTGGATCATCGTTATTCGACCTTTTTGGCCTCTAGACCTCATCAGTTTGAGACGAAGGCGATCAATCTCTTAATCCATTCGTTAAAAAAAATTAAAACACCGATCCATATTGTGCATTTAAGTTCTGCCGAGGCCTTAGGACTTATCAAAGCGGCCAAAGAGCAGGGACTTCCTTTGACCGCCGAAACTTGTCCCCACTATTTATGTCTCGAATCAGAAGCTATTCCCGATCGGCATACGGAGTTTAAATGCTGCCCACCGATTAGAGAAAAAGCTAACCAAAAAAAACTCTGGCGTGCCTTGGAGAGCGGATTAATTGATTTAGTGGTGTCAGATCATTCTCCTTGCACTGTCGCGCTAAAAAAATTAACCACCGGAAATTTTTCTGAGGCTTGGGGGGGGGTGGCCAGTCTACAAATCGGTCTGCCCTTGATGCTGACTCATGCCTCGGAAAATGATTTAGCTTTAGAGAAAATTATTACCTTAATGACCGCAGCTCCGGCCCGTCTCTGTGGATTAGATCATCAAAAGGGCCAATTAAAAAAAGGCTTAGATGCCGATTTTATTCTCTTGGATTTAAAGGGCAAGTTAAAGGTCGATCAAGAAAAACTTTTTCATAAAAATAAATTGACTCCTTATCATCAAATGACTTTATCCGGAAAAGTTGAGCAGACTTTTTTACGAGGAGAAAAAATTTATGAGGCCAAAACCGGATACTTTGCACCTCCCTTAGGAAAAACATTACTGAAAGGAATAAATGCATGAAAGAGATGGTTGAGTTTGATAATAGCTTTGCCAATCGTTGGACCAATTTGGCGGATGAGCGTTTAGGCACCAAAGTGTTGTATAGCACGGATGATTTTTTTGCTGAAAAAGAAAATATTATTAAACCTGGTCGAGGAATTTTTATTCATGATAAATACACCGATCGCGGCAAGTGGATGGACGGCTGGGAATCAAGACGTAAACGTGTCGCTGGTCATGACTTTCTTATTTTAAAATTAGGTGGTAGGGGATTAATTCACGGATTGGATATCGACACCAATCATTTTTTGGGAAACCATCCGCCTTTTGCCTCCGTCGAGGCGGCCGATATCACAATGGAAAATGATGGGGATTTTGCGGATGATTTAAAAGCTTTAGAAAAAGTTTCTTGGACCGAAATTCTCAGTCGACAATCTTTGCGAGCAGGTCTGCAAAATTTATTTAAAACCAAGAACAATGAAAAACCTTTCACCCATGTGAAGCTGCATATTTTTCCCGATGGTGGCGTGGCGAGATTTCGGGTTTTTGGCGATGTGGTCTTGGATTGGTCAAATCGCAACTCGCAAGAGCTTTTTGATATGGCCTCGGTTTTAAATGGCGGTCAAGTTCTTCACTGTAACGACATGTTTTTTGGCCCCAAAGATAATTTGATTGTGCCTGGCCGGGGAATCAATATGGGCGATGGATGGGAAACCAGAAGAAGAAGGATGCCAGGAAACGATTACGTTTTCTTAAAATTAGGACATTCCACCGTGATTGAAAAAATTGACATTGATACCGCCCATTTTAAAGGCAACTATCCGCATGCCTTTATGCTAGAAGGATGCCGCGTGCCCCAAGATATCCATTATAAAAATCTTCCGAGTGAAGCTTGGAAGCCTTTGATGACTCAAACTTTGTTGCAACCCGATCATCTCTTAACCATAACTTCGGGATTAAGCTCCGCAGTGGTGGATCATGTTAAACTCAACATCTATCCCTGTGGTGGAGTCAGTCGCTTGCGGCTTTGGGGAAAAAAACATCGATGAGTCTGCAAGAGTTAAATTGTGCCAATTCTCAAGATCAAAAAAAAATCTTGCAGACATTTTGTACCTCCGATCAGTGGTGCGAACGGCTACAAAAAAAATTGCCGGCGAAAACTAAACCCGAGTTGATTTCATGGGGGATAGATATATGGGAGCAAGAGTTAGCTCCAAAAGATTATTTACAGGCCTTTGCCGGGCACCCGATGATCGGTGATTGGCAGTCGCTGAAAAAAAAGTTTAAAGGCACCGAGCACCTCACTTCCAAAGAGCAAGGACAAGTTAAAGAGGCGAGTGATCAAGTGTTACAAGAGTTACAAACGCTCAATCAAGAGTACTTAAAAAAATTTCAATTTATTTTTATTGTCTGTGCCACCGGTAAATCGGCGGAAGAAATGTTGGGACTTATAAAAAAACGTCTAAAGAATTCCGCCAGCGAAGAGTTGAAAAACGCCCATCGCGAGCAAAAAGAAATAATGCGGTTAAGAATGGAGGCCTACTTATGAAAGGAATCACGACCCATATCCTCGACACTGGATTGGGCCTACCGGCCCAAAATGTCAAAGTCAGCATCAGTTTTTGGCAAGAAAATCGCTGGCAATTGCTCAAAGAAACCAGCACCAATACCGATGGCCGAGCACCAGACTTAGCGGCCGCTACTGCGGAATTAAAAGGAGGGGTCTACAAACTTCATTTTGCAATCAGCGATTATTTTATTCGCCAAAAGCGTGCTAGTTTTTATCCTTATATCGAGATCATCTTTGACGTCAGCGCAGAAAAAAGTCATTATCACGTGCCCTTATTACTCAATGCTTATGGTTACTCGACTTATCGAGGTAGTTAAAAAAGGAAAATTTGTGGAAACAACACTTAACCCCAAACAACTCAATCATTTAAATGACCAATTAAAACCGGGCAATGAAATTTATCTCAAAAGACACCCAGGTGAATCCATCGCCCGTCAACCGGTGCATACCGTTTATGGTGGCGCTCATCTTTTTAAGGCCTCTACTCCCCAGCGCATAGGGCAATTGGCGATGGAGAGTTTTAAAAAATATGGTGTGGATGCAAATACTTTTGCCGAGGCCTTAGGCTTTTCCCATTTAGGCCCTGAGATGAATGCCACCATCTTTAAAAGAGTAGAAGAAAAATTAAAACGTGAGGCCTTAGAAGATTTTCGTATAGATTTTGAAGATGGCTTTGGTATCCGTCCAGATCGAGAAGAAGATGAAACCGCTATCAGAGCGGCGGATGAAGTGGTTAAGGGAATGAGAGAAAAATTATTGCCACCTTTTATCGGTATTCGCATTAAAACTTTTTCCGAAGAATTAAAACACCGCGCCTTAAGAACGCTCGATCTTTTTCTCACGCGCATTTTGTCTCAGACTAAAAACCAACTGCCGGAAAATTTTGTGGTGACATTGCCCAAAATTACCCATGTGGATCAAATCAAAACCCTGGTGCAAGCATTTGAATGGATCGAGGGTAGTTTTGGCCTCGAAAAAAAATCATTAAAGTTAGAAATCATGGTGGAAACTCCCCAATCGATTCTGGATGATCAAGGGCAGTGTGTACTTTATCAGTTTCACCAGGCCGCCCAAGGACGATTAGTCGCCGCCCATTTTGGCACCTATGATTACACTGCCTCGGTCAATATCACGGCGAAGCATCAAGAGATGGATCATCCCGCCTGCGACTTTGCTCGCAGTTTTATGAAAGTCGCCTTTGCCGGAACACCTGTGTGGTTATCCGATGGAGCGACTAATGTGATGCCGGTCCCCATCCATCCAGAAAAAGATGGGGAAAAACTCACTGCTGAAAAACTTCGGGCCAATCAAGATTCTATTCATCGCGCTTGGGCCTTAAGTTATAAACATATTCGCCATTCCTTGCGTAATGGTTTTTATCAAGGCTGGGATCTTCACCCTGCTCAATTGCCGGTTCGTTATGGAGCGCTTTATGCTTTTTTCCTCGAGGGTTTTGAACCGGCCAGCGTGCGCTTAAAAAACTTTGTGGATCAGGCAGCTAAGGCAACATTAGTAGGAGATGTTTTTGACGACGCTGCCACAGGGCAAGGGTTGTTAAATTATTTTCTGCGTGGTCTCAGCTGTGGTGCGGTCACCGAAAATGAAATTCTCGCCACCGGTTTAACGGTGGAAGAAGTGCGGGGAAAAAGTTTTTTAAAAATCTTGCAAAACCGGCGTTGATTTTTCACTGGTATGGGTTTTCATTTCACGCGATAAAGCCGACTCCATTTTGAGGCGTCTTTTTTGGCCATAAATGGTGGCGTTGAGGGATTTTTTGCGGGCGGGTAAATCGGCCGCATAATATATGGGAGTGCTATTTTCCGTGGGCCTTTTGGCCCATTTTCGCCAGCTTAGGATGAAGGCCAAAAGCCCACCCAAAAAGAAAAAAACCATGGTCTTGGCCAAGGGGTCTCCCCCTAAAAAATTCTTAAATTCGGCCAGACTATTTTTCAAGGTATGGGATTGTTGGAGAAAAATAAAGGCCAAATAAATGGGAGTCGTTAGATAAAAAAATCGTTTCAGCATAAACACCCTCCTGGTGGAATCAGCTCGGTTGTCGATCCTATCAACTGCAGGAATTAGACCAATTTTTTCAAGTAATTTCAATTACTTACGTAATTTTTTTTGATCATAATCTAGCGCTTTGTCAATTTTGTTCACAAACATTACGAATGGAATTTTACTATAAATCTTTCTCATAGCATTGATTGCACTGCAATATAAAGTTAGTTTTCACGCCTATTGTTTTTTATTAATTTTTCACCCCCTTTAAAAGGATCTTTATGAAAAAATCCCTGTTGACCCTTTTGGCCTTGAGCTTAATTACTGGCCAAAATCCAAGTCTGACATCTTATGCTCAGACCACATTACAAGCCCCTAAAGGCGTATCGGATTCAAAGCGTACCGCCGTCGTTTCTTCTTATGAGGCGGAAATCAGCGCGCTCCAAGAAGCAGTGCGAGCGGCAGTAGCAAAAAAAGTTTTCCCGGCAACTGTGGCGAATGCGGAAACTAAGCAAGAACGTCATCAGCTCGTTTTTGCCCGCAACTCTAAGGATGTAAGTGATGCTGAATACGTGGCGATCTTAAAACTCTTAGAAAAAGGTTTTACTTCTTTTTTAAGTAGTAAACATTTGGTCGACGTCACCACCATCGAAGTAGTGAAAGATGCTCAAGGAAAATTAACATTAGAAAACATCGGTACCGCTGCTAATCCTCAAGCTAAAAAAATTCGTGTGCCTTTAACGATCACTTCAATCGAAGTTTTAGGTGAAGCTCTCGAAGCAAAAACGCTGTTAACCGTTTTAAAGGCCCTAGGATTTGGCGAAAAAATTACCATCGATTCAGTCTATCAAGTGATTCAAAAATTAGTGACAGCGTCGATCGAGAAAGAAAAGGCGCTTGTCAGACAAACGATTAAAGATCAAGATCAGGCCCTTACTCAATCTGTAAGAACTGTGAAAGAGGCCCCAGGTCAGTGGATCAATAGTGGCGTGCAAAAAAGTGCCGAACAAAAAACGGCGCTCGAGCTTGGGTATCATCCTTCTCGTCTGATTGTCGTTGCCGATCATGAAGAAGATCAAATTTTTCATCCAGCGGTGAAATCGGTTAGAAAGTTGCGATCTCACGATCGAGCTCGTCATGCTTTAGTTTCAGCGCCAGAAGATGGGCAAACTCAGCAAAAGATTCAATCGCTGCCTAAAGATAAACAACCAAGAAAAGTGGAAACGGCTAATCGGATCGATTACCTTAAAGCAGAGTTGAAGAAAAACAATCTTTCATCAGCAGTAAGATCACGATTGCAATCAAACTTAAATGCTTATGAAAATAAAAATGAACTAGTGCAAAGGGCCCGTGTAGTTCGTGCAGCAACTAATGTGGTCGAAATTAAAGACGGCCATAAAGTTGAAGATGTCGTTAAGCAATTAAAAGAAGCTGGTTACCGAGCAGAACTTGATTATGTCGTGACTGCCGAAGGTCAAAAAAAGTCTAAGAGTGATTCTCAATCAAAACCTAGAAATCTTGAATTAGATAATTTAAGAATAGTTAAACAAAATGACCGTCAAGCTCGTCAAAATTACACTCGAGGTTTGAGTAAAAAACAAATTTGGGAATCTGGTCATAAAAAAGATGAACCAGGTCAGTATGCCGCAGGAACTTCAGGAGAAGGTTTCGGCGTTGGATTTTTCCCTTCCGATGGGTTGTTGTTTGATCAGTGGTATCTAGGTTATCCCTATGGTGTCAATGCCGAAGCTGCTTGGGCGTTCTGGGGAACAGCTTATTTTTCTCCATCGATTGTAGTGGCGGTAGTGGATAGTGGAATTGAATACGCTCATCCAGATTTTTACGATATTTTTGGTCTGCAAACGAATATCGTCGATGGTTATGATTTTGTGGAAAACAATTTTATTGCCGAAGATGAAGACGGACATGGAACAATGGTGGCGGGAATTATCGCCGCAGTTCCTGACAACGACTTTCTCTTATGTAAATCATCTTTTGGTAACTATGACGATTGTACAATTGCCGGTGTGGCCTCAAACCAAAACACTTTAATCATGCCCGTCAGAAATCTTGACGCCTTTGGAAATGGATTCACCAGTGATTCAATCGATGCTTTTTATTTTGCTG
>JBIKWR010000085.1:0-12616 GCA_044356225.1 Bacteriovoracaceae bacterium | reverse complement strand
TTCTGGATTTATTAAAGATAAACCCACGGAGTTTTGATAATCCTGAGCAATGCTAGAATCGATAAAAAGATTTTCTCCTTTAAGTTCTAGTGCCATATCTGAATCTTTAAATCCAACAGACACATTAAAAAAACTTTCACTCGGTCGATAAATTTCATTTGCCAAAGAAATGGGTGTTTTTCCAACATAATTCCAGGCCATTTCAGTGGATATTTTTTTCCAACTTTGCTCCCATTGAATGATCCATTTTTCACGAGGACGATCTGGAATATCAAATCCTTTCTGCCATAAAATTTCTGAATTATTTAAATATTTTTGATAAACATATCGCGTTTCAACTTTAGTCGCTCCATGCTTATAACTTAACTGAGACTCAATTCCTTGCCCCCAAACTCCACCAAGAGGAATACTTTTCACTGAATTTGGTCCTCCCGCCACATAGACCGGAGAATTTTTAATTATTTCCTGAAAAAATAAACTGTGGGCAGTAATCCTGCCTTGATTTAAGTTTAACCAGGGCCCCGCACTCATTAAGTGACCTTTTTCTTTATCTAAATCAGGATTACCAACAATTAACTTTCCATCTCCTAATAGCTGATCTTGTTGGGGTATTTTTTCGTACCACTTAGAAAGTCCTTTTAATCCCCAATTGGCTTTCGACCAGGTACTTAAACTTAAAGTATGATTACCGGCCCAAAAATTGTTTTGCTGATTTTTTTGATAATCCCACTCTTCAGTCATGCCAATATTTAACAACTCTAAAAAATCATATTGATATTGCGCCTGCAAAACCATTTGATCGTAAGTTAAATCCAGCGAATTTTGTTCATCCTGTGTCGCCAGATATTCTCGATTAAAGGCCAATTTTGCATACTGAATTTTTAATATCTTTTTATAATCTAAAAATGTTCCGAATCGATTTTCTTTCGTTTTTTGTTCTTGCCAAAATTGATTATCAGCAGAAAATTGTTCCTGTGAAAATTGGTAGAACAATCCCGGACGCCAACTCTTAAAAGATTTATCAACATAAGTCTCAAGAGAATTTTCCTTTGAATCTCCATTTTTGATTGAACCAGCAAAAATTTCATCTTTGGTTCGATCAAATAATACTGCTACATTGATCTCAAATTTTTGTAATTTAACATCTAAATATTGTTTTTCATTTTTTGGTTGAATGATATCGAAATTTAATTCATTGCTATTCAATGAGCTCGATCTTAAATATTTACGTTTTTTGATATTTGATTCCATCCCCAACTGAACAGAGCTTGAGAGTGCTTGATAACTGGTTTGCGAAACTTTTTTATCACCCCACACCAACTTTTGGTGCCAATTCTTTTTAGAAGTTTTTTTTAATAATGCACTTTGATGCCTTTGTTGTGATGGCCACAATTTTCCAGAGTTTTTGGAATTGATAATTCCATGAAGATTGGTAGAGATTGAACCATTTTTTACATCGGCCATAATCAGGTTTGAAGGGGTTTGAATTAAAACGGGAACATCATTGATATCTATTTCATCTTCTTTTTGACGACTGGCCTCAACAACAATTTCATCCCAAAGCGGAACTTCAACTGATCGCTCTTGGCCCAAGGCGCAATGCGAAGCAAGAAAGAATAAAATTGTCATAAATCTTAGCATTCAAATCGGGTAACTTAGATTGAGAGGAGTAGGCAAGTAATTTGAAAGGATTCGTTTAAATATAAAAAAAAAGGGCTTCGAAAAGCCCTTTTTAGAAAAACATCTAAAAAACTAGAAACTACTTCTTCTTAGAAGCTTTTTTTCTTGTAGCTTTTTTCTTAGTTGCTTTCTTTGCAGTAGCTTTTTTCTTGGTTGCTTTTTTCTTAGCCATAGTACCCTCCAAAAACAGTTTGATTGATTATTTTTAGGATAAACATTAATTTGTTTTAACGCAAACAAAAAAATTCAATTTCTCTTTTTATAAAAAAATAAAAAATGAGAGGATGAAATAGCTGAAACAGGCTCCTAGTCATCGTTTCAACCGTTTTAAGAAAATAAAAACTGAAAAATGAAAATGAAATTAAACTTTTTTTGAAAAATTTATTTCAATTTTTTGCTCTTTCAAAGAAATTTTTATCATTCCACCGCTCGATAAATCACCAAAAAGAATTTCCTTGGCCAATTTTTTCTTAATATTTTCATCTATAAATCGAGCAATTGGACGAGCTCCTAATTTTTGATCAAAAGCTGATTCTCCAATAAAGTCTTTTGTCGCTTGATCAATTTCAATTTGAATTTTCTTTTCATCCAATTGATGTTGAAGCTCTGTTAAAAATTTATCGACTATCATGCGTATGTTCTGCTGATTAAGTTGATTAAAGTGAATGATGGCATCCAAACGATTACGAAATTCAGGACTGAAAAAGTTTTTTATCGCTTTATCTCTTTTCGCCTCTTTTCCCGATCCAGCTGGTGTCAATCCGATATTGCCATTTTCCATATCACTTGCCCCAGCATTGGTAGTCATTATCAAGATAACATTTCTAAAATCGGTCACTCGACCATTAGCATCGGTTAACGAACCATGATCCATCACCTGTAATAGAATGTTATAAATATCAGGATGGGCCTTCTCAATTTCGTCTAATAATAAAACGGAATGAGGATTTTGATTGATGGCATCGGTTAGTAATCCACCCTGGTCATAACCAACATAACCAGGAGGAGCGCCAATCAACTTCGAAACAGAATGCTTTTCCATGTACTCTGACATATCAAAACGTTTGAAAAAACTCCCTAATTGAAAAGCAAGTTGTTTGGCCAATTCTGTTTTACCCACACCAGTTGGTCCTGCAAAAATAAAAGAAGCAATTGGTTTTTGTTGATGTGACAGTCCAGATCTCGCTAACAAAATAGCATTGACCGTTTGCTCGACTGCATGATCTTGACCAAAAATCATAAACTTTAAATCCTGTTCTAAATTTTTTAGCTTATGTTTTTCATTACTATTAACTGTTTTTTGAGGAACTTTTGCCATTAAACTCACAATAGTTTCAATATCTTTGTTCGTTACGACAGTTCGCTTTTCAGCACCTTTACTTGGCAATAACTGCAAATAAGCACCAACTTCATCAATGACGTCGATCGCTTTATCAGGCATTTTTCGATCAGTAATATATCGATTGGCCAACTTGACTGCGGTTTTTAAAATGCTGGATGAGTATTTGACTCCATGAAAGTTTTCAAACTGCCCTTTTAACCCTTCTAAAATTTTTATCGTTTCATCTTCTGTGGGTTCACCGACCTCTACCTTTTGAAAGCGTCTTGTCAGTGCTTGGTCTTTTTCAAAAAACTTTCGATACTCTGAAAATGTGGTGCTCCCCATGCAACGAATTTCGCCGCTATTGAGTGCAGGCTTCAGCAAATTAGAAGCGTCCATGCTGCCGCCAGAAGTCGATCCTGCTCCAATAATTGTGTGAATTTCGTCAATATAAAGGATGGCATTTTCGCCTTTTGATTTACGCTCTTTTAATGAATGAATAACTCCTTTTAATCTTTCTTCAAAATCACCTCGAAACTTAGTTCCGGCCAACAAAGACGCTAAATCCAGTCGGTAAACCTGGGTATTTTTTAAAGGAGCTGCCACATCTCCTTGCTCGACAACATAGGCCAAACCTTCCGCGATCGCGGTTTTCCCCACTCCCGACTCTCCCACTAAAAGCGGATTATTTTTACGTCTTCTGGTGAGAATTTGAAAAACTCGTTTTAACTCATTCTCTCGACCGATGATGGGGTCTATCTCGCCTTTTTTTACTAACTCATTGAGATTAGTAGCGTATTCTAACAAAGGATCTTTTTTACTCTTTTGCCCTTCTGACGATTCGCTGCGATGATGATCCGGGTTTAATCCTGGGTTCATCAGCTGATCGGAATCACTATTTATTGGTTTATCTAAAGAATGCGAAATTTTCTCGATAATCGAAAATCGCTGAATTCCAGCTTTGTTTAAGAGATAAACAGCGTAACTTTCTCGCTCATTAAACATAGCAATCAACAAATTGATGCCTCTAATTTCTTTTTTTCCACTGGATTGAATATGCAGGGCCGCCCGTTGAATCACTCTTTGCAAGGCCAAACTTATTTCTGGCTGATACAAAATCCCTACTTTTTCGGCATAGGATTTTAACTCTTGATTTGAGAATTGCTCTTTGGCCAGAAGACTAATTTTTTCATCCGTTAAAATACTAAAATTATCTTTAACCTTTAAAAAATCATCTAACTCTTCCGCCAATTGATCAACTTTGGCGCCGCAATCCTGCAACACTTTATTGACCACAGGATCTTTTAACAAAGATTTTAAAACGACTTCCATCGATAAATATTCATGTTTTAAATTATTCGCCATGATAATGGCGTAGTTAAAAATTTGTTCTAAACTCTGACTAATCATAATTGATCCTTCTTTTTTTCTAACCTATCCAAAAATTATTCATTTTCCATTGTACATTTAAGTGGATGGCCATTATCCCTGGCCAGCTTCTGCACTTTATCCACCTTTGATTCGGCAATTTCAAACGTATAAACTCCACAGACCCCCATTCCTTCATGATGAACCTGAAACATGATTTTTTTAGCTTCCTCAATATCCTTATTAAACACAGCTTGTAACACATGAATAACAAACTCCATTGTCGTATAATCATCATTATGGAGAAGAACTTTATAACGTTTAGGCTTTTGAGTTTTCTTTTCAGGTAAAACCGCAATTCCAGATTCTTCCGTTTCTTTGGGATTACGTTCTCCATTAGAAATAATCAGTTCACGACCTTTTTTAGTTTGATTTTTTATTAAATGGGCTTTATTCATACCAACTTTCCTAATCCCATCATCTAATGATCTTCTACTGATAAGTTCTATTTTTTGATTCGGTTAAAAATGGACTTCAAGCTCTTTCTTATTATCCCATTATAACAGTGACACGGGCATAAAAAAATATGGTGTTCATTCTGCTATTGTCAAACCCTTGCCATCGAAATGGCCCTTTTAAAGGTCTAAAATTATTTAGGTGATTGAACATTTTTCATTAACCAACTACTTGCTATTAGGGATCTCTTCCTTTTTAACTTCCGTGATATCCGGCATTACTGGTATGGTCGAAGGGGACCCAACTATCCATCAATTGGATGATGGATTTAACTGACAAGCATCCTCTCTTATCAATTATGGCCATGCCGATACTGCTGATGGTCTTTAAACCGAAAAAACTTCGGAAAATATTTTTCGTCTAACATTTAAAACGTTACTATAGCGGTGCTGGTTGAGATTTTTTTTCAAGTAGGAAAACATTATGAATTTTTGGGAACTTTTTAAAAATCAAAAAATTGAATCAAAAAATAATTCTCTCAAGGAGTTTTTACTTGAACATCTTCAAGACCTTGATGAAAACGAGCAAATTATTGTTGTGGCGATTTGTGGTTTAGTCACTAAGGTGGCCTATGCCGATTTAACTGTTGACCAAGAAGAGTTCAAAAAAGTTGAAACAGCTCTTTGCTATTGGCTTGGTTATGAAGAAAAAAAGTCACAACAGCTCTGTCATTTGGCGGTACATTACCAACAAGAGTTTGCCGGAGTTGAAGATCATTTATACTCTGACCAATTAGCGTTGAAACTAAATGAAGCGCAAAAATTTCAACTTCTAATTACTCTCTTTCATATTGCCTCTGCCAATGGAGAAATTGATCAAGTTGAAAGTGAGACCATTCGAGGCATTTCGAAAGGATTACGATTATCTAATCAGCATTTTTTAGCCGCCAGGGCCAAATTTAAAGACTATTTGAAAGCGTTACAAAACTAGATTATTTCAAAAGATTTTTTGTTTGATAACTAAGATCAAATGATTTTGAATCTTCACAAATTTTAATCAATTGAGAAAAGTGTAAATCAAAAGACGCTCGTCCAGAAAAAATGCTACACATAATATTGGTTTTATCTAGCTCATAATAAACTAGTTTATCGCTATTCGTGATGTACTCGACATAACAATCAGGAAATCCTAGTGCATGACCAATTTCATGAGCAACTATTTTAGTTCCGCTAAATCTTTTCGAATTTTTTCCCAACATGAGTTCGGAGGAAGATTTTTTTTCAGCTGAAAGCTTAAAATAAGAATTTTCAGAATCTGGATAATAGTTAACCTTTGGTCCACTAGTAGTATTTAAAAGTTTGAGAGAATATTGAGTTTTTTCATGATAGCTGGTCCATAAAGAAAGAGCCGAAACAATTAACGGTTCAAGATCAGTTGGTACATTAAGTCCCACATATATATCCATGAACTTCTTTTTATCTTTTATAAATGTTTTACAGGATAATGGTGAAACAGGTTTTTCACTGGCCAAGTAACGTTGATAGATCAATTCACGATAACGGTTTTTTACGGAAAAATAAAAATCAGTTAATCGATTATACTTTTTGGCATAATCAAATTGTTTTTGACAATAGTCTTGACTGTAAACTCCCAGACAAGCACTGGATAAAAGTACTTCATCTTCAATTGACCATATATCTTTTACTAAGACGGCATCTCTTTTCAACAGTCGGTAATAATCGGAAAGTTCTAATGGTCTTTGAAAGCGATAGGATTCATCTAAGCAATGACGTGATAGATATCTTTCTCCCATGGCGGTTAAAGTGTTAATAGCTTGCAAGCTATAACGTAACCTTTTTTTGGCCTCAACGCTCATTAGGGAAATTCGTTGGGGATTTTTTAAATTTTGTAAAAAGTCTTTTTCAATTTCACTCAGTTCATTCCAAATCATCAAAAACTGTGAGCTCAATTCTTGATGGTGATAGATCAATGGCGAATCTGGTGTTTCATCTGGTGAGCTAAACTGATAGTTTTTATCGACTAAGGGCAATGAAACTAATAAATAAACCGCCTGAGAATTTTCTTTTAATGGGCGAACTGTATTCAGAAAAACTTGCAACTCAGTAAGATCATTTTTTAGGCAACTCTCAAATCTAAGTTTTGCTCCATCATCTGCAGAAAGGTCAGCTTCGTTGCGATCGCCACAGCCAATGAATAAAAGCAAAAAAATCAACCCAAGATGAGTTTTTATGACCAATAATTTAAGATTAAAATTTAAGGCCATTGCTCCCCTTTTTTTGATACGACAACATGCCATTTTGGAGGAAAAATGGATAGTAGAGCGAAATTTTTACTATTTTTTAAGAAAGGCCCTTTTCACAAAAAAAGGGCCCAATTGAGATATCAAACAGATAGATTCATTGACTTATTCGAATTCAAAACCTTTTAACTTATCGCCTAGCGTTGATTGTTTAACTTCTTCCGGTTTATAAGTCCGTAAGGCCTCTTTGTCTTTCGCATTGCCAACCGCTTTAATCGATAGGGCAATCTTTTTTGATTCCTTATCAACCGAAATGACCAACGCTCTAACTAAATCACCTTTTTTAACCACATCTTCTGGACGTTCTACGCGCTCTTCGCTTAATTCAGAAATATGGATCAGTCCTTCAATCCCAGTCTCTAGTTCAACAAATACACCAAATTCTGTAACCCTCACAGCTTGCGCTTCAACTAAAGTTCCCACTGGAAATCGTTCTTCAATTCTTTTCCATGGATCTTCTTCTAGCTGCTTAACTCCAAGACTGAATTTTTGGTTTTCACGATCAAGTGAAACAACGACGGCTTCAATTTTTTGACCTTCTTTGAACATTTCACTAGGAACTAGATTTTTCTTGGTCCAAGATAAATCTGATACATGGATAAGGGCATCGACTTCCTCGCCGAGGTCAATAAACACACCAAATTCCACAATTGATTTAACCGTACCAGTGACTTTCTTGCCCACATTATATTTGGCCAATAATCCATCCCATGGGTTTGGTTGTAACTGTTTTAAGCCTAAAGAAATGCGTTTGTTTTCCACATCTACTTCTAAAACTTGGGCCTGAATTTTATCCCCGACATTACAATATTTTGATGGGTGTTTTACTTTTTGTGTCCAACTCATTTCAGAAACATGAATGAGTCCTTCAATGCCGTCGTCGAGTTCAATAAAGACTCCATAGTCTTTTACCGAAACAACTTCACCTTGTACTTTAGATCCAATGGCATAATTAGCAACTGCTGATTCCCAAGGATTAGGTTGAACTTGTTTCAATCCTAAAGAAACTCGCTCTTTTTCTGAATCAAATTTTAAAATTTTAACTTCAATTTCATCGCCAACTCCTAAAATATTGCTAGGATGTTTGACTCTGCCCCAAGACATATCAGTAATGTGAAGCAATCCATCCACTCCACCTAAGTCAATAAAAGCACCGTAATCTGTAATATTTTTAACGATACCTTTAACGATCATTCCCTCTTGGATTTGAGTAAGAGTTTCTCCTCTTAATTTACCTCTTTCTTCTTGTAAGATTGAGCGACGAGATAACACGATATTGCCACGTTTTTTATTAAACTTGATGACCTTAAACTTCATGGTCTTGCCAATATACTTATCTAAATTGCGAGTTGGGCGAATGTCGATTTGCGATCCAGGAAGGAAAGCTTTAACACCGATATCAACTGATAACCCGCCTTTAACTTTTTGAACCACAGTTCCTTCAACCGCCTCCCCAGATTCACAAGCTTCTGAAATTTTATCCCAAGCCTTGAGAATTTCGGCTTTATCGCGAGAAAGAACTAAGTTACCCATGCCAGATTCAAGCTTTTCTAAATAAACTTCAATTTTATCTCCCTCTTTAATTTTGAGAGTTCCATCGAAATTTCTAAATTCTTTCGTGTAAACCAAGCCTTCTTGTTTATAACCAATATCGATGGTTACAAATTCATCACTAATTTTGATGATGTTACCTTCAAAAACTTCACCTTCGATAAAATTAGCTCCCACATTACTTTGTAATGCTTGACCAAAATCCGTTACGATGACCGTTTCCTTTTCATCTCCAAAAACTACGTCGTAGTTCTGCATCCACTTCTGTTGAAGTACGTTCTGAGTTGTCATAAAAATTCCCTACCTTTAATTTTGCGCTAGATCCCCTACTGGGGCATGAACTGAAGGTTATAGAAAGTATTGTGCGAAATGTAAACTCTAAACAGTTTGCATTTCTAGCGATCTTAGGAGGTTATAATCGCCTAATTCCTACGCTTTTTCCCGAACATAGGTTTATAGCGGCACTGCAAATCTCAACCAGTGCCGCTATGGACACTATAAAACCTTTCTCTCTTAGAAAAGGCCAATTGGTACTCCTGCCGCATTGTTTTTACATAATACTCATGCATATGAGGGGCCAAAATCCTGGCCTTTACTTTTTTAATAATCGAATTGGCAGCTTTAAGATCATCAATCAACTCCAGTAATTTTATTCGTAATTCACGAGCATCAGAAGATTCATAGGATTTTCCCATTAAAGGCTCAAGGCCTAGAATCTCTTTGCCAGAAGGGCCACGCGGAATAACGATGGGAACCTGATCGCGAAGAGCAGTCAACATATGATCGGGTAAACATTCCTGGTAATCAGGAATAAGCCAAAGATTAAATAGTTTTTGATGTCCTTCAAACAAATCAAGGGTGAGAAAACGGACTTTTTCTAAGGGAATAACGGTTAAAACATAATCGCGAATTTTTCCTAAAAACAGTGATTCTTCCCAGTTAAACTCGCTGATAAAAACAAAATAGAGTGGATCTTTTTGTAACTGCAATTGCAATGATGAAGACGATGTTTTTTTTAGCGTTCTCATTTCTAGCAATGAACCAAGCGCAAAGACAATTGTTTCAATCGATGGCCAAGAATTGACATCGAGATGGCAAGGAATGCCAACGATCAGACTATTATGACTAAGATTTAGCTGTTCATTGATCGCTAAATCATTCGATATTTTTTTTACATTCGCCTCAATCCCTAATCCCGAGACCACTACTTTAGTTGGTTTGAGTGACAAAAAGCTAAAAACATTTTGTTTTAGTTCTTCACTGGGAACAAAAACACGATCGACACGATTAAATAAAAAGGCATGATAAAAATTATCATAAGCGTGTTTAAACTCACGAAAAATCGAAATAAAAAAAGGGATGAGTGGATACTGTTTTAATAAAAAACCAAACAACCAAATACTGTCTTTACCAAAAATATGAACCAGATTGATGCGGTAACTGATAATAACTTTTTTGAACTCAAAAAAGTTATGAAAACTAAAAAATTTACTGGCATCTTTCCCCATATAATACAGGGATGGGATTTCTTCATCTTGACCTTTTAAGTCAAGAGGCGAATCTTTGAGGCAGTAGAGAATGGGAATGTGACCACTGTTTCGATATTCAATACAGTCTTTCAAAACTCTGCGTTCTTGCGTACCCCAATTTTCTGAAAAACAAACAAAAAGACCATTTTCGATGGCATTTTGTTTTTTCACAGGGGTACACCGCTCTCATACTTGGTTAACTCTCCTAATATAGTGCCTATTTTGACCTTCGCCTCAAATTTTAAAATTCTTCTTTCATTATCGTCAGAATAATAAAACGAGATATCACCCTTTTTTGAAAGGACACCAGGGAAATGGGTTTCAGCTTTAACTTTAATTGCTGGGACTTCTTTTCCTTTCACCAAGATCGAAGTTCTTTCTAAAATTTCACATTTGATAATCCAAAGTTTAGCTCTGGTGATGATCGGGAATTCGTATTTATCTCCCACCTCTAATGGTAAACCACGAATAAAATATAAAGGTGAAAATGAATCAAGGAAAAACTGGGGAACTTTTTCTGTTTTATTTTCTTTTTTGGTTTCACCATTTTTGATTCTCTGATACCAAAACATGGTTTCATTTTTATTATGGTCAAATAATTGTAAATCATCCACATCTTGTTTGCTTTCTCTTTGAACTAATACATATTTTGTCGGTAAAAAAGCTTCTTGGTCGACAAAAACTTCGAGGTAATCATTAATACTATAAATATATTTATAAAATGGCGCACTTACCATTTTCGCATAAAAATGAAAGTTACTTTTCCCTGCTACCATTTTAGGAGGTAAAGTTTGAAGAATAACTTTGCCCGCAGTGACCCCAAAGTACTGTACATCGATTTCCATTTTTTCATTAATAAAAAGTCGAGGTTTAAACAAATTCCACACCTGTTGCGATTTTTTATCATAACTAATAAACTCTTCTGAAAAATCTTTATTCTCGGTTTCTGGAATTTTCATTGGCGATTCCTTTTTTGATTTTTTCTTACTCACCTTTGAAACATTTTTTGGGTCAACAATTTTTTCCTTCTCTTGCGGGGATTGATCATTAACAATTTCTTGAGATTTAAATTTTTCCATATCCGCACTGCTTAATTGAAAAGCATCCACTAAGTCTTGATCTTCGCGGCTCACATATCCAATCTCTTCTTGATTCCAAGCGCAAGTTAAGAAACTGATACATAAAAATAATAATAAAAGAGAATTTAAAAGTTTATTATATAACATAATTTTCCAAAATTTTTTTAAACTCTTTTTCTTGATCTCCTGAAAATTGTAAGCCAATTGCCAGACAATAGAGTCGATCTGATCGAAAAATATTTTTTATTTTAACCATGTCTTTTTCGGTGACAATGATAATCGCTTGGGAATTAATCGCCTTCTGCTCAATCTCTAGAAGTTCAGAAGCAGAGTATGTATGGTGATCAGGGAAGGCGATTCTTTCTAATATAATGCCACCTGACTCTTGTATGGAGTCGTGAAAAGATTTGGGAGAAGCAATGCCAGAGACTGCAATAATTTTACGACCGGCCAATTCCGACAAACCAAAGGTGGGTCGAAAATCACAATCGAGAAATCCTTTTGCGATATAATCGACCTCAAACACTGGAACTGTTTTATGAGTGTGATTGGTAATGATTTTTTTAATTGAAGAAATTTTTGAAGTTCCGGCCATTTTGGAACGAGTGATCACCACAACATCGGCAGCATTGAGGGCAGAAATTCCCTCTCTTAAAAATCCTCTTGGCGCTGTCTTATAACGTGAGATCGGCAGGTTCCCATCAAACAAAACGATATTGATATCGCGATTGATTTTAAGATGCTGAAAACCATCATCAAGAATAATCACATCCGGCTGAGTCTCATCCCAATATGAAAGTAAATTTTCTGTGCGATTTTTTCCAATAATAACGGCACCATTTTTCATCGACCTGGCCAGAAGAATGGCTTCGTCACCATATAAAACGGGATCAAATGCAAAAGGCCTTGGTGCTTTTAAACAACCTTTTTTCTTTTCCAAGAGGCCCTTGTAGCCTCGAATGGCGATATTAACTTTTTTTTGATGGGTTTCAAAAAACTGTGCCAACCAAATGGTTAAAGGTGTTTTTCCTGAACCACCAAATGCTAAATTACCAACCGAAATGACTGGCACGGGAAACTGTAGGGAATGATAAAAACCAACACCATAAAGCTTTCTTCTAAACCAATAGATAAATCCCCATAGTTTAGAAAGGGGTGCGGCCAGTAAAAAAATAAAAAAATCCAGAACAAAGATTTTATTTATCATAAAAAATTCTCATGAATATAATTGGCCACTTCAATATTATCCCCTTTCAACTTTGGCGCGATCAAGGCCAACTCTTGCTTAATTTTTTCTAACTGTTGATCATCA
>JBIKWR010000084.1:0-12667 GCA_044356225.1 Bacteriovoracaceae bacterium | reverse complement strand
GCCAAGGCCATTGGCAGTAGGTGTAAAAATTGTGGGTGCCCATTCATTCCAACCTAATTGTTGGTCGAGATTAAGACCGGCCAGCGTTTTTTTTCTGACCATGGTGGTATCTTGTAAAATTCCATTGGCAAAAAAACCATTCGCAAATTCTCTTTTCGCCGCTAAGCCACCAATCACTTTTTCTTTTTCTAAAACTAAAACTTTTTTACCTTTTTTATTGAGGCGATTAGCGAGCATCAAACCATTTTGACCAGCTCCAATCACGACAACATCAAACTGCTGACTCATTTTACACCTCTCCACTTTGCAACATGGTTTTTGCACACAACTCTCCCGGAGCACCCATGATGCCTCCACCAGGATGAGTTCCAGATCCGCACATCCATAAATTCACAATAGGTGTTTTATAACGGGCCCAACCAGAAACAGGTCTAGCAAATAATAATTGCTCTAAAGATAACTCTCCATGAAAAATATTACCTTCGGTTAAACCAAATTGTTGCTCGAGATCCCAGGGCGTCAGCACTTGTCGATGAAGAATTGATTCTTTAAAACCTGGAGCGTATTCAGCTATGGTATCCACCACCGCATCTCCAAAGGCCTCACGTTTTTTAGGCCACTGATCGGCTCCTTCTTTTAAATGGTAAGGAGCATATTGGACAAAACAGGACATGACATGTTTTCCCGGAGGAGCAACTGTCGGATCACTCAGTGAAGGGATGACAATATTGATATATGGCCGTTTAGAAAAATCACCATACTTAGCTTCATCATAAGCTTTTTCTAAATAATTCAGGTTAGGACAAATGGCGATATCACCGCGTAAATGTTTAAACCCTTCGCGAAATTTAAACTCCGGTAACTTATCAAGCGCCAAATTCACTTTTCCTGAGCTCCCACGAAATTTATATTTTTTTAGTTGATCCACAAAATCTGCTGCGAGATTTTTTTCGCCCACCATTTTTAAAAATGTACGATGGGGGTCTAAGTTAGAAATAACATTTGATGCATAAAGCTCGTCACCGTTTTCTAAAACTACACCAGTGCATTTGCCATTTTTAATGATCAGTTCTGAAACACCTGTCTCAGTTTTTATTTCTGCCCCAAAACTTTTGGCAGCATTGGCACAGGCCATACTAATTTGTCCGGTACCACCCTTCGAAAAGCCCCACGATCTAAAAGCTCCATCAATTTCACCCATGTAATGATGAAGAAGGACATAGGCCGTGCCCGGAGAACGAATGCCTAAAAATGTTCCAATGATTCCAGAAACCGACATGGGTGATTTTAATTCTTCACTTTCAAACCACATATCTAAAAAATCCACGGCACTCATGGTGAGTAATTTCATATGTAAATAATTAAAATCGGAGCCCGCATTTTGAAAATATTTTGCCAACCCTAACATGTTAATCAACTCTTTAGGATTCATCGAGGCGGGATCTGGAGATGGAGAATCGATCATACGTTTTACAAATTTTGCCATCTTACTCATCGCCATCCCAAACTCGGGATAAATTTCCGCATCTTTTTGGGAAAACTTGGCGATCTCACGTCTAGTCATATGAGAATCGGCCCAGCGACATAAACCAGGTCCATTTAACTGCGGTGTAAAAGAACTCTCTAGTGGTAAAATATTAAGCCCATGCTGAGTTAAATTAAGATCGCGAATAATATGGGGACGAAACAAACTTACTACGTAAGAACAAACCGAATAGGTAAAACCTGGATAGATTTCTTCAGAGACTGCAGCTCCTCCTAGCACATGACGTTTTTCTAGTACTAGAACTTTTTTTCCTGCCTTGGCCAAGTAAGCAGCACAAACTAATCCGTTATGCCCACCACCGACAATAATTGCATCATATTTTTTCATAGTTTATGCCCTTTTCCTTTCGGGATTAAAAAATGGAGTTTTAGTCACTGTCGCTGTCACCGTATGACGATGATACTCAACGGTGTACTCCATTTGAATTTTAGACCCTTCTTTTGCGTATTCACTCTCCACATGGGCCAGTGCTAAATTTTGTTTTAATATAGGCGACCAAACTCCGGAAGTCGCTTGCCCAATTTGGAGTCCACTCTCGCCATGATAAAGAGGAACGGCAGTTCGCCAAGCATGGCTGCTCAATTGTGGTGGTAAATCGTATTTGGCAAATAACTTTTCTTGTTCACTCCAATCGAGGACCAAACCCACCAAAGACCATTTCGATCCAACTTTTTTTTCTTTTCTTAAGGCCTCAAGACCGACGAAGGGTTCACGATTATCTAAATTGATGGTCCAACCTAAGCCTAACTCATAGGGAGTCGATTTTCGCGATTCAATCATGCAATGATTGGCGCTAAAATAATCCACTCCATTCATAATAAAGCCTGCTTCCACTCTGGTGACATCAAGGGCATTCAAACCAAAAGGCACCATTCCAAAGTTGCGACCAATATACATAATGTAATCATAAACTTTTGCGCCTTGTTCTGCCGGAATCCAAATTTCATAACCTAGATCCCCGGTGTATCCCGTACGCGAAACTTTGACTTCCACTCCGGCAATCCGCGCAGTCTGCGCTCTAAAAAATCCTAATTTTTTTAGCGACTCATCTTCTGTTACTTGCACTAAAACTTCTCGGGCAAAAGGACCTTGCAAAGCGAGGGCCCCATATTTTGCGGAAATGTCTACCATCTCTACTTGATAATGATTTTTAAATTTAGAAAACCAGTAAAGGGATGGCTCAGCAGCGGTCAGCATAAAATGTTGATCGTTATAACAAGTGACGGTTCCGTCATCGAGGATTTTGCCAAAATCATCCGTCCAGCAACAATAAGAAACTTGTCCAGGTTTTAACAATTGAATATTTTTGGCGATAACTCGAGATAAAAATCGGGCAGCATCTTTGCCTTTAACTTCATACTTAAATAGTGGAGAAACATCCATGACTCCAACAGCATAACGAATAGCCGCGTACTCTGAATCGTGAGTGGGCCCATAAGTCTCCACTGAATAATAACCACCCCAAG
Source organism: Bacteriovoracaceae bacterium (assembly GCA_044356225.1). GTDB lineage: Bacteria > Bdellovibrionota > Bacteriovoracia > Bacteriovoracales > Bacteriovoracaceae > JBIKWR01. The sequence goes on along the minus strand of JBIKWR010000084.1, from coordinate 9,655 downwards.
CACGCCACTTCATACTGTCGCATAATTTCGATGTACTTTGATGAAAACATGTAGGTTGCGTCATAGTTTCCCCCGCTCTTAAAAAAAAATAAATTTAATTATTTTGAAAGTGGAAAACTATCGTGGACCCATAACTCTGTAAATCTGCTTATAGGTTTTTAACCATGAAATAATCGAAATCCCGGTAAGGCTTAGGCACAAACTGGATTAAATCTTCTATTTTCTCTCCTATCATCACAAAGCCATTTTTCTGATGATAACTAATCGCCTCATGATTGGTGTGCGACACTCTGAGCCAACCTTTTTCATAATGAGAAGCCTTAGCAAAATCCAAACGTACCTGATAAAGCGCTTTGCCAATTCCTAGTCCATGAAATTTTTTGAGCACATAATTTTTATCAAATTTAACAGTGCGTGATTTTTTAGGAATGTGAGGACAAGGCTCGTCTAATATTAAAACGGAGTAGCCGGCCAATTCTTCACCAACAAGACATATTGTAATTTTATTTTTTTTATTCTTGATAAGTGTATCAATAATTTTTTCACTAAATACTTTGGTAACATAATTTTTCATCGACTCTGATGAAGCGTAATGTTCATAAGTTTCCGCAAATGTTTGCTGTGCTAACAATGACAAACTTTTTACATGCTCTAAGGTGGCTTCGATTAAACGAAAACTAACTTTAGGTTGAATTTTTTTGGCAGATTGGCCCATAGACTTTCCTTAAGTGGAGCCCAAGATCTATTATAGTCTATTATAATCTATTTTTTTAGGGTCTGATAGCTAGGCGAAATTGATCAACTACTAGGGAGGTTAAGCCTTGGGAACAGTAATTAAGACCGCAGTTTCCTTAACTTCTATCTTTACTTGATCTTCTTTCACGCCTTCTGGTAAGGCAAAATTTTGGGAAAAAGAACTGACCATTTTGCTTTTTCCATAAGGTGTCTCTTTTTCAATTTTTTGTTCGCCACTGATCATAATTTGTCGGTCTTTAATAACAACCTTCAATGAATCTTTATCGATATTGGCCATGGGTAATTGGTAATAAAAATTTTGATCATCTTCAGATTCTTCTAATCTGATTCCCGATCCAATTCCACCAAAAGAATCAAAACCAAATCCTTTTTCTTTAAATAAACGTTCAAACTCTTTGCGCATTTTTGAGACTTGCTGATCCATGAGGTCGCGACTGTTTCCTCCTAAAAATTGATCGAACGGATTGATTTCAATCTCATCTTCTGCTTCTACTTTCTGATGTGAATGTTCCACTAAATTTTTTTGAGGATTTTTAAACCAATACCATGTCCCAAAAAATGATAATGTAGCGCCGATCAATAAACCTAAAAGAAATTTTTTCATAAAGTTAAATATACTGATGATAAATGATTTTTCAAGTTGGTAAAAAAACTTATTGGCAAAGATAATTATGCGCTTCTAAAGGTGGTGGAGGCAACGGCAGAGGGCAAGGCATTTTAATGTGAGGATTAAACAAATAACTCACCGAAGACCATACCGTTAACTTTAAAACGGGTTCAGACAATCGATACCTCGCCAATGGATTGATGACAAAACATTGATCCTTAAATGGTTTTTGTGTCCAATCAATTGATAAGTATTTTTTTCCTTCGATCAGCCATTCACCTGTACCATTGTTAGTCCAATGAGCCAGAGGATGAAGCCAAGTCCAGTTCAACTTATCCTGGCCGATAAAAATCGATGCCGTCATCGACTGCTCATCGAGATGAAAAATATAGTTTTTCGCCACAGGATATTGATTTAATAAAATGAACTCCGCCGATCCTTGACGCTCACAGGTAACAACCAGAGCGAAGGCCCTGGTTGTTATTAATAATAAAAAAGCGACTAAAAATACGAATTTCATTTTAAGTAAGATGCTTTTGGCAATTGCATTTGATCGTCATTTCCTATCAGTGAAGAACTCCAGGCATTTTGCGGAAATAACGCCATTAAACTTTCATTGCTTTCACCTTTTTCTAACTCCACTTTTACGGTGGCCCCACTAGCAACACTTAGCTTCTCTGGCAAAGAACGAAAACTTTGGGATTCTTCGGCTAAATTAATTTTAAGCCATTTTTCTTGGTCACTACCTAAATAGTCATCTGCTTCCACCGCACCTTTATCCTCATGTAAGACCGATAACTTGACCTTGAGTAATCCGTTAGCATTCAAGGCTAGTGCCGATACTGGTACTTCGAGCACGGCCAAAGTTGAGTGTTGGTAAGTGATCATCGGAGAAGTATTTAAAACCGCATCAGAAAGATTTTCTTCTACTTTTGAAAGATCCTCTGCCGTTTTTAAATCTGCTTCATATTTAGCACGAAGCTCTCTGACTTTTTTGGCATCAAACAATAAGCTCGATAAAGTTTGTAAAGAAAGTCCAGGCACATCTGCTTGCGCCATTCCCATCAATTCCTGATCGGCGATTTGATCTTGATCGCTATCGATGAGCACGGAAATTTGACAGCCCTGAAAGGAAGTTTGGGCTTCAAACAATTTGACTCCAATTTGCAGCTTTCTCTCTTCTGTTTGACCAACGATGCGGTAACCGGCTGCTTCTAAATCACAATTTTGACTTCTGGTACTGGCAACATGACTCGCTTTTTGTTTACGAGCATCACGCCCTAATAAATTAAATAATTGCACATCACCTTGATGTGATCCTGAATTGGTTAACAACAAATCCACCGATGCACCTTGAGCATCGGCCGCTGAATTGGCCAAAATCTGCAGTGAATCCACTTTGACTTGGCCAATTCGATCTATCGCCACTAAAACTGGCACTCGCGCCACTTCCGTTTCGTTATTCATCAATTTAATCAAACCATCAATTTCATATTTTTCGTTTTCTGGTTTAATCGTAAAGGTCAATTTAAGCTCTTTTTCAGTGCCAGCAGCAATTTCAACTTGATTTTCAACTGCGACAGAAAGTCCAGCCGATAACTCCGCACGAACTTGCAATTTTAATGCTGCAGCTGAAATGTTTTTAATAACGAGGTTTCGTCTTATAACTTTTTTCAGCGAAACTTTCTGTAGGCCAAGAGAAATCGCCACCTCGCTAGTCACGATTGGAGCGAGGGCCGATTGATAGGCTTGAACCCGTCCAGCACCTTGATAACTAAAAAGGTAACGCTCACCTTTTTCATCAGCGATGGTTTTTGCGGAGTTCATGACAATCGATTTTAACTCATGCGGAGTCAGTGTCGGGCGTGCATGTTTCAACAGTGCCATGACTCCGGCCATATGAGGAGCGGCCATCGAAGTACCAGACAACTGAACACCTTTTTCTCCTTTGCCCATATCGGCAGAAATAATATTATTTCCGGGTGCCGATATTTCTGGTTTTAAGAGGGCATCTTCAGATCGCGGGCCTTTTGATGAAAAACCAGTCAGGGTATCAATCAATTGCGGTTTTTCTATTTTTTCTGGAGTTTGAAATTTAATTACAACATCTTCTGTGCTCATTAATTTTTTTATTTGTGCTCCAAGGGATTTGGTTATCATGACGGCAGGTATATCGTATTCGCCATCTCCTCCCATTCGAATTGGCTCACTATCAGAGTTATTCACCACCACGACGCCAATCGCTCCTGCGGCATGCGCTTTTCCAATCTTACTAGAAAATGTGACGGCCCCTCGATCAATTAAGGCCACATGCCCTTTGAGTAAAGCTTTTTCTTCTTCCGTAAGATCTTGGGCCGCCAAACCAATAAAAACTAATTTTCCCGAGAGATCTCCTGCGTCCTTAATAGTTTTTGTCATGGTGGATTCAATCGCTTCAGAAATGAGTGCTATGCCTGTTTGACTTGATTCAAATTTTACTGCATTAAACTTCCAGTTTTGATCCATCTGATCAACTGAAGCAGCGACTGAAATTGCTTCAGCGACAGTCGCAGGAGCACCTGTAATAAAGTCCACATTGCCTGAGTTACCAGCAGAAGCCACAGTGATCGTTCCACCTTTAGTAGAGTTTTTAATCGCCTCTTGATAGAGAATTCGTGGTTTACCAAAATTAGAACCTAAAGACATATTGAGCACATCAAGACGATCTGAAAAATCTAAATCTTGGTTGGGATCCGCGGCATATTCTAAAGCGGCAACAACCGCAGCATCACCTGTCGATCCATCTTTGCCAAAGACTTTAATCGCATAGAGTTCTGCTTCTGGTGCGACACCATCATATGTATTGATACCATCACCTTTACCGGCCACTGTTCCCGCTACGTGAGTGCCATGCCCACCTTCATCGATTGGATTGTTGTCAATTAATGGAATATGTAATTCGAATAATCCAGAGTTTGAATTATATTTAGTTCCTACCAGATCAATGCCACCAACTACTTTAGCATTAGGTATAAAATGCGTACTGTTGGCCGGATCAATTTTTTTAAAAGCTTCTACCGTCCCTTCGCCACCAAACATGGCATGGGTAAAATCAATTCCAGTATCGATAATCCCAACTTTTATTCCTTTTCCGGTAAAACCTAATTCTTTTTGAATTTTATCAGCACCAATAAAAGTGGTTGAATTCGATTGGGCAATCGACGCCGGTGTTTCTTTCGTATTGTCAAAGGCAACAGTTGGTCTAGCAATAGGAGCATCGCCTTCAATGTAGGAAAACTCATAGAGTTTGGCCAAAGAACTGGCCAAATTTTTTGGTGCTACGATCGCTAAACCATTCAATACTAAGCGGTATTGATGAAGAATTTTTATTTCGGAAGAAAGCTCCATCAGTTTTTTAATCACAACTTCTTGCTCGGCCAATATTCGTGATTTTAACTCTTCGTCCACGACTGTTTTTCCATCGATGACTTGGGCGGTGGAAAACAAGGCTGGTTCTTTTAACTTAACGATCGCCAAAAACTGCGTCCAGTTTTGGGGCCGATTAGAAATAATTTCCAAAATTTGGGCTTCTGAATTTTGAGAATAATTCAGATCTTTTTTTTCTGCGCATGCTACGAACATTAAGGCGAACAATACTAGTAAAAATTTTGTCATGATTTTTCTCCTGAAATCTTTTTCCTATAGACTCACTGGCTGATGGTTAAGGTTTACCAAGACCTTTGCAACTCGACAAAAATAAAAAGATATCCCTCATTCCCTTTGTAAGAAATTGAGTGATTAAGAATTAACAATATTCAGCAGTTAAAATTTTTTATTGAAAGATCTAACAAAGACTAACGAAAACTCTTAATCCATAAATCCAAAATGCCACCAGGCGACAAGAGGCTTTAGTACCAATGGCCTTTTTGGCCCTAGATCGCAGATATCCGATTTTTTCACTCAAATTATCTTTTTTGATATTCCTAAGACTTAGAACAAGGCCTTGAATTTTTCTGTCTAAAATTTAGACAATCGCATTTGGCCTTATTCCTGCTCTACATTTGGCAGGAGGAATTATGACCAAACTTTTACTGATCCTGGTTTCCATTTCAATTTGTTTACCGATCTTAGCAGAACCTGGGGTGAATGCTGATTCACCAAATGAGATCAAAACCGCTAAGCCTAATTGGCGAGTTAATAAATACAATCATTTTAGAATAAATGGTGAGTATTTATATAAAAATCAAAAAATACGCGGCAAAGGAAATGCAACTCTCAAACAAAACTATGGCATTGGCCTAGAGTATAAGTATCGCGATCCAGATCCTAGGAAAAAATTTATTTTTAATCCTGGAATACAATTTTATACCACGACTCAAAATTCTGCAGAAATTGCAGAGAATGAACAATTAAATGCGACATTTTCACCGAGTTATCGAACTAGAATATTGTTTGAAGTTGAAAATTTACCATCTCAAATATCTTCGACATTTTTTGGGGAATTCGAAAAATTTAGTTCATTAGATAATTTTAATAATCAATATTTTATTCGACGAAACACTTTTTATTGGGCCGGTTTTAATTTAACTAAATATGTTGAGTTTCTTAATCATCGTTTTGATTTTACTGCCGAATTTGCCTCCGCTATCTCTAGCGAAACCGAAGATAACAACCTCCTCAGTAAGCCGCTGGGAGGTAATAAATATAAGGCAGAAATTTCTACCCTTCTCTCTCAGAACTTTTACCTTGCACTATATGCTGAGGAAGCTCATTTCTCTGATGCCGAAGACTATCAAATGACTACTTACGGCTCAGGTATTGGTTATCGTTTTTAAAGTTAAGCCAGGGAGGGCGTAAATATGAGAATTTTTCTCTTCTTATTGATCTCGATTCTGATGGTGTCCTGTCAGGATCAAATAAGCGAAGAAGTCGCACAAATACCTAATAATAACGAAACAGGATCTCCATCAGGTGAGAATCAAGAATTAGATGATCCGGTGATCACACCTCCTAATCAGCTTTGTTCACCTTCAGCGATGACTTTTTTAGGGTTAAAATCATACTCACAACTGTTACCTCACTCATTAGTCGTTCATTGGGATCCACATCCTGATGCCAAAGCGTATATTTTATTTAAAGTCGAAAACAATCAATTAGAATTTATCAATCATTTTGGGGCCAACAAAAGATCATCTTTAATTGAAAACCTTGTGCCTCAAACTCCCTATTTATTTCTGATTCGAGCGATCGATGCCCAAGGGAAAATTGATCAAAATAATAATAAATTATCCGTAACCACTCCTGCAGATCCGATGGTGGCGAACAACTTGGCACTTTCAGTTAATGGAAACCAGTCAGTTGCACTTGGTCCTAGCGATAATTATTTTACTCATCATAAATTTACCTTATCTTTATGGTTTAAAACTTCTTTGAAACAAAATGATAAACGCCTCGTTAATTTTCATCGTAGTGATAATGGAAGTACCGCGATCAACTTGCACGTCAATGGTGAAGAAATTGGCATTGGATATCACAATAGCACCGGTCAATATGAAACCGTTTTAAAGAAAAAAAAGTACTATGATAATCAGTGGCATCATCTGGTGGCCATTTATAATGGCCGCACTTACCAACTATTTTATGATGGACAAAAGATAGCGCAAAAAAATGGTAGCTTTTCAGGATTCAGATCTCACGCGGCAATAATTGGCGCTTTTACCAATGTGTCTTATGCTTTTAATGGATTGATCGATGAGTTTTCCGCTTGGAATATTAATTTTGGTCCGTTTCAAGTTAAAGAACTCTATAACAATAAAAAAGCATCTGATCTTTCCCTTCATCCATTGAATAACGAGCTAAAATCATGGATTCGTTTTGGCGATGTTCCAGGTGATACTTATCTCGTCTTAAATGACGTTCAAGGATTGGCCTCAGGAAGTGGCAACAATACCACCGCTCAAAGTATTGTTAACAATGCTCCTTAGAACCTTAATCACTTGGCGGTCATCTCTCTCTTAGACTATGATAGATGAACATGAAAAATCTTGATCAGTGGTTAAATGAATACGCCGAAAGTCATCAAACCCAATGGAATAAAAAAATCCATTGGGTTTGCGTGCCAGCAATTGCTTTTTCGGTTCTTTACTTATTAAGTCTATTGCCATTTTTTTTTGAATTTATGAATTGGGCGACAGTTATCTCGGCTTTAGCGGTACTTTATTATTTTTATCTCTCACCACTTTTGGCGATTTTAATGATGTTGTTTTTCCTCATTTGTTTTGTTTTTATTTTTTATAGTAATCAACTATTTCTGACTGATCGCTGGATTTTTCCTCTGATCATTTTTATCTTGGCGTGGATTGGTCAATTTATAGGACACAAAATTGAAGGAAAAAAACCAAGTTTTTTTAAAGATTTACAATTTTTGTTGATTGGCCCTTTATGGTGTATGAATTTTCTCGTCACTTTTTTGAAAAACCAATTTCACCCTTCTCATAAATAAGAAGTTTTACGGTGGTTCGATAGATCGCCTCGGAAAAGGCCATAACAATTCCACGTTTTCCTTCTTTTCGGCTTTTCCACCATATTTGAAAAAAAGTTCCAATAAATGAAACCAAGACCACGAACACACTTGATCGTTTCCCAGATTGAAACTTCTCGGCGGCGATCAGAGTAGAAAACCGCGGCAGTTTTTTAAGCCATTCTTCTAATCCATACCGATGATCATGAAGAACCCTAAAACGCGAATCGAGATTGGCCACTAGTGGGTGATGCTCTTGAACATGAACTCCATCAATTAAGTGGAGATGATGAACTCCTCCGCCATAAGTCACTCTCCCTTTACGAAAGAGTCGTTCTTGATAATTTGATTTTCCAAAACCATATTCGATCGGCTCACCTAAAAAATATTCGGTGCGCATAACGCGAAAAAGTAGAAGTGATAAATTCTCAAGTTCAACTTGCTCGGCCAAACGGTAGAGTTCGGACACCAAATCCGGAGTACATGCTTCATCACTGTCGATCATAAAGCACCAATCGTGACTGGCCTGGGTTATCGAAAAATTCCTTTGGGGTATAAAACCCTCCCAAGGATGATGCACAAATTTTACATTGGCATAACTTTTAGCGATTGCCGGAGTTTGATCAGTACTGCCGCCATCGATGACAACAACCTCATCAAATTTTTTACAAGAATCGAGTGTTCGTGCAATTGTTTTTTCACTATTTTGACATATAAGAAGAACTGAAATTTTTATCATGCAATTTTCTCTTTTTTAATTTTTTTTTATCATGTCATGATTTAGAAAAAAAGTCCCAGATTCATTCCTAATGACTTTAATTTTTCGCGATTTAAAAAAAGAGCAGATTGCGAGTAATGAACTTCGTAAGAAAAACGCCATTCTGTGGCGGCATTGGGATAATAGGCCAATTGTGTAAGATAAACGTGCCGAAAGTTTTTTTCAATTTTTTTAGCAGCATCAAAATAAAGACCGGTTTCCGTTCCAAATTTCCATCGATTCTCTAAGCTCACCAACCCTCCCGCCTTGACCATGGGGCCGGCGACTTTTTTGTCTTCATATTGTGAACTTAATTGCCCTGCTAATCCGATTAAAGAATAAACTAAGATTTTTTCCTGAAAATATTTTTGTGCCAGTCCACCACTAATTTCCACTTCAGGACCTCGACAGTATGAACAATTATGAGCAAATAGTAACTGATCGTAAGCTAGTTTGAAGGTCCAAGACCATTGAGGATCATAAAAGGAATAATCATGAAGTGAAACTAACTCTAGGGCCAAAATTTCATCAATCAATATTTTTTTAGTATTCGCAAAATATCCTAATGTTACATGAAAGGCATTAAAGGCTTCAAAAGTTCCAAGCCCAACATCTCGTGAATAAATATCTCGTGATAACTGGAAGACACCAAGGCGATAAAATGATTCTGATTGGAAGTCGGTAAAACTCAATAAAACTTGAGAGGCCGGTCGACTGTTATGAGGAAAGTTTGAGGACTGAAATGCCGATGATTTTGATGGTGAGACAGAATCAGATACTGAAAGCTTCGATCTCATCAGAAGAAACTTCTGATAAAGTGCATCTTCTTTTGCATTTAACGTTTTATTCTTCTTTTTAAATTTTTTTAATTCGAGTTCGAGAATTTTGGCATCGATAACTTCGGTACTTTGCGAATGAGCAATGGACTCTGCATTTTTAAAAATTGTTTTTTGATCAGGCGTTAATTTTTCATAAGCCTCGACAAATCGTTTTTTCAAACTAGGTCTATGGGAAATGGATTTAATCACATGGGGAT
>JBIKWR010000183.1:0-5396 GCA_044356225.1 Bacteriovoracaceae bacterium | reverse complement strand
ATACAAGGAACCAAACAATCCAAGGAATGATCGAGGATTGGGGTAAATACATTTTTTTGATTCAGGACTAATCGTTCCACTTGGTGGCCTGCAAGCTCCAGATTTTGTTCAATATAATCGGCCGACATGAGGGAAATATCATGTTCTTCATAACCACCTCCACAAATCAATAAAACTTTGAACGAGGGGCTTTTTGCAGGTTTTTTGCTCATAAATTACTCAAATCATTAATGTTAGCTTGGACAATTAGACCTTTGCTAGTAGAAAATCATTTTCCACAATAAAATTTTTTCACTTTCTGACAAATAATTTTGTTTTTCTTACAGTTAGATATATAAATATTCAGTTGTTTTCATCGGAAATTTTTTATGTGATTTCAATGAGATGTTTCCAACAATAGAAAAAAATAAAAGTTAGATAACTAAAAATGAGCCTAATTTAACATGATGTAGCATAAAAAATAACAATAAATAACACATTAAATAACAGAGATACCAAAGTAACCAACAAATCAAGTGAGGAGCAACGCGGATAAAAAGTTTTGAGTTCATTATCCAAGCGTTGAAAAACCATGAATCAGATCGAAAATAGTTCCAAAGTATTAGAGGCCTTAGTTTCACTCAAAAAAGATCGCTTAGATCAATTAGTGGAAGGTGTTAACTGGGAAACTCTTTCTAAAAATATTCCGAATGATCATTTAGGAGCTGCATTTTATAACTTGGGAAAAACTTATTACGACAAAGCGGACTTATTAAAAGCGGAGAAATGTTTTCGTTCAGCTTTAGATTTGGCTGAAGTTCCTCGAGATTTTTTTACTCGTTTTAAAATTTTAGGATTTTTAGTGCGAATTGCTTCTGAAAATCAAAATGCCATCACTGCAGAACAGGCGATCGCCGAAAGTGAAATGCTGATGGAAACGGTATCTCGAGAATTAGGAACATTAAACGCCGAGTTTTTTTATAATCAAGGAATTGTTTGTAACTATCGTGGCCGATTTCATGAAGCTCGCGAAAACTTTTTGTTGGCAATGAAAAAATCACGTGAAGAAAATGAGCCTAATATTTTGGCCAAAACGCTTCATGCTCTAGGCAATAGTTGTTTTCAAGCCAAACAGTTTCCAGAGGCATTGAATTATCTCCATCAATTACAAGAATTGCTGCAAATATTGAACAAGAGTTATATGTCCGGGACACTCAATCTTTTGCTCGGTAACGTCTATGCAGAAATGGAAAATTATGAATTGGCCAAAAAATACTTTAAAGAGGCTTTTCAATCTTTGCAATTGAAAGCATGTTGGAACCTCAATGGTTACATTTTATTGAGTCAAGGAGTCGTCGCCAAAAAAATGGGGGACTTTAACCGAGCATCTTGGTTTTTTGAACATGCCCATAATACCACTGACCAAACTAATTTTAAGCGGCTATCAGGTTTGATTAACAGTGAAGTCGCAGACCTTAATGATAGCAATGTGGATTTATATCTCGATCGTCAAAATAGAATTATTGTCGAAAGACAATTAGGTGCCATTGATTTTAAACATCGTTTTGTTTTACTCGAAATTCTATTTTTGTTAGCGCAAAATCCTGGTGCTTTTTATGATAAAGATAAATTGGCAAAAGACATTTGGAAAGATGAATACAATCCATTGATTCACGATAAATTAATTTATACTAGTGTGAGCCGTCTGCGAAAATTGATCGAACCTAAAGGTGAAAAACGAAAATATATTATTCGCGGAAAAGACGGCTATACATTTAATCCAGTGGTCAAGGCCAGATTTCATCGAAATAATCGACCAATCGAAACTTCTACTATTGGTAACGTGGAAATCGTATCTCCAGTCTAGGTTGATTTGACCCAGGATGAGATTAAGGGTTATGATTTTTATTCATGAAATCACCTTTGATTATTACGTTGATATTTTATTTGTGGATCTGCTCCCCAACTCATTTGCATAGTTTTCAAGTCAGCAACCGAGCCGTTATGCGCATCGAAAATCGAGTTTATTTTTTATCGGATATCAACAATCTTAAAAAGATGATCAATTTTTATGCATGTGTATTTGAAGATTCTCAGTTTCTATCTTGGTTATCTTTAAAAAAACTTTCCTCGGGGCCTTTGGTTATGCCTGCGGTTAAGTCTAATAAAGTTTCAACACCTTCTCCAGAGCTTGAGTTATTGGCGAATTTTCTTATTTTCAAACATTACTCTCACCAACAAAATATCACCGTTGTTCAATCTTTGATTGAGAATTTAAAAAAATCTCAGGTTGAAAACAAATGTGTTTGGTCTTCCACTCAAGACTATCAACAAGACACTCAAGTTCTGATGGAAATGGCCAAGTTAGAAGTTTTTTTTAGTGCTCGATTTGGCGATGAATCGATTGTCGTGAGCGAGTCCGAATTGCAACAGGCCAAACAAACAGACAACAAAAAAAGTCCACAGGAATTGCGTCAGACAGTGATGGTCGCAAAACGACGTGAAGCGATCAAGTTGCTCTCCCAAACGATTGTGCGCCAAATGGGACATGAATATTTTTAATTTGCAAACCATACTTTGGCACTCCAACTTGCCTGAAGCGATTGATGAATTTTCCAAAGTATTGGAGCGTGATCGACAGCATTTTCCTCTGCCCTGGTCTGAGAATGATTGGCAACCGGTTTTGACCCAAGAATCAAAGTATCGACTTTTTTTATTTTTCCATAAAGTTGACGATCAAAATTTCCAACAAATAGGACATAGTTTGTTTTTTTGTGCTGATTTTCAGCGGGGACTTAAAAGTCCTATTCATTTACTCAAAATTTGTCTCGATCCTGAGGCGAGAAAAAAGGGGTTCGGGGAGGTTTTTTTTCAACAACTCGAATCGTTGCTAACTTCCGATTTTTCAGAAGTTTTTCTAGAAGTAGACTCCAGCAATATTCAAGCTCTTAAATATTATGAAAAAAATGGCTTTAGCGCAGTGCATCGCAAGGACCATTACTATTCCAACGGTGCCAGTGCCATTTTCTTTCTTAAAAAGTGGTCGTCGTAAACACTAAGAAAATAATGGCTTTAGACGCGAATCTGAATAAAATGGTTGAAGAAGTTAGTAAGTTTTGGTATTCAGATGGGGCCAGTTTTAAAAGTCAATACTGCCTTAGAGTATTAACCGTGTGAAGTGGCACGTGACCGGCAAAACCGTTTTCATTTTTTAAATATGGAAAGGTGGATTTTTTAGTCCGCCTTTTTTTTTGTTTTTTAACGGTTGGCAAGCTCTTGGTGCAAAAATTTAAAGGAATGCTTTATGGCCTTAAATTTATCCAATGACCGATTAGGCATAGAAAAAAAGTTTTATGAGCTTTGCCAAACTGTCGTCGATCGCGAAGGCTACGGACTCTACGATTTAGATTATAAAACGGGACAGCAAATTTTAAGACTTTATATTGAAAGGAAAGATCAACAGCGGGTCGTGATCGAAGATTGTGTGAAAATTGATCGGGCGATGACGGATCCTTTAAATGAATTGAGCTGGATTCCCGAAAAACTAAACTTAGAAGTTTCATCTCCGGGCGTTTATCGAGAGTTAAGAACTCGTCAACATTTAGAAAGTGCCCTGGGAAAATTGGTGTCGGTAGTGATAACGGGTGAATTAGATCAAGAGCTCAACCCACAACATCAGCTGAAGAGATTAAAGGAAAAAAAGTTTTTAGGAGAATTACAAGAAATAGGGGAGCAGTTTTTAGTGATCGTCGATAAAAAAAATAAACCAGAGTTAGTTTTTAAGATCCTTTTTCAACAGATTAAAAAAGTGAGCTTAAATCCCGACCTAGACGATTTATTAAAACCGGAAAATAAGATTTCATAAAATGGCGTTGAATTTTATTTAGTTAAAAATATTTAATGATAAAAATATTTAATGATAAAAAAGTTTAGGTACAAAAAACCTATTCAATCAGTGATGAGGTAACATTATGATTTTTTCAGAGTTAGGACGAGTAATTGAATCTTTAGGCAAAGAGCGAGGAATTGATCGTTCAGTAGTCGTCGATGCCATTGAACAGGCTTTTTTGGTGGCCGCCAGAAAAAAATTTGGCATTCAGGGCGAATATGAAACGAAATATAATTTAGATGATGATGAAGTCGAAATTTTTCAATACAAAAATGTCGTAGAAGAAGTTCGCGATAAAGTAGTGGAAATTTCTCATACTGAAGCACGAGTTTTGGATGAAGACTGTGAAATTGGTGACCAGTTAGGGATTAAAATTGAAAATCCAAATTTTTCAAGAGTGGACGTTCAGACCGCTAAACAAATTATTTTTCAAAAAGTAAGAGACGCAGAAAGAGAAATTTTATTCAAAGAATACAAACATCGCGAAGGCGATATTGTCACCGGAATCGCTCGTCGTTATGAACGAGGTAATATTATTGTCGACCTCGGAAAAGCGGACGCCATTTTACCTAGAAGAGAAGTTATTCCTGGGGAAAATTTCAAAACCGGCGATCGAATTCAAGCTTATTTAACTGAAGTGGTCATGACGAATCGTGGACCGGAAATCAGATTGTCCAGAACCAGCCCGCTCTTTTTGTTAAAACTTTTTGAAGTAGAAGTTCCCGAAGTGGCCGATGGTACAATTGAAATTCGCGCCGCGGCCCGAGAGCCAGGACATCGAGCAAAAATTGCTGTTTCCACTTCAGATAAAGATATTGATCCAGTGGGAGCTTGTGTGGGGATGAAAGGAAGCCGGGTTCAAAATATTGTCAATGAATTGCAGGGAGAAAAAATTGATATCGTTAAATGGAATGAAGATATTGAAAATTATGCAAGAAATGCTTTAGCTCCCTCAGATATCACGTCAATCATGCTCGGTGATGATCGAACGATGGATGTCATCGTGGAAGAGGATCAGTTAAGCTTGGCGATTGGTCGAAGAGGTCAAAACGTTCGACTGGCAGCGATGTTAACAGGTTGGAAAATCAACATCATTTCAAAATCTAAATTACAAGAGCGAATCACAAAAGCAGTGGAAGTTTTAATTCAAATTCCTGGTCTGAGTGAAACTCAAGCTCAAGTTTTAGTTCATAACGGTATTATGGCGATTGGTGATTTGGCAGCAACTGAGCCAGCTACAATTCGTGGCATGCTCGATTTAGAAATGTCTACTGCCGAATCGATCATTGCTAATACTCATAAAGCGATTGAAGAAGGAACGATCAACTTGGCCGGTGAGGAAGATGATGAATGGGTTTCAGCTTCTGCGGTTCCGAATGTGGTTCATGGTTTTATTAAAGATAACCAAGAAGGTAGAAATCGCGGTGATCGATCGGATAGCGAAAAATTCTCGGATGTTGAGCGCCGCTTAAGAGAAGAGTTAGCAGCATTTAAAATTAAGTAAAAATTAGTTTCATTAACCTCTAGA
>JBIKWR010000161.1:0-7436 GCA_044356225.1 Bacteriovoracaceae bacterium | reverse complement strand
TATTTGAATTGGCCAAAGAACTCGATGAAAAACCCCTGGATTTGGTTGAAAAACTAAAAAATTTGGGACTTAATGTGCGCAATCACATGTCGACCTTAAGTGATGAGGACTTAGCAGTTTTTAATCATCACCTTGAGGCCAAACAAATTGCTGCGGATGCGGTCAAGCCCAAGAAAACAATTAAGAAAAAAGCTCCGATAAAAAAAGTGGTGGAAGCTAAAACTGCCAAATCGGCTAAAGTTGATACCGTTAAAAGTACAGAAGAATTAAAGTCCCAAGCTAAGGCCAAAAAGAAAGTGGATGTTTTACCCACTGCTGTTGCAGCTGCCGGGGAAAGTAGTGTTGTTCGCAAAAAGACAGTGATTCGTCGCCGTCAAGATGGGCCATCCAGTGAGGAGCTTTCGCCCCTTGAAGTCGATGATTTTGAATCAGAAGAATTAGAATTAAGAGGTAGTGAGAAATCAGTCGCCTCTGATGCTTCTCGTGAACCTGTCTTGGCCAAAAATACCAAAGTATCTACCAGTAAAAATACCGAAACAGGTCTCTATCAATTCAATCCTGTTTTTATTCCCGAAAAAGTGGTTCCCAAAAAAGTAGGGGAAGAGGGATATGTTGCAGAAGTCGATGAAGACGATGATGAACTTAAAAAAGATGGAGTGGCGAGAAAACGACTGGGAGATTTGGCGCAAATGGTGGCCAAGCCAAAAGTTGTCAATAAATCGCGTGATATCGTTGAAATGCGGTCTCAAGAGCAATTAAAGAATTTAGCGGGAATTGTTGGGAAAGCGATTTTTACCAATGTTGGAAAGAAAAAAGTTTTTAATGGTGCGACGAAAAGGACCATGCTGACTGAGGCCAGAGATATAAAACGCATAGTTTATTTTGATGGTGGTTGTACGGTTAAAGAATTGGCCAACGAACTCAAACAAAGTTTTGAAACATTCCGAAATAAAGCCTTGGAATTAAATTTGTTGCTCAATGAAGATGATTATTTAGGTATTCATTTAGCGAATCAGTTGGCCGAGCTTTATAAATACAAAGTTGAGGATAAAGCTTTTGATGAGTCTGAAATTTTAAATCGTTTTGAGAGCGATGATGAAGATGATCATGAAGTTAATGAAGATAATGAAGATAATGAAAAAGGTGAAAAAAAGACAAATGATGTCTCAAAAAAATCCCTCAAACCGCAAACCAAATCTCAAAATAATGACAAAAATGCCAAACCACGAAATCCCATTATTGCCATTATGGGACATGTTGATCATGGAAAAACAACCTTAGTCGATTATATTCGAAAAACTAAAGTAGTGGATTCTGAAGCTGGTGGGATCACTCAGCACATCGGGGCCTATTCGGTTCCGGTAAAAAATGGTTTGTTAACTTTTCTCGATACTCCAGGTCACGCGGCTTTTGCTTCAATGAGAATGAGAGGGGCCAAAGTTACGGATTTAGTGGTGCTCGTGGTGGCCGCCGATGACGGAGTTATGCCACAAACCAAAGAGTCTATTCGTTTTTGTAAAGAGGCCGGCGTTCCCATCATTGTCGCAATCAATAAAATAGATAAAGAAGGCGCTAACCCAGATCAAATCAAACAACAACTCATGGAGTTTGAGTTGGTGTCAGAAGAATGGGGTGGTCAAACTATGTTCATGCCTATTTCCGCTCTCAAAGGAAAAGGAATTGATGAATTGTTGGAAAGTATTCACTTACAAACTGAAATGATGGAGTTGAAGGCCAATCCAAAAGGTGCTGCTGAAGGGATTGTTATTGAATCTAAAATTGAAGTTGGCCGTGGTGCCGTGGCGACAATCATTGTTCAATCAGGAACTTTAAATAAAGGTGATTTTTTAGTGGTTGGCGAATGCATGGGGCGTGCGCGCAGTTTAATGGATTACAGTGGAAAACTGTTAGCAGAAGCTGGACCTTCAATGCCAGTGGAAATACTCGGGCTAGATAGTGCACCTCAACCAGGGGATAAACTGAATGTGGTCAAAAATGAACGAGAGGCGAAAAAAATTGTTGAAAATCGTATCAATGAGAGAAAACTTGATGAAGCTTCAAGTATGCGCAAACTAGAAGACTTCTCCACCAATACCCAAAATAAAATTTTAAAATTAATCGTTCGAACCGATGTGCAAGGTTCTTTTGAAGCGATTAAAAATTCCTTGGAAAATTTAGGTAATTCTGAAGTTCAAGTTCAAATCATTGGTGGAGGAGTTGGGGCCATTTCCGATAGCGATGTGATCTTGGCCAAAGCGGCAGAGGGATTTATTATTGGATTTAATATGCGCCCGGTGACTTCGGCCCGTAAATTGGCGGAAGAAAAAGGTGTTGATGTTAAAACGTATTCAATTATTTACGAGCTGATTAATGACATAACCTTGGCGTTAGAAGGCATGCTCACTCCTGATCGAGTAGAAACATACATCGGTCGAGCAATGGTTAAGGACACCTTTAATATTCCCAAAATTGGGGTCATTGCTGGTTCTCAAGTGGTCGATGGCAAGATTAAATTTGGCTGTAGTATTCGATTACTTCGAGATGGAAAAATTGTTTTTGATGGAAAAATGTCGACTTTAAAACGATTTAAAGACTCAGTTAAAGAAGTGGCCAATGGTTTAGAGTGTGGTATTGCTTTAGAAAATTATAGCGATATTAAAGTGAATGATATTTTTGAAGCGTATTTGATCGAAGAAAAAGAGAGAAAACTTCAGTCAGATGCCGTTATGTAATTTTTTACAAAAGGCGAAAATGAAAATAAATTTTAAAAAAGATCGCTTTTCAGAAAAAATACTGCAAGATGCTAACCTGCTTTTAAGAAAAGAGTTTAAAGATCCACGTTTAAATCTAGTCTCGTTTACCAGAATCCAGTTAAATGATGATTACTCGGTCGTTAATCTTTATTGGGATACTTATAATTCAGAAGATGTGAAGCCCATCGACGAAGCGATGAAAAAAGTTTCTAGTAAGTTGAGATCACATATGGCGCAAAATCTTAAACTCAGAAATGTTCCTTATTTTAATTTGCGTTATGACTCTCAATTTGCGGATGAAAATAAAATCACTGAGTTGTTGGAAAATTCTCAAATTGATTCTTTAGCAATCGTCGAAAAAAATGATGAAACAACCTAGAATCATCGCGATCGATAAACCAGCCGGTATCAGTTCTAATAGTTTTTTAGGTAAAACAAAAAAAATTCTGGGAAAAAACTTTGGAAAAATTGGCCATTTTGGAACTTTAGATCCTTTTGCCGAAGGATTGTTCTTGATAGGAATTAATGGTGCCACAAGACTCAATGAGTATATCCACGATCATTTATCAAAAACATATTTGGCCACTGGCAAGTTGGGTATCGCCACCGACACTGGTGATGACACCGGTAAAATCATCCATGAAGATCAAAATGTTAATATCTTAAAAAATAAACTACTCACGCAATTGCAATATGAATTAGAAAATCGTTTTTATGGAGAGTATTGGCAATCACCTCCTCACTTTTCAGCCTGCAAGCATGAAGGCAAAGCCTTGTATGAATATGCTCGCTTGGGAATAAAAATTGATAAACCGGCCAAAAAGAAATTTATTCATTCCTTAAAAATTTTGTCTTTTGATTTTCCCTACCTGACGTTTCGAGTGGAAGTAGAAAGTGGCACTTACATCCGCAGTTTATTTGAAGATATCGCCAAGCATTTGCAAACGGTTGGGCATTTAAGCAAACTTAAAAGAGAAAAAATTGGCGACCTATCTTTGAGTGACACCGGACCCAAAAAATTAGAGGATTTATTTCAAGCTTCTGAGTTGATTCCTTTTTTTATAGATCCTAGAAAAATTCTTCCATTTTCCGAAATATGTTTGTCGAGTGATCAAGTTAAACAATTTAGAAATGGTCAAAAAGTTTTATTATTGGCCGATGCAAAAGGGTCAAATCAAAGGTCCACAGAGCTTAAGGCCACACCCAAGTCTTGGTACTGGGCGATGAATGAAGAAAATCAAATATTAGGATTGGCGCAACAGTTAACTGAAGATCGAAGTTTTTCTCCCAAAATTAATTTTTCTAACGAGAGTGAAAGTCCCACGTCAGCATCTTCTTAAAATAACTTCGCATAAGTTTTTTTGCTAAAGTTAACCTCCGTTTTTACCAAAATATGAATATTAAAAAATCCTACTAAAAGTCTCCTATGCGAAGCAGACTTGATAGAGAATAGGATTGAGTCGGAAATTCCTGAGTAAATCGCCCAAGTTGTGTATTTTAATGGATAGAGTTATAATTTTTCAAATAACAATCATGGGGTATCGACAGTGACAACAAGTACTATCGCATTGGGGATCGCCATACTGGCAGTCGTAGGTTTAATTATTGGGGTGGCCTCTTTAAGTTTGCTCTCTGGAGTCTTGGATTTTTTCTTTGGTCGACCTAAACTCATTTTTTTAAAAACTAAAAAAGGCAATAATGGATTTGCTTTTGCTTTTGATTTTAATGATTCCAAAGATCCCTGCCGTTTTGATCGCTTTAAAATTAGGTTTTTTAATCCTTTTGGTAAGCCTACCCAAATTGAAATGGTTGAAAAATTTGGACCCTATAGCTCATCTTTTGAAGAAGATATTGATATGGGCCCGGCCTTAAAAAAACTCAATGAGGCCACGGGAATTGATCAGGCCACGGTTCAAATAGAAATTTATTCTACTCAAGACGGAATCACTCATCAGTTTGAAATGTCGGCCCGAAAGTATTTTAATAAAGTGCAAATGGCCTCTAAAACTGTGGCAGAAGCTGCCAGTAGTACTGGGTCAAGCGATGAAATGACCTACTCCACTAATTTACCAAAGAGCATGATTGAAGATGTCGTTCCAGGAAAAGGACCAGCATTAAAATTAGCGACTAATCCTCAGTTTGCCGATCTTTTTGGTTCACCTGTTCCAGGGATGGCAGCCGCAGGAGCAGGGGGATCTGCTACCGCCAGTGGTGGGACTCAAGCCGATTTTATTGTTTCAAAAGTTTGGATCGCTCCAGGATGTATCGTTTGTAACGCCTGTGAAGATATTTATCCCGAAGTTTTTGATGTCCAAGCTGCAACTTGTGTCATCCGACCACCAGCGATGACAGCGGGTTCAGAGCTGTTAAAATTTGGACTTAGAATTCAAGAAGCCGCGGAGGCTTGTCCGGTAGAAGTTATAAAATTTGATCGTGCTTAAGCAAGAAAACGATGTAATTTTTTTTCGGTAAAGAGCTGAATTAACCCTTTTTTATTTTCTAACCAAATTTCATTCAACGTTTTTCCCTGATCTAATTTTGGACACTCAAAAGTTAAAACTGGGCTCTTTAAATTTTCTGGCCCATAAGTTCCTAGTGAGCCAGGAGTTGGATACCCAATATCATCGGCCACGGGATAGGAATTATTTTGGGCCAAAAATTGCGCCACATCGAGACAGTCACCATTATAATTGAGAATGGGTTTCCATGAATGAAAACTTAAAATAAATCCTGGTGGATATTTTTTAAAAAAACTCGATAAAAACTTATTTTCGGGTTCGCTAAATGGTTTATTGCCAGGTTTATGAGCGGGATCGACAAATTCTGATGTCCACGTTCTGGTGGGAAAATTGCGATTAAGATCGACTCCATTGGAATTCACTCGGCGTGAATTTCGATAACCATCAATATTAAGAATGGGAATTATGAGGATAGGTAAATCGATTTCTTGATCTAATTTTAACCAGTTAAAAAGTTGTTCTAAAACATAAACGCCTTCAACTTCATCTCCATGGACACCGGCCATCAAGTAAATATGCTTGCCTTTTTCATGGCCACTACGAAAAGCAGTGATGGGTAGTCCCTCAACACTAGTGCCGGATTTTAGTTCGACAAAATTCATGGGATTATTCCTCTTTAAAATTGTTTTGAGTACGATCCAAACAGTACACCGCCGCTTGACCAGCAGTTTCTTCTACTTCAACTTCTAGTTTTAAAAATTGAAACTGATACCGATCAAGAATCATTTTTTCAATCTCCAACGCTAAAAAAACTGCCAATCTTTCAGCGCTGATATTAGACAAGGGCATTTTTATCACATCAGAGATTGGAAAACTAAAAAAAGAACCATCGGGGGTTTTTAACTGTAGATTGGTAGGAGTTTCAATAATTTCGATATTTTTATTTTCAATGGGTAACAAAAAACGGTGATCAAGGGAGTTGCAAATTTCACGAACGATAGGCTTGATATGGAGAAAATCAAAAACCATATCGTCTCGCAGTTCGTGCGCCTGACCTGTTACTTGCACGCGATAATTATGGCCATGAAGAGGCTCACGAGTACCATCTGCAAAAACTAAGAAATGCGAAGATGCAAAATTAAAGTATTGTTTATAAACGCGAATCGAATAATTTGTCGGCAAAGAAATCTCGTTTTTTTGGTCTAAGTTTATACCGGCACTGGATGATTTTTCCATTGGATCATCCTTTGGAAAACTTAACCTGTCGGTTTTTATATAACGATAATAAGCAATTGAAAAATAGCTTCCAATCAAATGCGCTTTGCGTAAATCTGCCTTATACCGAGCTAAAAAAACGAATGATTAGTCAGTGCCAAAGAGCCGCCAAAGTCGTCCTTTGGGATACTTGTAAATCATCATCCAGTGCCGCTATATACCAGCACTGAAAATCTATTTTTCGTACCTGAGACCAAGCTTTCACTGGAATTCTCAATCAGTACCGGTATAGTCTACTAAGTTTTTTCCCGAGGAAGTTATGGCGCAAAATACATCTGAGATATCTGTCGATATTGTCAATGAAGTGAATCGACAATACGCCCTTTTGTCTTTTGGAGTGGAAGAGATAACTCCAGAAGAAGATTTCAAAAAAATGCTGAGCGATTCATTAATCAAGAAAAAACCATTAAGGGTAAAATGCGGCATTGATCCGACCAACGTCGATGTGCATTTAGGGCACGCTGTGCCCTATCGTAAAATGCGACAATTTCAAGATTTAGGCCATGTGGGTGTGGTGATTATTGGTGATTATACTGCTCAAATTGGTGACCCTTCGGGAAAAAATGAATCAAGGCCTACCTTGAGTCCAGCGATCGTTAAAAAAAATGCGGAAAAGTATATTGAACAAGTCATGACCATACTTGATCCCCAAAAAACTGAAATTCGCTGGCAATCGGAATGGTTTAAAGACAAAAACTTAGTGGATTTTTTATCTTGGGCGGGTGCCACCACTGTTGCAAAATTGCTTTCCCATGAAACTTTTCGTCAACGTTTAGAGGCAGGGCATAGTTTAGGGTTGCACGAACTTTTTTATCCTGTCCTACAAGGGATGGACTCCGTTTTTATTTCGGCCGATGTGGAACTCGGTGGAACGGATCAAAAATTTAACGTGTTAATGGGACGAGATTATCAAAAAATAAAAGGGTTAAGGCCCCAAGTCGCGATGACG
>JBIKWR010000083.1:0-12872 GCA_044356225.1 Bacteriovoracaceae bacterium | reverse complement strand
CAGAGGTCGAAAAGCCAGTTTAAAATTTGATTATCCTAAATACCGATTTAACGATCAATATCTACAATTATCTGGTTTTCTAAAAATATTGTCGAAAGAAGATCCTGTTCAGCAATATGTAAGAAATACTATTTTAAGTTATATGAATGCCATCAATATGATTCATCATATAGGTCGCCCTGAGTTTCAAGAGTTTAGCATCCAAGAGTATGGAGTTCCCTCTCATATGCTTTTTGGAAGTCGTTATTCACATTTAGAATCAGCTAAAATGATTTTGAAATCTTATCACAATTTTGAGCATCCTTCGATCGATAGTGGAGACCAGGCGATCTATAGCGCAGAACAAATTCGTCGTTATGTGAAAAAAGAGTCAGATGGTATTTTTAAAAACCGATCTCCTAAATTTGTTCTATCAAAAGAATTAATATCAAAAGCCGCGGCCGGAAGAACGAGGGTGAGATTTCGTAGTAATGCAAAATTTAGTCGATATGAATATCGATCTTTACTCATTCATGAAGTGATGACTCATACATTAACTGCCATCAATGGGAATTTGCAAAAAAATCTTCCATTACTGGGACAAGGATCTCCTCGCACCACCAAAACTCAAGAAGGTTTAGCGACATTTGCCGAAGTCATGAGTGGCAGCCTCGATTTAGTACGCTTAAAAAGAATTTCAGTAAGAGTTTTAGCGCTCGATATGGCCCTTAAGGGTGCTGATTTTTACCAGCTTTATGATTTTTTTATCCATCACGGCCAAGACCCGAGAGAAAGCTTTTTATCGGCCTCAAGATTATTAAGAGGTGGACGTGCGGAAGGTGGCATTGTTTTTACCAAAGATGGTGTTTATCTTGAAGGGCTCATACGCGTCTACGGTTTTTTTCGCTGGGCCTTTAGAACTCAAAATCTTGATTTGGCCCATCTCTTATTTTGTGGCCGAATAGATATTAACGATATTTTTTTGTTAAGAGGATCATATCATCAAGGAATTGTTCAGCCTCCGCGCTATCTTCCTCAATGGTATCAAGAAATTGATTTACTTGCTGGTAAAATGGCATTTTCGTTATTTCTGACTGATATTGATTTAAAGACTGTCGACTCACATTACTCAAAAAAAATTCATCAATCCATCAAGTCATCTCAAACGACCCTTCTGCAATAGGTTTTGATCATTAGTAAGCTAATGAAAATAAAACAAATTGAAAATCTTTAAATGGCAGGGCCTAATTGGGGAAATTGCGGCACTGGAAATCTCAACCAGCACCGCTATAAAAGCTTGATCGCCTGTTCTGGTTCTTTATTCGCCTGAGTTAGAACCGCTGTACTCGCCTTGGACATAACCCTGCTTTGGCTCATATTAGCAGCTTCTAAAGCAATGTTGGCATCGCGGATCATCGAGTTTGACTGTGCCAAATTCTCTTTCGAAACACCTAAATTATTGATTGAAGCTTGTATCCGGTTTTGCAAGGCGCCGAGCTCTGCTCGGTTGCCGTTAACGTAATTGATGGCCAAATCTATATGACCAAGCATCTCTTGAGAACTTTCTTTAGTTTGAGAATTGAGGTCGCTGATTTTTAAGTTCTCCAAAGTGGTACTAATTTTTTGAGGATTAAATTCCATGCGATCTTTAGAGGCAGATCCAATACCAATTTGAAAAGATAAATTTTTTGAAGTTCCATCTAAAAGTTGAATGTTATTAAATGATGTGGTTTTACTAATTCGATCTATCTCACTTTTTAATTGTTGAACTTCCATATCCACAAGAAGTCTTTCACTATCTGTGACGGTGTCACTGGCGGTTTGCATAGCAACTTGTCGTAAGCGAATGAGTATATTGTTTGTCTCATTCATCGCTCCATCTGCAACTTGGAGTAAACTTTGAACATCAGCACTATTGCGTAAGGCCTGATCAGTTGATGAAATTTGAGAGCGCATTTTTTCTGATATCGCTAATCCCGCAGCATCATCACTTGCTCGATTGATTCTTGAACCTGAAGAGAGTTTTTCAAATGAACTTTTAAGTTTATCATTATTGATTTGTAAAAATCGTTGTGATTGTAGCGAATTGTAGTTGGTCGCGGGTCTGAAACTCAAATTGCCTTCCTAGCAAAATAGATAGTTCAACACTTTAATCTATCGGATTTTGGAGGCTTTTTTTTAAATGAATAGATTATAACAATAAACTTAGAATATATTGCCGGGGTTAAAATACTGATCAAGTGAAAAATGATGAAATCCTTGCTCACTGGTGAGAAACAAAAAAGGCCGAGTGCCAGAGTCTGTTAATTGATCAATAATAAGTCCTTGATTTAAATAATTACCAGTAACATTAATGGTTTTTAAGTAGTCTCCATTTAAATTAAAAAGATGAAGATAATTTGAAGCTTCTTGAATAACGAGAAACTGATTGTAGACAAAAGCATTGGCCATAAAAGAACTTTGATGAGCATGGTCAAATGGTTTTTTTCGCCAAGTATTTAACTCAACTCCATCAAATGAAATAATTCCTAAAGTGTCCATCTCATGATTATAAACAATATGGCTTATTTTATTGATTGTAACCACTTTCAAAGGTTGAAACGAAAGACTGGCTTGATGAAAATGAACCCAACGATCTTTTAACTGAGTGTCCATACCGAGGAGCCGATGATTTTTTTGATAACTTTCAAGTTCATGAAATTCTGTAGTGACAATTGTCTCGTCTTGGCAAACAAGATTTCTTACGACTACACCACTTCGGCTATTTTTAAATTGTAATTCAGCATTTTGATTGAGCACATGGATAATATTTTTATTCAAGGGCTTAAGTGTTTTACTGTTTTTTTCTTTTTCACTTTGGTGAAAGCTTAGAATGATTTTTGACTCTTCAATCGTCTTGTTGTTTCGACAGATAGTAATAATGGGGGCCATTTTATTGGCGGTAAAATGATGACTACCGATATTTTTAAATTCATGATTAAAAATTTTTAACTGATAATCATCCTGATTCAAAACACTATGATTCGATGATTGAACTTTAATCAGTAAACCAACGTGAGGACCTAAAGAAAAAGCACTTTCGATTTTTTCAAAAGATTCTAAGGCGATTGGAAAGTCTTGAATCTTTTCGCCATCTTCATTAAATAAAATAAATGCGGGTTTATCATTAATTAACTGGTTGTTTGGCCATTGATAGAGATACCCAGTATTGACTAACAAATTTTCATATTCTCCATCGAGATTATAATCGGCGAGGGGTAAAATAAAATTAAAAAATGAACCATAGGTTGCTAATTGTTTTACTTTTGGTCTGCCTTTCAAAGTTTCAGAGAAGAATTCTTCGGAATGAATATTTCCAATATCAAAAGTAGAAAATGTTAAAACTTGAGAAGGACTTAGGACTGAGTTCGATTGTCGACCAAGGCTTCGGTCGAAATTACCCAACGAAATTGAATGGATTTGGCCGGTAACGGGACTTATTTGAGTTGAAACTCCCCAGTTAATCCATTGTGGAAGCCATAATGAATGATCGGGGGTTGAACGATTAAGACTCATTGAATGAAATCGGAAAAATTGAGGATTAATTTTTATTTGAAAATCGTCGACCCAAAAATTTTCATCGGAAATAATTTCTAATTGAAAATTAATAAAATTTGATTCGATTCCTGCTTTGAGAAAATGTCCTTTTAGAGAAACTGTTTTTTCTTCTTTGTTTTTCCAATGGGAAAATTCTCTCTGCGTCTGTTCCAATACGATATCTGGTGAGGGTGAATGAATTTTTATTTTAACATTTTTTGCTGCTTGCCAAAAATTTCGTAAAACCAGTTCAAGTGAAAAATCATAACTTGCAAGATTGCTAGTTTCAATTTCATGCTGAAAGTGTTCACTGTGAGATAAGATTTTGATAAAAGGCCTAGGATTTAAAGTGAGAGAATTATCTGCATGTAAATGGCCAGCACCGAGAGGTTCATTGGTTGGAACTGAACCCAGAGGTTTAGCACCTAAAAGGAGTCGAGCATAAAGCTCATCTTGATCAAACTTAGGGTTCGTAGAGATGAGTAAAGAGGCGACTCCACTCACGTGAGGTGTCGACATGCTGGTTCCATTTAACTCTAAATAGGGATCTTTGGAAGTCCTTGCTAAAAAAATGCGTTTTTCAGCATCGATCAATTTTTTTATGGGATAGGTGGATAAAATTTGCACTCCAGGAGCGGCAATATCCACATCCGCACCAAGGTTTGAAAACCTTGCTCTTTCTCCTTCATAATCAATCGCTCCAACGCTCAAGACGTAATTGTAGCCGCTGGGGTAATGGCGCTCAAATGAATTGCTATTTCCTGCAGCGGCCACCACTAAAGATCCATTTTGATAAACACACTCATAAACTTTTTCTGCTAAAGGGGAATAATAGGTAGATCCCAAGCTCAGGTTAATGACTTTTGAACCTTGTTGATGGGCATAAAGAACACCTCTTAAAACATTGCTTAAACTTCCTGAGCCTTCTGCATTTAAAACTCTGATGGGTAAAATTTTGACCACAGGATTGATACCAGAAATTCCTTGGCCATTAAAATTAGCGCCAATTGTTCCCGCAACATGTGTTCCATGACCATTATCATCTGTAAAATGACTACTGTTTTTATCAAAATCAAAACCTGAAACATCATCGATTAAACCATTTTGATCATCATCGATGTTATTACCAGGAATTTCTTTGGCATTTATATAAATTTGGTTTTGAAAGTCGGGATGACTAAAGTCTAAACCGGAGTCTATCACTGCCACAGTCGTAGAATGTGGATTTCCATCAGTTTGAATCATCATTGTTTTTAAAGCTTCAGGCAAAAAGATATCATAACGATGGGGCCTGAGATGCTCAGCTTTTATAATTTCTGCAGAATAGTTAAAAAATTTTTTAGAAAAAGTATATTTTGGTTTTTTGATAATTTTTATCAGGGAATGCATGGCCCACAAGTTAACATTCAGAGGATCTGAAAAGGTGAGGATTCGCTCTTGGAAAATCCGTTTATCTTGAGAGAGCTTCGCTAGTCTTTTTTCTTCTTCTGCTCTTTTAAGTTCTTCTTCATTTTGAAAGCGCTTGATCAGCGATTGGGCCAAGCTACTCTGGGGGAATTTATTGATAACGTCTCGTTCTATTCGATTGATCAAACTAACATTTTTAAGATTTTGATAATACTTTTCATAGATAGACACAAAATTCAATTGTTGAGACAATAGTGGATCATCCAGAATCGTCAAGATTAGTTGTTCGCTAAGAAGATTTTCTGATAATTGAAAACTTGCTATTAAGACTATGCGATGAATCGTGATGAATTGGCTTTTTGTGACATGAGTAAGTTGTTTCTCTAAGATAAGAGGAGCAAAGAGTTCTAAGAGCCAATGTTGATCTTTAACTTCTTTTTGCAGGAGTGTAAAAGATTCAAAATACTTGCCCTGTTGCCAAAGTCGTGTGGTTTCAGTTCGATCATCACGATTTTTTTTGTTTTCCGCAATCATTTTATACTGTGCTAAATGTTTAAATTTTAGATTATTCAGGATGGTTGTTTCAAAATATTCTAAGTTTTCAATGCTTTTTAAACCTTGTTCCACCAAAGCTATAAATGCGGAGTATTCAAACTCCAGTATTGAATTAATATAGGAAAGATGGATGTCACTGTTTTGATTTCGAAAATCCAAGGACTTTTTTATTACGATTCCAAATTGCTGCAATCGAAAATAGGCCTCAAGATAATAAAGGAAAAGCTTATAAGTATTGGTCGGACTAATTTTAACTGATGGATTTTGGCTTAGAAGTTCAAATTGTTCGATAACCTTTGACCACTCTTTTTTTCGATAACTATTAGTTAGAATTGACGTTGAAGAAGCAGGGATGACATTTGTTAACTTAATCTGATGATCAGGCTCATAATTTTCGATGTAAGAGATTTGGTTGAACCAAGAATGAGAAAAGCTTGAATGACTTTTTACTACAAAGTGCTGAGCAAGCAATTGTGAGCAATTTTTTTGATTGGTTGAATGAGGATCAAAATTATCGAGCAGTGGAGTGACTTCAACTTTTTCACCAGATAGATGGATTAAATCATTTTGAATTTGTTGCGCCATTTGCATTAAAGAATCATTTCCCGTCGGCCAAACAGAATTCTTTAACGATCCATGATGACCATGAGAAACTTTAATGATCTGAGAGTACTCCTTCTCGGAGTTTCCTGTGACGTTATGATCAGCATTACGCCCACAAGAAACTACTAGAAGTAGCCACCCCAGAGCAAAAATTCTTTTGCTCTTTGTCGACAATTTCAAATTTTTCTCCTCGCCACTCGCTACTTTGGCAACTGGGATGCTAGCGCGAGAAAAAAATAAATGACATAAATTAATTTTAAATAGGTATTAACTTCCATGCTGCAGAATGAAAAAAAGTTAGAGGAAGTTAGAGGAAATGTCTCTTTAGATCAGTAGTGATCTAAAGAGACTTTCAGGTTCTGTTTAAAACTGGTTTTTTCTAACATTTTTTTTTAAGGTAAGATTTGTTAAGAATAAAATTAACTTTTATAGATCGCCAATAACGCCTGCAATTGCTGTCCTCCGTAACGACTCATGCGATTAAACTCATCTCGTCTAACCGGAATGTCTTGGTTTTCGAGCGTTTTATGCCCATCATTTAGATCTGGATCATTAAAATAAACAAACTTATCATCGATGCCTGAAATCGTAACCCAATGAGGAGTTTTTTCGCCTGCTAACATAAATGAAGAAATTAAAATAATCGGCACACCACGCTTTTTAATAATCGATTCAATTAAGTCAAAACTAATTTGTTTTTTCTGTTTTCTAATTTTAAATCGTCGTAATTCTTTTTCAAAATCGTGTTGGACCGTTTTAATAATCTCGCGTTTATGTTCGCTACGAACAGTATCGAGAAAAAAATACTGACTTTGACTTAAAAAAATATCGACTTTAAAATTTCTTTTCGCCGCCGCCAAAGCAAGTCCTTGAGGTCCACATCCGCCATGACCTCTCATCATAAAAATAGTGGTGGCCTCGCGCCAAATTTGCAACTCTAAGCTTTGATTAGGCTTAGAACTAGGGCGCAAAGCATTCATCGCCATCATCAGTGAGGCCGCCCCACAGGTGAACTCGGTGGTTTGTTGATAATAGGATAATTTAATGGTTTTTTTCTTGGGATTGAGAGTTACCAGTTTTTTTTCACAACATATCGCATCTCCATGGTCCTCATAATAATCCTTTTTCACATTAAATTCGTAGTATCCACAATCCAAATAAAGGCCTATCGCCTTAGAATTAGTGGCCGAAACTTCTAAGCGCATATATCCCGCGTTGTGTTGGATGGCATTTTTCTCTAATTGCATTAACAGCTTCTTACCAAGGCCTTTGCCACTGAACTTTTTTGATACAGCAATAGAATAAAGACGTGCTAAGGAGGAGCCCTTTTTGTAAAGTACTAAGCCATACCCAATAATTTGTTGATCGACGAGCATAACAATTAAATTAGCAGAACGACTTTTTACAAATCCGATGAAACTTCGTTTAGACATACGATCAGAAGTAAATGATGCATTTTCTATTTGGATGATATCTTCAGCATCTGATACTCTGGCGCGACGAAATGTGGGAGAAATTTTCTGGGTCACCATTCCACCATTTTTTACAGGATATTTAGATAAATCATGAACAACGTATCACAGCTTTTTATTATCGTAGACGATAAAAGTAAGTGGAAGCCTTACTACCCCACAGATCAAGTGATTTCTGCAGAAGAGTATCTTTTTGATAAAAAATATCAAGTTCAAAATAGAATTAATATTATTAATTTATGTTTAAACTCCCGCTATTTATCTTTGGGACACTATTGTTCAATGATTGCCGAGGCGCGCGGTCATCGTGCCTTACCTACAGTAAAAACCATGGGAGACCTTCAAGCAAAATCACTTTATTTTAATGATCTTGATTTTGTTCAATCAAAAGTGGAAAAGGCGATTTTAGCTCAAAAAATTCTTTCCCATGATTCATTTAAAATTCTCAGTATTTTTGGCAAGTGTACCAACAAGTATTTTCAAGGAATCGCGCAGTCAGTGTTTGATGTTTTTCCCGCGCCAATTTTATCGATCAAGTTTGAGTTTAAAAATCGTTGGCGAATTCATTCGATCAAGCTTGAACCCATCGATGTTTTAAAAGGTGAAGAAGAGGATTTTTTTGCAAACACGCTCAATATCTATAGTAACAAAGTATGGAGAAGCCCAAAATATCGAAAAAAATACAATTATGATTTAGCGATATTAGTTGATCCCACTGAAAAAATGGCCCCTTCGGATTATCGCGCATTGAAAAAATTTGAGAAAGCCTGTCACAAGCTCAATGTTTTCTGTGAATTTATTGGTGAAAAAGATTATCCCAGAATTAATGAGTTTGATGCATTGTTTGTTCGAACGACCACTGCGATTAATAATTTTACTTATAAGTTTGTTAAAGCGGCTGAAATGGAAGGCCTGGTTGTGATTGATGATTCGGACTCGATGATCCGATGTACCAACAAAGTTTTTGTTAGCAATCTTTTAACAAAAAACAATGTGCCCATTATTCCTGGAAGGTACGTGTCCAATTTGCATCCCGAAATGTATCGAGATTTAATTGAAGAGTTTGAACTTCCCTTAATCTGTAAAATACCCGATGGATCATTTTCCACCGGAGTTAAAAAAGCCGATACTTACGAAGAGCTCACCCTCATTCTCGAAGAGATGTATCAGCACTCGTCCTTAATTTTAGTTCAAAAGTTTATGCGGACTGATTTTGATTGGAGAATTGGTATTCTCGATGGAGAAGTGTTGTTTGCCTGTCAGTACTATATGAGCCGTGGTCATTGGCAAATTTATAATCATCAAAAAAACCATAATCATCGTAGTTTTTCTGGGGCCTATAAAACATTTCATCTGACAGATGTTCCACCCAAAGTGATTAAGTATGCCAAAAAAGCCGCTGGTCTAATGGGCGATGGCCTCTATGGCGTCGATCTTAAAGAAGACGATAAAGGAAATGTTTTTGTGGTGGAAATCAACGACAATCCTAATATCGATGCGGGTGTTGAAGATAAAATATTAGGCGAAGAACTTTATTTAAAAATCATAAAATATTTTATTCGGAAATTAGACTCTAACTAAAAAAAACTGCCCTCATTTATTTTTTAATGGTAGTCGTGACACGGTTGCGAAAAAAAGCTCCAGTGGAGCTTTTTTACTCCCTTAAGTTTCCAGTGAAGAAACAATCTATCTAAAAAGCGAGTTCGCAACCGTTTCTTCTTGTTGGCCACTCCTAAAAAATAAAAGAGGGCAGTAAAACTGCCCTCTTTTATTTTTTAATGGTAGTCGTGACACGGTTGCGTAAAAAAGCTCCAGTGGAGCTTTTTTACCCCCTTAAGTTTCCATTGAAGAAACAATCTATCTAAAAAGCGAGTTCGCAACCGTTTCTTCTTGTTGGCCACCCCTAAAAAATAAAAGAGGGCAGTAAAACTGCCCTCTTTTATTTTTTAATGGTAGTCGTGACAAGGATTGAACTTGTGACCCCTACGATGTCAACGTAGTGCTCTCCCACTGAGCTACACGACCATGGGCGAAGTCTAACTTATTTTGCTAAATTGGGAAAGTCCGAAAAAAGACCATCTAACTTTAAATCATTTTTTAAAAAGCTTAAAAACTCTTCATTCGTTTTAAAAAATTCCGGCAATGCGTCCACGCGATGAGTATAAGCATAAACTTTCAGGCCAAGTTTTTGCGCCTTTGCGACCACGCCATTAGAGATAATTTTCTGATCTTTTTGATTTTTAAGACTGACCAGTTGTGGTAGCCAGGGACCCAAGTACTGAGCGTAAGTTGCGATGTTTTTGAGACCTTCATCTGTCAACATGGGAGCATACTTCACTGTACTCTCGGCCCATGAATCATCGGCAATCAATTGCAGCAGGGGAATATTTGTTTGAAATTCATTTTTAAGTCTTAGTAATGTGGGAGGATAAAAACACTGAATGATCGCTTGATTATTATTCTCATAACCATAGGAGCGAAGTACATCTAAGATTTTTTTGGCAATATCTTTGCCCTCTTGTTGATGAAATTCGGGGGACTTAATTTCGGGAATAATTTTCACTTCTCTTCCAGTGGAATGATTAAGTCCTTGGATGAGTTCAATAAATTCAGAA
This sequence comes from Bacteriovoracaceae bacterium, assembly GCA_044356225.1. Lineage (GTDB taxonomy): Bacteria > Bdellovibrionota > Bacteriovoracia > Bacteriovoracales > Bacteriovoracaceae > JBIKWR01. The sequence continues at coordinate 2,665 of JBIKWR010000083.1, read as the reverse complement.
AAATGCGGGATTTGAAAATTAGAAAGATGAAGGGGAAAACGTCGAGGAAAAACCATTTGACCGGTAGTGAGATCAATCCTTTCTTGGACTTTCAATTGTTGCAGTTCTTTGAAGGTAAAATCAATAGCGTAGTAGCGATTATCTTTTCGTTTTCTGTTGGGAAACACTTCTTTCACATTAGTGGTGGTATCGATATGGATGTCGTGCAGAACCACCAGTTGGTCATCTTTGGTCATCACTAAATCAGGCTCGATATAATCAACTCCAAGCCCAAAGGCCATAGCGGCGGCGGCCAAAGTATGTTCGGGTAGATAACCACTTGCACCTCGGTGAGCGACAATTTTCATAGGGATTTGTTGAGCTTGGTCGTTGTGACATCCGAAGAGAAAAATAACTAAAGTAAAAAGCCGAAATTTTTTTTTCATCAAATCCCTTTTTTAGTTAGATCATAGATTTTTTCTGAGTATGAAACCAAGTCATGAACGAAACGATCAAACCAACAAAAAGTGAAAACGAAAACACAATCACTACGGGATGCTGCCAGTGGAAGGCATAAACACCATCCAAGGCGATGTAGGAAAATAAGTAGGTGAAAGCAATTCCAATCAGACTTCCGATCAAAGAGGCGATGAAGGTGATAAAAAGAAATTCAATTAACAATGTCAGCCGAATTTTAAACAGATCTAGTCCCACAATTTTTAACAAATTCATATCCATTTCACGGTCGCGCATTTGATGATTAATCATGGCAAAAATCACAAAAAAACCTACGACCACCACCATGGAGGTCATCATCATCAGGGCATAACTCATTTGGGCGATAACGCTTTTTAACTTTGCCACTAGTCGATCGAGATCGACCGCTGAAATATTAGGAAACATTTTGACCAATTCAGTTTGGGTACTGACTTTTTTTTCTTGATCGAGATAAGGAAAAGCACTTAGGTATGTTTTGGGAGCCTCTTCTAAAACTCCGGTGGCAAAAACGATAAAAAAATTAGGACGAAAACTAGTCCAGCGAACTTTTCTGATATTTTGCACTTGCGCCTCAATTTCAATTCCTAAAATATCAAAAGTGATCAAGTCCCCCAGTTTGGCACCAATTCTTTTGGCGTAACGTTCTTCTAAACTAACATCCGCTGGGCCCGAACCAGAATAGTGACGAAGCGGGGAGCCTTTGACGATTTGCTCAAGTTCTTGAGCACTACCGTAGGAAATATTAATGCCACGATTGCGCGAGCGTCTTTCTTGCTCTTCTTCGCGAGTCATATTTTCTTCATGGTCAATTTTTAGCGGTTGTCCATTGAGGGCGATCAGCCGCGCTCTCACCATCGGGGATAGATCAAGCAAGGGCGTTTGATGGTCGATGGAAAATTGTTTGAGCCCTTCAATTTGTGATTCTTGTACATCAAAAAGAAACAGAGATGGAGCAGGACCATTTAATCCGCCATCGAGTTCTTGTTGCAATCCATGTTCAAGGCCAGGAATAAGATTGAGCAGCATGCTGCCAAAAAGCAGCGCTAAAAAAATGGAAATAGTGCTCATGCGATACCGGCCCATATAACGAAAACCCAGAGTCAGAATAAGAGATCTTGATTTAATTTGAGAAATATAACGGCGTAAAATAAATTCCAAAACGGGAAAAAAGATAACGATGATCAACAAGCAAACACCCACAAAAATAGGCCCATTGATAAAAGATTGAGATAGCCAGATACTGAGCGCCAAAAAAAAGAGTAAAAAAGGAATAAAATTCCACCACGGGATTTTCACTCGATCTTCTTCCGCAGAGGCTTGATCGAGGAATAATTGTCCAGGATTTTGTTTGATCAGTGAACGAATTAAAGGATACGAAATGGTAAGTACGCCAAAAATAGCAATGATAAATGTCGCCAATAAAGTCAAAGGCGTTGGTGTCATTGAGAGCTCAAAAGGAATCGTATTTTTTAGTAAACTGGCGAGCGCAAAAGATAACAGAAAACTGATACCGGCGGCTGCGATCGCTCCCATCAAAGACATAAATCCCAGATAGATTATTTGACCCCAAAGTATTTCTTGCTGAGTGGAGCCCAGCGTTTTTAAAATGGCGATTGATTGGCGACGATGAGCAATCTGGCCTCGATAAATATAAAAAATGCCAATCAATGATAAAAGGAAGGCGACCAGCGACACTAATCCCAAAAAATCGGAAAGATAAATAATTACTCGGCCCACTTGTTCAGAGGAATCTTTGGGGGTTTTGATATTTTGAGAACTATCATTGATCAGATTGTTTAATTGATTTTTCTCTTCTTCGCTGATCACTTGATGGTTATTGGTGCGAAAAAAAGTGGTATAAAAACCAGTGGCCCCAGAGGAAAAGAGCCCGGCTTTGCCGAGTGCTTTTTCATGGATTAAAACTTTGGGGGCAAGGGCGCCCATTTGAAAAGTCTGAAGACTGTCTTCAGTAATAACATCGGCAATCACTAACTCCGCTTTGCCAATGGTAATACTATCTCCAATTTGTGCCCCCAAATGAATGAGAGTTTCAGGATAAATCCAAATCTCATTTTCATTTAACTCGATCCCACCTGGAGATTGAATATTCTTTTGCAGTTTGTAACCACCATAAAAGGGAAAATCGGGATGATATTGTTCAAGGTAAACCAAGAGATTTTTTTCTCCT
>JBIKWR010000082.1:0-12924 GCA_044356225.1 Bacteriovoracaceae bacterium | reverse complement strand
CTAAAATTTTTGTTTGTAGCATGCTCAAAGCCCCAAATATTTACTGATTCCAATACGCTATAATCACGGTTTAGAACCCGAGGTAAAAAAATGACAATAATGATTGCCGAAAGACTACGAGACTAACCACTAAAAATCAATCTTTTTGTGCACAGTGGTAAAATGTTTACTGAGCAGGAGTGGCTTCTGCTTTTTGCTTAAACTTAATCACTTCTCGTCCTTTGTAAGTTCCGCATGCCGGACAGACGTGTAAGGGAAGTGTAGGTTCGGCACAATTAGGACATTTCATTGTGAAATGACGAGATAACTTGTGAGTATGACCAGCTCTTCTTAAAGCTTTTCTTTGAACGGAAGTTTTTTTCTTAGGCACTGCCATAAACTGCTCCAATGGAATAATAGCGCTGAGGGATTTGTTTACGCTATTTGCTAGAGCTTGTAAATGGTGGAAGTTTTTTTTGCTTCGATCATGCCAACCAGAGGAGTTTGGATTATAACTTCTTTCGCTAAATAAGAGATTACCCTTAATCATCCTGGGTCCCATAGTTTAACGGATAAAACAAGGCTTTCCTAAAGCTTAGCTGGTGGTTCAATTCCACCTGGGACCGCCATTAACATATTGTTATTGCAGCTTATGGTTCATTGCGCCATGACCGCAATCTTTATGGTTTCGATCTATGCCGCAGGTTTGGCAAAGGCCTTGGCAGTCTTCCTGATGGACAGGAAATTGAATTTTTTGCAAATGGATAAGTTCTAAAATTGAATCAAGAATTTTTAAGTTAGGAGATGAGTAAAAATAGAGGTCGCGCAATTCATGCTCCACGACTATTTGAATTTGATCGCCATAAATTTCGTCGTTCTCTTTTGATTCAATCAATAAAACTTGATTAAACTCAGAGTTAAAAACCAGGGGAAAAATTTTCAAACAACGGACACATGAAACCGGATAATGAATTTCTACTTGGCCAATTAACAAAAAATAATCCTGATATTCAAGAGAGTAATGACGACTAATTTCCAATGATAATTTCAGATCGATTTGACTTAAATGTTCAGCACGATCCTCAGGAGTGAGAATTTCTTCATTCATTTGTGTTACGATTTCTTGACCCAAAAGGCTTGACTGGTCGAACTCCCAGTGGAAAACCTCCTTGAGAGGAAAGCTTTTGATGGGAACTTCCAGTGGAACATTTTTGGGATCAATGCGAACTAATAAAGGGATTTTCATCATGATTGTTTATCAGAAACGATGGAGTTTAAAAATCAGAAAAATTTACCTAAATCATGTTGGTCAGGTTTTTGCAAATGAATAGACAAATGCAGAGAATAACAATCTGTGGATTTATGGGGAGTGGAAAATCTACCTTCCTTAAACAGCTGAAAAAAGACGCTCCCGCTGAGGTCAAATTTTTTGATAGCGATAGTGAATTTGAAAAATTAAACAAAATGGAGATTTTTGAATACATCTCTAGATATGGCGAGGATCAGTTTCGCCAACAAGAGATGGAAGTCGTTCGTAAAATCTACCAGGATCCTTCCCCGGTTATCGTTGTCGCCTTAGGAGGAGGGAGTTTAGAATCCCAATGTGAATTTATATTGGAGCAAGGCCTTCTGATATGGGTTGATACGACATTTGAAACGTGTTTACAGAGAATTCGCCAAGATCAAGGGCCAATCAGACCTCTTGCCGCCAGCTCTGATTCAAAACTTCGATCGTTATATGAAAAAAGATGTAAAAATTATCAAAAGGCCGGGGCAAGAATTGAAAAAAATGACTGGCAGTACTTGGTCAATTGGAAGGAATTCTTGTCATGGGTAAAAGGGAAAGACATAATATGATCGAGAGTTTTCTGATTTTCAAAGATGGATAAAATCAGGCAACTATTGTTTGGAATAAAAATCGCAGAGGAACAAACGATGCAAAAACCAGCTCAGGCCAGTATTCTCATTCAAGAAATAGTCGAAGCGCAGGCGGTTTCGGGATTATTTAGAAAAATCGGAGTCGTCCCTTCTTATTTTGATAATTTACAGGAGTTTTGGTTTGGAGTGATGAACGAAGCACCTATGATTTCAATCGTCGATGTGCGATTGATGAGTCATGGAAACATGGTTTTAAAAGAGCATCCAAGTTTGCTTAATGATGAACTGCCAATTGCTTTTTATTATACCAATGAAACTAAACCACTGGTTTTTTCAACTCATGATTTTTTTCATTTTGGATTGATTAATGGAGATGAACCTCTAGAAGGTCAGTTAAAAGCAGTCTTAAAGCGTATCAATAAGTTTGATTTTTTTAGCAAACAAACTTCGATGGTGCGAAAAGAAGTTGATAGACTTGAAAGAAGCCATCTAAAACTTTTGAGTGATCATTCAGTTTTAAAAGAGACTCAAAGTTATCACGATCAATTAAAAGATCTGATGGGTACTTTTGAAAGTTTAGTTCTTACCATTGATTTTAATAGTGCCGTCGCAATGTTTTTTGAGCAATGGGATGCGGTGGAAGGATTTTGTTTATTAGAGCTTGATTCATTAGGACAGAAGCTGGTGACACCTGTCACTAAAACCGCCAAACTTAAAAATGTTACGGAACTATTTTTAGGTCAAAAATGTTTAGGTGGAATAAAATTAGTGGCGCAAAAAATGGCCGATCAAGTCGCCTATGACTTGTTAGGTTTTGATTTAGTTGATTTAAAATTGAGTGGTCAATACACGTTGCCTGAGACTTTAATCTATATAAAAGTAAAACCTGAAATTAAAAAGTCTTTTGATTGGACTTTAGTTAATAAACTGCTGAATGGATTTTTTGCAAAACATAAATTGCAGACCATCGTGTCTTATGGAGAAGAGAATTCACTTATTAGTAATTGGGAATTTATGTCTCTTTTAGGACAGCAAATTTCTCGTCAAAAATACTCGCAAGTGGGAGTTGTAAATATTAACTTTAAAAATTTATTAAAAGCGATAACGGAAGAGCATAATTATGATTTTGAATTTAAACCGTTTTTTGAAGAGTTCGTTAATAAAACGTCGAATCGAAGTAAAACCAGTTTTAAATTAGTCAATTTTAACTTAGAAAACATTGCCTTTATTGTGGATGGGAATGAATCCTCAAGCTTTATGAATTTCATGAGAGATTTTGTGACAAGATTTGATTATGCAAAATTTTTTCACCACCCTCAGGATTTAGATTTAGAAAAAATCATTCCAGAAGTTCAAATGGTTCCAGTATCGCCCTATAGTTATCAAGCATTTTCCCAGCCCGAAAAAACATCTTTAATCGATGTGAAAAAAGCTGAGCGTAAAATCCATAAAACCATAACCATGCATGAGACTTAAATCTAAAGTTGTCATCCATTTTGAGCGATTAAGAAGTAATTTAAAAAAAATAAAAAAGATTGCGCCTGACAATAAAATCATTTTTATGGTTAAGGCCAATGGTTACGGTCATGGCTTAGTTCCAATTGTAAAATTCAGTGTTGAACAACTTAAAATTAAAGAATTTGGGGTGGCAACCTTAGGTGAAGCGATGGTCCTGCGCGACCAACTTTCCGATCTTGAATTCGATATTTTTGTTTTTTCTGATGTCGATATTCAAGAAGGTTATCTTGCAAAATATTTAGATTTAAGACTCCTTCCAGTTCTCTCTTCTTGGGAGGATTTTGAGTTAGTGGTGAAAGATCCTTCAGCTAAACATTTGCCTCTCACTATAAAACTCGATACCGGAATGAATCGATTAGGCTTGGATCTTGAAGAGGAAACTAACTACCAAAAATTTATTCATTTATTAAAATCTAACCAGCGATTGAGGATCCATCATTTAATGACGCATTTTAGTTGTAGTTCTTTAAATCTTAAAACGAACAATCGAACTGAACGACAATATGAACGATTTTGTATGATAGAAAAAAAATTGCAAAATGATGGTGTTAAAATCGAGAATACTTCAGTTGCTAATTCAGGTGCCATCGAACAAAAATTTGGGTTGCAGGCCAGTCATATTAGACCAGGACTCATGATGTATGGTCCTTCGAGTTTAATACCAGCATTAAGAAACTCCCAAAACTGGGATGGTGAAAATCTTTCTGATTTAACCACTAATATTGTTAATGTAAAAAAAGTAAAAAAAGGTGCCGTAGTTGGCTATGGTGCCCACGTTTTGGCCAGTGATGGGATATTAGTTCATATAGCTCTCGGATACGGCGATGGATTGGTGACTTGGTATACCGGAGTGAATATGACTCAAAAAGGATTTACTGGGCAGTTTGTGGGCAGGATTAATATGGATTTGGCCGCTATTTTATTTCCCATTGAAGCCGAAGACGTTTTTAAAGTCGGCGATCCCTTTACTATTTGGGGAAAAGAGTCCGAGAGTGTTACTCGGATTTCTGATCAAATGAATACCATTCCTTATCAGCTATTCTGTTCTCTGAGTAGTCGCCTTCCTCGCGAATATCGTCTATAGCGGCACTGGATGAGTTTTCCATTGGATCTTCGCCTCAGGTGCGCAGTCTTGATTCCCAAAAATATTCGATTTTCCTCTAGGCAAACCTCTTATTTTTGAAAATCAATCTTGCGCACCTGAGGCAAAGATTTCACTGGAAATCTCAACCAGCACCGCTATAGAATAATCAAATGCATTTTGTCTTAGGTCAAATCGAATTATTGGGTGGATTTATTCTTCAAAGCCTAGAAGGATTAGGTCGAGTTACTCGTTTTCTCAATCGATTTTTTTATTGGCTATTCAGGCCACCTTTTCGTTTTCATTTATTGTTTGAACAACTTTATTTTATTGGAAACAAAAGTATGTTCATCGTTAGCTTAACTTCAATTTTTTCCGGCATGGTGATGTCTTATCAAACTTATTTAGGCTTTCAGCTAATTTCTGGAGACACCATCGTGGGGCCAATTGTGGCAGTGGCGATGGCCCGTGAATTAGCACCGGTGTTAACGGGGTTAATTGTCGCTGGACGCGCGGGTGCGGCGATGGCGGCGCAAATTGGCACGATGAAAGTTACGGAACAAGTCGATGCACTCGAAGTTATGGGAATTGATTCCGTTCAGTATTTAGCCGTTCCTCGCATAATCGCAACGACTCTTTCGCTTCCTATGTTATCGACACTTTTTTTATTAATTGGAAATTTTGGATCTTGGTTAATTGGCATCAAGGTACTTGATATTGACGAGTATGTTTACTTTAGTAAGCTGCACGATTTTATGCAATTGGAAGATATTTTCCAAGGCTTAATAAAGGCCTTGTTTTTTGGTTTTATTATTGCCTTAGTTGGAACCTTTCAAGGATTTGCCGTTTCAGGTGGAGCTGAAGGAGTTGGTAAAAGAACTAATCTGGCAGTTGTTTGGGGGATGGTTTTAGTTTTGATTGTCGATTATTTTTTAACTTCATTTTTGGTTAAGATACTCTAATGCAATACGCGATTGAAATTAAAAATTTAACAAAAGCCTTTGGTCCACACACCATCTTAAAAAATTTGAATTTTAATGTACCGAAAGGAAAAATTACTTCTATTTTAGGATTTTCAGGTGCCGGAAAATCAACTTTGATGAAATTGATATTAGGAATAATCCGTCCAACCATAGGAAATATAAAAGTCTTAGGACAAGATTTATCATTATTAAAAGATGATGAATTGAGAGAGTTTCGTCGAAACTACGGTATGGTTTTTCAGTATGCGGCTTTATTCGATTCTTTTTCTGCGCTCAATAATGTCACATTTCCTCTGGCCGAGTTTACGACACTAACGAAATTTGAACGTGAAGAAAAAGCAAAAAATTTATTGAATGCTGTAGGCATTGAAGTTGATTCAATTGGTAAATTACCTTCTGAGCTATCGGGAGGAATGAGAAAACGAGTAGGATTGGCACGGGCCTTAGCTCTCAGTCCACGTGTGATGTTATATGATGAACCGACTACAGGGCTCGATCCTATAACAACTAAAATGGTCAATGACTTGATTCGTGAAACTGCGGTTATCCATAAAGACATAGAACTAACATCGGTTATTATTTCTCACGATATTAAGGCCACTTTAGATATTTCCGACTACATCGCCTTCTTAGATCATGGTAATATTATTGAATATTTACCGGTTAATGAATTTAAAGAATCTAAAAATACCCTCGTGAGAAAATTTTTAGATCTTTGTTTGTAAAATCACGGTTAACAACAAGGATAGTCGCTTGACCGAACTCAAAGTTGGAATGTTGGCCCTCATTTCGATTGTTGCCATCGTTTTCATGTCTTTAAAAATTACGACTAATCAATCTGGTTTTGGTGATTATGTAAGTTACAAAACTGTTGTTTCAGATGCTGCGGGAATTTTTCCCAAGACACCAATAAAAGTCGCCGGCATAAACTCAGGTAGAATTAAGTCAATTCAGTTAAATGGAAATCAAGCTTTTATTGATTTTGAAATATTAGAAAGAGTTAAAGTGACGAAAGACTCTATTCTGAAAATTAAAACCATCGGATTTTTAGGTGATAAATATTTAGAGGTTTATGTTGGAGAAAATAGAGAAAGATTGCCGGAAGGTAGTTTGATTCCCAGTGAAACTGGTGGAGGGATGGAGGACTTAACCAAAGACGCTTCAGAAATTTTAAAAGATCTTAAGGCGGTTATGAATAGTGTTCGAGTTTCTATTGCCCCAGAAAATAAAGAATCCCCATTAAATAAAATAGTCGAGAATGTTGTCCGTCTCTCTGAAGATATGAAAGAAGTTACAGGTTCATTAAAAAGAGTTATGTCGACAAATGAAGGACGTTTTAACGAAATTATTGGCAATATAGAAAAAATTACGAGCTCTCTCGATTTTCAACTCAATGCAAGTTATCAAGATTCTTTGATGAGCGATTTAAAGAAAATTGGACCAATTTTAGATAATGCCAAGTTGATGACAGAAGATTTAAAAATCATGATGGCCGATTTAAAAGCAGGTAAGGGAACCATTGGACGCTTAATGAGAGATGATGAAGTCATTGATCAAGTTTCAAGTACTCTGGCAGGAGTACAAAAGTTAGTTAACAAAGTTGAAGCAATCCAAACTCAACTTTCGATGTATACGTCTGTTAATAGCGAGTTAGGAAATCGTACGGAAATTGCCTTAACGTTGTTTCCTTCACCGGAAAGATTTTATGTTCTAGGTTTATCAACGTCAGAAATTGGAGTAGAAAAAGAAAGACAAATTACTGAAATATCAGATGGTGGAAGAGAGAGCTCGATAACCCGAAAAGAAGTTAATAAAAATAGTTATCGTTTTAATGTTCAGCTTGGTCGAAAAATTCATAATTGGGCCTTGCGTGCAGGTATCATTGAATCGACTGGTGGCATTGGTATCGATTACCATTTCCCTTCATTCTCATCTCTTCTGACGATGGAGCTTTTTGATTATCGAAAAGAAATTGGACCAAATTTAAGACTCGTTTCAGAAATTCATTTTTGGAATGTGCTTTATGGAAAACTTTCTTTTGAAGATTTAGTATCCAAAAATGATGAACAAAGTTTAACAATTGGTGCAGGACTAAGATTTACCGATGAAGACCTTAAAGGATTAATCGGATTCTTTTTATAACATGACAAAAGTATGGCTCATCAGAACTAGTTCCCACCAGATTGTCGGGCCGGTCTCTCGCGAAAAAATAATAGAGCTGTTAGATAAAGGAATTGTACGTCAGGATGATGAAATTTGTGCTGGCAATGGGTACTGGTTTCATTTAAGTGAACTCGATCATATCGAAAAGTATTTAAGAAAAAACGAATCCCAGCCATTTAATCCAGTCACTGAAGCCGAAGATATTGTGACCAAAAACATCGGGACAACATATCGGCCAGCGGCGGAACTCATTGCCAAGCCATCGGTTAAAGAAAAGTACGATACTTTGGAAAACATAAACTCAGGCTCAATCAACTTAAGCGAAAATATCATTGATAAGTCCCAGTTAAAAAAAACAAGTATTGAAAAACAAAAAGACCAGATTAGTAATCTCTATTTTGATGAACAAATCGTTTATCCAAAAGCTGAAGACTTACAATATCCAGAAGAGACGATTGAAGAATTGTTAATTAAAAAAGAGAAAAGCTTTATTGAAGATAGCGATCTTACTTTCGTCAAGGTTAGTTCGGAAGCTGACACGGAAAAAGTACAAACTCCTGCAAATTTAGTTAAATTAGAGCGAACGGCTGCCAATAAAAAAAATACCTCTACACGAGAAGGACAATCACTAGATAACACTATCAAGGAACGTTTCATGGACCAAAAAATGTTAAATGAGAATCGACGGGCCAGTTCTGATCGATTATTAACAATCATCCTATTAGGATTGCTCTCTATATTGTTAGTCTTATGGATTCTAAAAGAAAATCGAGTTCTTATTTTTTCACATAAATTAAATTATATTGAAGCATCAATTGCACAGACCCCTCAAGAATTGTCATTAAAAAAAAAGTCTTTGATATAATTCCTTTTGAATATGAAGGAAACAAAATTTATCCATTATATAGATTTGGTGGTATCGAGCTGGTACCAGATCGAAAATTAGAGATTGATGATTGTTCAAAATTTAAACAAGTCCCAACTAAAATATTAGGAAGTTTAGAAAGGAGTAGGGCCAAAAGTAATTTTGATATTATTGCCCAACGCTGTTTTCCAGTGATCGAAAATAGTACGATTGTTTTGTATGAAAAAATGGATGATAAAAAAATTAGTTCTAATGAGTTAACAGAAATACTTAAAAAAAAGTTAATACCGACAAAAGAGTTCACAAAAATTATTGAAGTAAAAAATAAAATAATAAATATCAATAATAATGACGATCAAATTTTAAAAGAAGTTCGTGATACCTTAAGTGGAATCAAATCCAAAAATCCCATTGAAAATCTGCTCATTCTTTCTCAATTATATAAAAAAGCAGATTTAATTATTGATCCGATCATTGGCCCACTGATCAAACTTTTTCTATCAACCCAAATGAATCAAGCGGGCCAAATTCACAACTATCTTGATGAGATTCTGGCCATTAATGAGCTCAGTTTAATGTTTAGAGAAGCTACTATTTCTGCGAGCAAGGAAAATTTAACTATCATCATTGAGATCTTAAAAGTCATTCATCAAAACGTGAATGATCGACTCTTGCTCAAAATGTTTACCTTAAAATTTTCAAAATTGGCCCCGACTGAATTTAATGGGGAAATTAGACGTAATTTTGACGTCGTCTTATCTGAAGACGAAATCAAAACGGGCATCAATTCTCCTCGTTATAAAAATTACTATTTATTTTGGATAGATATTTTACAAAAGCGTGGAATGGACCTGGATTTAAAAAAAATGATCAGGAAAATAGTCAACTCACAAGAAATGATAGATTCATTTCATCGATTGTTTCCACTTCTGACGATTCATTTTCCAACAGATGAAAATATCAAAGTTGCCATTTTAAAGCTGATGAAGGAGTCGGGAGAGTCAAAAGATTTTTGGAAAAAATATGTTTATCTTTACTTGCTTGATAACTTGAATATTAGAACAATTTATGGAAAATTTGAAAAAACGAATTTACCAGCGTCATTTAATTTAAAAAGAAACTATTTTATTGAATTACTAAACTCTGGACAAGCTAGAACCTTTGCCGTTTATAATCTTTTAATGCTTGGAGACTATTCACCAGAGCTATTTTTCTGGATAGTTTTATAGTTTGTTTCTAGCATTGGTAAAAAATGTAATGGAAAGACATTATTCACAACCCTCATTTTATCATTTTTCTCAAGATTCAATTCATTTAGCGAAAGTAGCTGCGATGGATTTTCCCGAGCGCAAAGATGATTTGCGAGTTCTCGATTTGTGTTCTGGATGCGGAGTCGTGGGCATTGAATTCAGTTTTTTTTGGTCGCGACCAATCGGTTTAAGTTTTTGTGAAAAAAATATTAAGTATCAATTTTATCTCAAGGAAAATCTTGAAAAATTTCTTCCTGATTTATCGGTGGATGAATATTGGTTTGATTTTACCGAAATGTTAAAGATCGCCAAGGAAAAGCTAAGTTTTGATATTATCTTATTGAATCCGCCTTATTATAACTTCGATAGTCATCGAGTCTCACAAAATCTGGACAAAAGAATGGCCCATTTTCACCAGTCAGATTTTTGGATAAAACTTGATGAATTATTGGAGCATGCACTCTGTCCTGAGAATGGTCGTTTTTATTTTTGTCATCCGGATCAAAAAATAAAATGGAGTAATAAATACTCTTGGAGAAAGATTGAAGTGGCCTCAGGAGTCACGATTTTTTGTGGACAAGTTTTGCATTTGAATAGAGACCAGTAGCTTCTTTAATTCTAAGTCTTCGATATCAGAAAATTCCATTTCAACTTGGTTTTTAAGTTTTAAATAAAGTGGGTTGTAAAGACTAGAATTCAAGTTTGGCTTTTCCTTTTTCTGAACATAAGTATCAAAATCATCTTCTGGTGCAATATAAATATCTGGCGATGAAACGAATCGAATTTTTTTAAATAATTTTTTTAACTGAGGATAGTCGGTGAAGATTTTTTCTTTAATTTTTTCACTCATATAATCAATTTGTTGAGCAAATGCCGGATGAGTGACTTTGATAATTAAGCAGCTATATTGGATTTTCGCTGGCTCGGTAAACTTTGCCAGTTGTTCACCGACGATGTGATTCCAATTTTGATGAAGTGTTAAAAAATCAAAAACTGAATTCGAAAATTTATCTTTGTTGGGTTGACTTTTAATGAGTCGAGACTTGTTTTTAGCTTCAGACTGTTCATTCGCAATCGACTGAAAACTTTTTAGCAAATCTGATAATTTTTTAAATTTATGGGCCATAAAAGTACATTACGCTATTTATCAAGAGAGATATTCATCATTAATATTTTGCTAATCGGCCAGAAACTTAATGATGTTACCCACAGTCATTACTCTATCAAAAAAAATTAAATCTTGGTTAATTAACAGAAGGATAAAGAGCGTCTTTTTAGAGCAAATGCCAATACGCAACAAGCATTTAGATAATAAGAAGCACCGCCCATTTGACCGTGATCGTCCTTGGCCATTAAAAATTGATGATTTATAAACCGACACTGGAAATCTCATCCAGTGCTGGTATACTATCAATAATTAAAATTCTGGGTGAGTCTTCGTTTCATGTCTTGTTTTAAATATAAATGATGCACGAGTATTACTTTCCACTAGGAAACATAATTGTTGATTAATAAATTAAGAACCTACCATTTAATATTGATTTTTTGTCTCTGTGGTTCATGGTCTTGTTCCGGTTATCGATTTAAAAAAAAATCTAATCCATTTTCGAGTTATGGAATTCGATCTGTCTCGATACCGATGTTTTTAAATCGGACATCCTTGCCAAATGTTTCAGGTCCACTAACGAAAGAAATTGTTTTGGTTTTATCGAGATTTCCGCAATTGAAAATTGAAGTAGGTGATGGAAAAACTGATGCCGTTTTATTGGGCATCATTAATTCAGATAAAAATTTTCGTGGAACTCTAAGCACAGAAGGCAGGATTTTTTCGAATAATGACGAGTCAATAAAAAATTCCCTAGAGGGGAGAGGGTCTTTTTATATTCCTCAAAAATCAAAAATTGAACTTAGTTTAAATCTTATTTTGATAAAAAATCCCAACAAAGAAATAATCGAAGTGGCGCAGTCGGAGTTAGGTCCGTTGTTACAACCTAATTCAAAAATAATTTTTAATGAAATGATTGTTTTATCTGATAGCTTTTCTCGGATTGTTTTTGGAAATGCAAATCCTGATCAGGGTGCAGTCGTAAACTTTACTCAAAATAACGCTAAAATCAATCGTTCAATCGAAAATATGGCGGAAGTGGCGGCCCAAAACTTTAAGGATTTAATTCTCGATGTATTTTAATGATTATCCCTGGGATTTGGTTAAAAAAATGCCTGAGCTGGGTGCAAGTACAGGAAATAATTTTTATGCAATAGCGGTTACGGGCCCCTTTTTGTCGAATTTTTTTATCAAATTATTGCTCGACTCATTTCCGAATGATTCAACTAACAAGTCTTGGAAAATTAAACCAAGTAAGGAGTTGAATTTACCCTGGCTGCAAGAGAATTTATTTTCATTTGATCTCTTTGGAGAACAAAAACCTATTTTAATAACTTCTGCTGATGAAATCCCCTCTTCTTTTCATGATTTTTTTCTAACACTTGATCAAAGCCAGCTGGCGACGAAACTAGTCTTAAGTTTTGATCACGAAACATCACTTTTTAAAAAACTTACTCAACAATCCCAAACCCAAAGTCTCTTGATAAAAGACACACCTTTTTGGGAGATGAAAAAATTATTTTTGTTTTTATGTGAACAAAAAAAAGTGAAGTTGTCCTCTCATGCCATTGAGTTCCTGCTAAGCCATATCAATCACAGTGTAGATGATTTTTTTACCGTAATAGAAAAAATCGAGCAGAATTTTTACCTTCAAGTTTTAAATGGAACACTAATAGAAAAAGAAGATCTTAAAACTTCCATAGAGTTTTCAAAATTTGATTTATTTGAATTAGCAGAAGACTTTAATCGCCAGAGGTTAATGATTTTTTTTCAAAAGATTATTGCGCTTAATTTAGATAACGATGAGCTTAGTAAACTTTCTAGTTTTATGCTCGCCCATATTTTTAAATTAATGGATCCGTCAGTTGTACAAGAAAAGAAAAAACTGAGTCAGTATGATAAAGCCTTATTAGAGAGCGCCAAGCAGTGGAAGTCAGAAAGTTTAATCGCTTATGCTGATTTTTTTTCGGAAATTGAAATTATTGTTCGGGCCAAAGGTAATCTTGATGCTCAAAATAAAATAAAACAAAAGCTATTAGAAAGTTTAAGTTTAACTCAATAATACAGTGGCACTGGGAATCTCAATCAGTACCAGTATAGAA
>JBIKWR010000081.1:0-12928 GCA_044356225.1 Bacteriovoracaceae bacterium | reverse complement strand
AAAATATTTAATCGGTCAGAGTAAAAACATTCTTCAATCGGCTCAGCAGACTTACATGATTTACAAATGATGAAATGATGATGGTGAGTCGATGTGACTAATTCGTATCGACGAATGCCATCGCCAAAATCATGCCGGTGTAAAAGACCTGCTTCTTCTAGGATAACAACGTTTCTAAAAACCGTTACACGATCACTTGATTTCTTTTTTAAACTGGTAAATATTTCATCCGAAGATAGTGGCCTATTTTTCTTACTTAAGATTTTTAAAATTTCCATTCGATGATTTGTGACTTTTAAGCCAGCTTCACTGATGAAATCAGCGATTTTATCAAGAACAGTTTGAGGTGCATGATGCGATTGATGATCACAACTATGAATTTTCATATTTTTTTCTCGAATTCACATACTTTGCAAACATTTAAATTGTAGCTCTATTAAAAACTTAATGCAACTCAATTGCATTTGTGTTTTTCCAATGATAGTCATCTGACTCTCATAACTTAGGAGCTTCACTATGAAAAAATTACATCTTTTAATATTTACTATAATGACGTATGGCCCAGTCGTCTTTGGTGATATCAATGTTGATGAAAAGCAATTACAAAAATCGCCAGTGATTTTAGCTGGATTTGCAGCGGCTCAAGTTTTTTCAAAAGATTTTGAGCAATCAAATGGAGCACCATTGTCTGACCAGTTTTTGGGGCTTAATGCAGAGATCGTTTTGGCCAAACATGATGATGAACAAAGAACGGAAGTTGGTATTTATCATGTCATCTCGCCAGTCGATTCTCAAGGTCGATTAGCAAAAGATATTTATGGCTGCCATTTTCATCACGATGAAAATGAGGCCTATTTCCTAAAGATCAGCGTTCATTGCCATGCTGAAAACTTACAAACGATTTTTAACTACAATGCTGCCAGCAGAACATTTCGCATTGAGGATTTTAAAAAGTCGGCCATTTTAGCAATCGATATTTTTGAAAAATGGATTGACTCTCCCGCTTTATTGCAAAAAACCAAATTTTGGCAAACAAATGGAAATATTGAAATGGCGTTTAAATGGACCACTGAGGAGAAAAAAGAAAAAACTCTCTATTTTTATTGCCATCAACATGACCATCTTTTTATGGACAACTTTGATTGCCATCGCAAGAGCAGACCTGGCCCCAATGAACCAAAGTGAACCACAATAACCTAATATGAAAAAGATATTAACCCCAACTCTCATGCTTTTTTTCCTACTCTCATGTGGAGGAGGACCAAATCCCGACCTCGAGGCACAAAAGGCGATTCCAAGTGATCAAAAAATTGGAAATTTAAAATCAGAAATAATCAGCGGTAGTAACGGTCTCATTTTCTCACCGGGTGGCAAGCTCACCGGAACAGGCGTCATTCGTTTTGCCGATTTATTCCCCAAAGTAGAATCCGCTCATAACTTTTTTTTGCGTTTTGAAATAGAGGATGGAGGAAGTTTAACTTTAATCACCAATGCCAATCGTAACTTGAACAATGGAATAGAAATTGAATTTTCTCGAAGTCTTGGAAAAAATGAACTGACCGTAACGGCAAAAACGCCTTCAGACCTCCTTGATCTGAGCTCTTTTTTTAATGTTAGTAATGTGTCTGGTCTTCTCGCATTTTCCCTGGATCTTCATAATGATCATAGTAATTCAGTTCATCTCATCATTTGGGATGAACTAAATTCTGGCAAAGAACTCTTAGAAGATTTGTTGAATGGCAATGGTATGGGAGTTCACTGGGGTCTAGAACTTAATCAGGCCAAAGTCACTTTTGCTGACCGTAGTAAAGCCAAAGACCAGCACTAGTTATGAAAATTTATCTCCGCTTTTTAATCTTGACTCAGCTTTTTTTCTTCTTGAGTATCAGTGCTCATTCTAATGAAAAAAATCTTAATATCACCGCCTCTGGAGATATCATTGCTCCTTTTTCCAGCGACGATGCTAGCAATAATAAAGTTGGAGTCCGATCGACTGAAGTCATTTTATACGCCCCGATCGATCATCTTTTTGATGGTATGATCAATCTCGCCGGCCATACGGATGAAGGGGTCTTTAAGTTTGAACTCCATGAAGGTTATCTTGGGTCTTCCAAACTAATACCTCAGTCTCGATTTCGCATCGGCAAATTTTTTCTGAATGCTGGCAGACTCAATACTTTTCATCAACACGATTGGCCGTTTATCTCTGCTCCCAAAGTTCATCGCGAATTTTTTAACCCAGGAATTGAAAACGCAATTCAAGCTGAAGGTGCGGCCGATACCGGGGTTGAATACTCTTGGATTCTACCAACTGAAATCTATGTTGATTTAACCTTCGGAGTGACAAATGGTTATTGTTTTGGACACTGTCACACGGAAGGAAGTAAGCCAGCTTACCCACTCTATTACCTTCACCCAACAACATTTTTTGATTTTGGATCCGGCAAAGGATTACTGACCGGTGCCACTTATCTCAATCGAATCGATTCAAGTGATTTAAAAACTCAGCTTTATGGTTTAGAAGCAACCTATAAAAATCGTGTCGGTAAAAGACTCATTTGGCTCTGGCAAAATGAAATTTTTTATCAAACCCAATCCACTGAAATTTCTGCAACGGTAAAAAAAGCCGGATTTTATACTTACCCTCAATTTGGTGTTAGCGATCGCCTTAGTCTAGGATTCAGATTTGATGGTTTTTCTGAACTCAGTCTAGAGTTTGATTCTAATAATCAAAAACGTGATGATTTTGACTATGCCATCGTCCCAACCTTGACTTTCAAACCCAGTGAGTTTTCTACTTTTCGCCTGGCCTATTCTCACGAAGTTAACACTACTCAAGGAATTGATGATACCTATGATCGCCAAGTGCAGTTACAGTTTGGTTTTATTTTAGGAGCGCATCCCGCTCATGATTTTTAGGAGTTTAAACTTATGTTGAAATCGCACTATTTTATATTCACAATTTTATTATTTTTTTCAAAGACATTATTTGCTAGCGACAAAGTCTTGGTCATTACGACTATCCCCGACTTAGCAGAAGTTGTACGCGATGTTGGTGGTGATCTGGTCGAAGTTGAATCCTTACTCAGTGGTTTAGAAGACGCTCATTATATGGATGCCACTCCGACCTTTATAAAAAAAGTTTCAAAAGCTCAGATTGTTTGTTTAGTGGGGCTAGATTTAGAAATTGGATGGATGCCAAAAATTTTAATGAAATCGGGAAACGCTCAAGTGCAACCGGGGGGCAACGGTTACTGTGATGTGGGATCAGTAGTTTCTGCTTTGGAAAAAAGTATTACTCCCGTGGATCGATCCATGGGAGATGTCCATCCTGCAGGTAATCCCCATTTTCAATTAAGTCCTAAGGCCTTAGCTGAAGGCGCTGTGGTCGTGGCGAAAACTCTCAGTACTCAACGTCCGGAATCGGCGATTTTTTTTCAAAACAACTTAGTTAGCTTTCAAAAAAAAATGAATGAGTTACATAATACGATCAATCAAAAAATTCAACCACTCTTAAAGAGTTCATTTGCGGTGATTGAATACCATAAAGATTTTAGCTATTTTCTCAACTCCTATAATATTCCCACATTCGGTTCGATAGAAGAAAAGCCAGGAGTTCCACCTTCGGCGGCGAGATTGGCCAGCACTGCCTTAAATGCAAAAAAATCCCAGATTAGAATGGCGCTTGGTTCACTTTATGTCCCGGAAAAGCATCTTCAAAAATTTTCGCAAATAAGTAGCATCCCTTTTAAAAAAATGCCTACCATGGTGCAAGTGGATAATGAAAAATTTAACTCGATTGAAAAAGTTCAGCATGCTTTAGCGGATTCACTTTTACAAAACTTAGCTGAATAATTTCTATGAACAAGACCATCCTAGAAGTTAAAAATCTTTCCACCTTTACCCCTAGAGGAAAAAGACTTGCTACGCAAATATCATTTTCAGTTTCTTCAGGAGACATTCTCATCATCCAAGGGGCCAATGGATCAGGAAAAACCACACTGGCAAAATGCCTACTCGGTCTGCATAAACACTACCAGGGCACGATTACGGGCCAATCTCAGGATTTTTTTTATTTACCTCAACTAGGCAATCTGCAGTTTTTTTTCCCCCTCAGTTTAAAAGATGTCATCTATCTCAATACTGAAGCAAAACAAAATTTATTACTCCCTCTGAATATAAACTTGTTTGATCACGAGCAAATATTATTTTCCCAATGGAACTATGCTAGTGGAGGAGAACGCCAAAAGACCATGCTCACCAGTGCGTTTTTAAGTCAGGCCAAATTGCTTATTTTAGATGAACCTTTTAATCATCTCGATGCAAACTCAAAAGTTAAACTCCATCAATTAATAGATCATTATCAAAAAAATGGAATCGCATTTATTTTGATCACCCATGAAAAAGAAACTGACTTTGCCAATACTCAAACCATAATGCTGCCAAGTAATGATGTTTTACATGACTGAACTTTTTTCCTTAATTGACGTTTATCAGTTAAACATCGTTGCCGCGATCCTTGGCGGCGGCTCGTTAGCACTGATTGGCAGTCAATTGGCGGCCCGGCATCAAGTGGTGCAAACCCTAGTCATCTCACAAGCCGCCAACTTGGGAGTTGTTTTGGGACTGGCCCTTAAATTCATTCTTTATAATGTCCAAAATAACCATAATGAATATAGTGACCATCAATGGACGCTTGTTCTGCCATTAATTTTAAGTTTTGGTTGTGCATTTTTATTTTATACGGTTTGTGAATGGATGATTCCTGCTCATTGGACTTCCCGAAATACTTACTACATTGGACTCTATGCCATTTTACTCTCACTCGCTTATGGCATTATTTCTTTGGTCCCAGGTCTGGAAGGCCATATGACCGCCACCTACTTTGGAGACATCGCCACCGCTTCTCATTATGAAGCAGGATTTATGATTCTGATGGGCATGTTGGGATTGCTCTTTTTTTTATTTTATTGGAAAAAGATAACCGCCTATTCATTTAATCTAAGTTTATTTGGTTTTTCGATTAATTCTCATGATACTCATAATTATAATCACCTGTTTATTTTTTTATCGCAACTAACCATCGCCGCCAGTGTGCTTTTTTTAGGACTTCTCTTTACTTTGTTATGCCTATTTTTACCCATTCTGATTCTCGTTAGATTTCAACAGGGATTTAAGTCTTTGGCGGTTAAACTCATTCTTAGCGCAGCGCTTGGAGTTGGAACAGGAATCATTTTTTCCTTGTGGCAGGGAACACTCCCTACCGTTTCTTGTATCGCTTTAGGAATAGTCATTTGTTCTTTTGGGACCGCAGTAAAAAATACACATCACTAGATTTATCAAAATTTTCAGCATAAGGATTTAACCCATGAAAATTTTTATTACTTTATATTTTATTTTTTTAACATCTATTGCATTTGCTAGTCAGTCTGGTGACTCAAGATCCTTCCCTTCTCCTCTTTGGACAGTAAGTAACAATCTCAGTGCTCCTGAATCAGTGTATTTTGAACCTGACTCAAAATTAGTTTTTATTTCTAATATCGCTGGAGAAGGAAATCAAAAAGACGGCAAAGGTTGGATTCAACTTCTTAAACCAAGTGGTGAAATTATCGATCCATTGTGGATAGAGAATTTAAATGCACCCAAAGGTATGCGCGCTAAAAATGGCTTCTTATGGGTGACAGACATTGATCAAGTTATCGCCATCAATATTAAAGAAAAAAAGATCACCAAAAAAATCTCTATTCCGAAGGCCATCTTTCTCAATGACATTGCTATTTCAGACTCGGGCACCGTTTATGTTTCAGATACGATTGGACGAACTATTTATGAAATCAATAACGACAGTGTGAGTATTTTTCTAAGTGGCGACCAAACAGAATCACCCAACGGTCTTTTGATCAAAAATCAAAAACTTTTTGTCGCCGCCTGGGGACTAGCAGCGCCAGATTGGTCGACAACTACTTTAGGAAATCTTTATTCCATCGATCTAAAAACAAAAAAGAAAAACATTGTAACCAAAGCGCCCTTAGGAAATCTCGATGGTCTTGAATTGAAAGATGATAACACCTTTATCACCTCAGACTGGATGGCGGGGAAATTATATACCATTACACTTAACGGGGAAGTGACTCATCTCTCTTTTGAAAAGAAAATGGGGACAGCTGATATCGGTTATATCCCCGAAGACCAAACTTTAATTATTCCTTATATGAAAGATCATGTGGTCAAAGCTTTTCACTTAAAAAATTAATCTACTTAAATGCAGCAGTCTAAATTTGCGGCGACATCCCGCTCTTTAGAGACCAACCTCTTTTTTCACTTCTCATCGTACCTCGCACTATATCAGTGCTGGTTGAGATTTCCAGTGAAAGCCTTGCCTCAGATGCGTGACATTCGTGCCATTCTAGATTCAATTTGCTCATAACAAAACTCTCAGCCACTAGATGACATTACTTCTGGATAATTCTGGATATTTTTAAGTCATATAATTTTTACCATTAATTTCTATTATATTTTTAGATTGAATCAAACTTTTTGAATAAGTCTGAAAAAAGCGCCATGTAACTCCCAGGGAGTTACACTTTGTAACTTTCTTGTATGGGAGATTTCAATCCCATGCTACATCATTTTCATGAATAATATTTTTACTCAGATGACATTTGATGAATTTTTAAAAAACGAATTTTTACAAAGAAAAAAACAAAATTCGTCATATTCTCTGAGAGCGTTTGCCAGAGATTTAGGAATTCAGCCTTCCCCCTTATCCGCCATTTTAAACGGCAAGAGGGCGATTACCAGTGAAACAAAAATGAAGCTAGGAATGGCCCTCAATTTAAGTTTGAGTGAAATAAATAAAATTAAGACTAAAAAAGAAGTTAATGAAAACAATGAGAAAACCGAAAAAATTTTATTCTGCTCGATTGATAATGAAACTTTTAAAGTTTTATCTGAGTGGTACCATTATGCCATCTTAGAGCTCTTTGAAATTGAAGGCTTTGAGCAGAATAATAAGTGGATCGCTAAAAAATTAGGCATTACAACTTTTGAGGTAAAAGACGCATTAGAAAGACTAGAAAACTTTGGTTTTTTAACTAAAACAAAGGGAAAATTGAAAGTCTGCCCCGAGCATAGTTTTAGTTCTTCTTTAGTTTCAGAAATAACTGACGAAGCAAAAAAAAGACATCAGAAAATTTTATTAGAAAAATCAAGCAAGGCAATCTCCTCTGTTTCAATTGATAAACGAGATCATAGTGGCGTCCTTTTTGCCATCAACGAAGAAGATTTGCCTAAGGCGAAAGAGATGACTAAAAAATATCGTCAACAAATGACCGCTCTGTTTAATAAAAATGTAAAAAAAACATCTGTCTATCAACTACAAATTGGATTGTTTCCAGTTTCATTTTAAAAAGAGGAGTAAATAATGAAAACCATGAAAGCAATGATGATGATTTTTCTCTTAATCAGCAATGTTCAGGCGAAAGATGAGAATGTTCCTACTAACATTCTGTTCGATAAAGGAGGACATGAAACAGGCGGCGGAAATATTGATGAACCCAATGCTTATCGAATTATTAACGATCAAATAGTTCCTATGATTCAGGCACTTGAGATGGAAATAAGTGATAATGCCGAACTAGGATTGAATGATGGACTCCGTGATATGGGAAAGATGAATTCCAAAGATCTTTTGGATCTTATAACAAATCGTGCACTATATATTAGAGTGACTTCAGAAGATGTTCGCGATTACAAAGGTGAAAAACGTTCAGCAGTCAATTATCCCTTGGGCGAAGTAACTGAGGAAGTTATAAGAAATTATAAGCTGCCAGATAATGTAAAAGATAAAGCACTGATTCTAATTAATGCCGAACTTTTTTCAAAATTAATGCCAAAAGGTTCTTCCATTCAAGAACTTTTGATTCATGAATTGTATGGTCTTTTAAAAGCTGGCGATGACTTTGATTATTTTTATTCAAGAAATGTGATGGCAAACTATGACCAAGTTAACTCAGGTAGACGCTGGGAACTACATCGTGGGGATAGAGTTAAGCTTGGTGCTGCTAGTCTTATTTGGGATTTTTGGCAACCCACCAGAAATTTTGGATCTTACCGGTCATGTCTGCTTTCTGCTCAAGATTTTTTAAAATCGTTTTCATTATCACTTCCAAGCGAACAGATAAAAGAAAAGTTTAAAATAACACGCAAGAGTGAAAGTGATCAGGCGTTTGTATTTACTGAGGCAAAACAAGCATGCCATAGAGTAAATACCAAGCTCAATTAGTCATGCTGATTAAAAATTTTGGTACCGGCACCCAACAAAAGGTGCCATGTACCTTTAGGATAATGTAAAAGAAAGAAGTCCATGGAACCTTTAGATTTTTATAAAAAAGAAGATTTTTTACACCCTGCCTGCCAAGATTAAACAAGTTTTTGAAATTGAAACTCATGACTTACAAAGTTTTTAATAAAAGCTGCATTATTAATAACTTTTACAAAATCAAAACCTAACTTTTCGGCCACTTTAAGAGAGGCCCTATTTCTGGTGTCCATTTCAATAACAAATCGTTTGGGTCTGAAGTTTTGGTTGATATAATTTATCATTGCTTGCGAAGCTTCAACCGCAAAACCTTTCCTCCAAAATTTTTTAAAAACTGTATATGCGATGAAGGCATCTCCATCGACAATTGTTATTTCAAAAACTCCTAGTGGAGATTGAGACACCTTTTCCTTGGCCACCCAGCCAAGCCATTGCTCGCTCCCATCGGGTGAAGTCTGTCTCTCTAGCTCTTTAAAACCAGCCGCCAACCATTCGAGAGAAGATGGAACATCTCGCTTCATGTAATGGTATAGGTCGTTGTCACATAATAAATCATACAGTTCGCTGGCATGGTGTTCTACACGAACCTCCAATACCAACCGTTCTGACTCAAAGGAGTCAATTTTCGGTTTCATAAATTTCCTTAGATTTTTGGTTTTAGTTAAACTGAGAACAAAGAAGGTCTATTGTTTTGAATTTGATTTTCCATAAGACCCCCTTGAATTGATTTGAAATTAGTTTATAGCGGTACTGGTTGAGATGTCCAGTGAAAGCCTTGCCTCAGGTGCGCAAGATTGATTTTCAAAAATAAGAGGTTTGCCTAGAGGCAAATCGAAGATTTTTGGAAATCAAGATTGCGTGCATGAGACGAAGATCCACTGGAAAACTCATCCAGTGCCGCTATAAACCAAAAATTTCATAAGGAAAAGTTTTCCATAGGTGGATAATGTAAAAGAAAGAAGAGCATAGAACCTTTTGTTTACTTTTTCTTTGTCACTTTGGTCTTAGTATTTTTTTCTTAGAAACAAGTTTTTGGTTAGGTACTAGCACCCAAATGGTTGAGGAAAATTGAACCGTTTGGGTCGTGGCACCCTATTCGCAAAACCCTTAACAACATCTTCAATCAACGACAAATCCCTTGATGAAAAATAACCATCATTTCTAATAATGTTTATAGCTTGGTGAATGGCCTTATAAGTTAAAAACTTCATTTCGATAATTGAAACTTTATTTCGGGCTACAAAAATCTCTAACCCTCGGAGAATTTACTTTCTCGAATGGTCTAGCTTTGCTACTATTTTCTCAAAATTCATTTTTAAACAAGGATGTTTAATGAAGTTTCTGCCTTTGATATTGATTTTTTTATCCGTTCAAATATTTGCAAAAGATGTGGAACTTAAAATTAATTCCACATCTAGTAAGGATGGAGTTTCAAAAATTGCCGTTTCTACCATGGTTGTAACAATGGATAAAAAATTTGAAATTCCTTTTCTGGGAAAAGATTCTTTAAAGATAAAATTGATTACATCACAAGATTTATCTAAGACAAACTTTCCTAATGAATCTAAAACGAATGACCTCATCTTATTTAATGGAGAATTTTATTCCCTCGAAAATGGCGTAGAAAAACTAGTCGTTACTCCAGAAATAATAACTAAAATTGGAGAGAAGGCGACCATGATGTTTGAGTCTGAAAAAGGAATGTTTGAGATTGAATTAATCGCAACTAAAGTACTCTAATCATATTTTGATTTGGGATTCAGATTTTTATGAAACAAGAATTAATTCAAATAAACGATGTCATTATACGAAAAGCTGTTGCTGAAGATGCAGCAGAAATCGCTAATGTTCATCTTAACTCCTGGCGCGAAGTTTATCGCAATTTGTTACCACAACAATTTCTGGACCAACTTCCGCTCACCTTCAAAAGAAGAATGAGCATGTGGAAGCAAGCCGCAACGATGGAAAATAGGGCCTTGTATGTTGCAGAAGAAAAATCTGGGATCGTCGGCTTTTCAGTTTTTGCTCCTCCACAAGACAAAGAAATGAATGAACATGGAGAGTTGGGCGCCATTTATCTTTTGGAAAAATTCAAAGGAAAAAAAATTGGTGCTGCTCTGCTTAGTGTTGGAATGAAAAAACTTATCGAATGGAAGTATTCTAAAGCTTACTGTTGGGTTTTGCAGGATAATCCAACCATAAATTTTTACGAAAAATCTGGGGCCATATTCAACGGTATGGAAAAGCCTGATGAAATCGGCGGACAGAAAGTTAAAGAACTTTGTTACGAATGGAAAGATTTGAAAAATTCTTTCTCTTAAACTTTTTTTCACGATTAAAAAAACTGCGAAGGCCTAACGACTTTATAACTTTCCATATCTAGAAATATTAGTGGGGCATTGGAGAGATGAGGGTAGAGTTCATTTGAACTTGATCTTTCCCATTTAAGCTTTTTAAGAAACTCAATGTTTTCAAACCTTACGACATAAATATCATAAAGGAGCATAAAGTGCATAAAGTGCCATGATCCATAAAGTGCCATGATCCAAACGGTTAAGTTTTTCTCAACCATATGGGTGCTGGCACTTACTAGAAGAAATTACCGCGTTCTGATGGATGAAGATAATCATGTTTATCCAAGAAGCACTGAACTTTTAAGTCATGGTTCACCCGTTGGAGAAAAATTATGAGCATTCGAGTGCTTGGCATCGATTTGTTCATGGAACCTTTTGTTAAAGTGCTCAATGCGTTTGTTTTTTGACATCAGAATTTATTTTTAAAAAACTACATTTTCAAACGTGCTGTCCCTGTCGCCCCTTGATGGGGCGAGTCCTGCACATGTGAAAATGCCAGGAAAAGAGTAAGAGGGTAAAAGAGAAAAGATATACAATTTAGCGGGTCCTCACAAGGCGGAAGCCAACACCCGAGAAACGACCGCCAGGAACGCTGTTGAGGCGATCGGCAGAACGCAAGTTCCGGGCATTGTTGTCCCACGAGCCACCGCGAACCACGCGGGAGGAGGAAGGAGATCCGGATGGACCCTTTGGATTGGTCACTGGACCTGTTGGATATTCATCATAAATGTCTTCACACCACTGCCAAACATTGCCAATCATATCCACTAAACCCAAGGCATTTCGGTTGCGATTTTGTAACCCGTTATCTGACACATCATGAGTTTGTTGATTGGAATTATCTCTAAACCAAGCAAACTGCGAAAGCTTGGTCGCATCGTCACCAAAAAAATATGCACTTTTTTTAGTTCCCCTTTCTCTGGCGGCAAACTCCCACTCTGCTTCCGTTGGCAGGCGATACTTATATCCATCATTAATTATTGAGTTGAGTTTTATGATAAATTCTTGAACCTCATTCCATGAAACATTTTCCACCGGACGATTGGCACCTGTAAAAACTGAGGGATTATTGCCCATAATTTTGGTCCACTGCTCTTGCGTCACCGGAGTGGTTTGCATATCGTATCCACTATCGAGTGTTACTTGATGTAAGGTCTCATCTCTATCTCTTCTTGCCTCAGCAATAGGGCTGCCCATCTGAAAAGTTCCTGGAGCAATAAAAAAAAAGCTCATGCCAAATCGATTGGTGCCACCACCACTACCAACCTTAGGTTGATCTGGGGATAAAAGAAATTGCAACTGAGAAAAAGCTTCGATAAAAAATTCGCGCGCCACACCTCTACCTTCCATGCGCGAAACAATTGCCGCAATCTCGGCATTTTTTTGAGCACTTGATCTCAGTAAACTTTCACTGATCCCTAACTCCGCTGCCGCTCTTTTAACATCCACATTTTTTTCAAAACGATCGGTTAAAAAACGTACCGGCTCCACATCACCTTTTAGATTTTTTACTCCAGACTGCCTCATCGCTGTGATAAAACGGTTACTATCTTCAGTAAAGACTTCAGAGAGTTTGTCATTAGGCTTATAGAGTTTAAGGATTTGTTTATAGTCTTCATCTGAGTAAGCACTTTTATGACTTAAAACATAGTCTCGCACTTGATCCGATTTCACGCGCATTCCTTGACTGTGACAAGAAATGCAAGAGATACCATTGGTAATAATCGCATCTCTCTTTGTTGTATCTTGAACAATCTCCACTGGTGCTACATCCAGGCGCTGATTTTTAGCATTGGTTAAAAAATATCCCTGCAAACCATTTGGTAGATTAAAAATAATCTCACCACCGTCGTGAATAAAATCAGATGAGTTGTTACCTGGTCCAAGGGGTCTGGCAAGAACATCCGAGGTGCCAGTGCTTTTAGAAAAATCATAACTTTTCCAATAAGCGCCCAGTGGACCTCTATGCCTTTCTATGATGCGATTATTTCTTGAAACACCCGAGTCGGTAAATCCCGCACGATGAACAAAACCATTTTTAATGTTGTTATTCACAGTGATTCCTAAAATGGTTTCTAACTCTGTATCGGTTTGCGGTAACTGTAAAAAATCGTGATAAAAAGGCGGTTGTGAGGCGACAAAGCTAAACCGATCGCCTCTTAAAAAAGGAAATTGTGAGCCCGTTACTTCTTTTATTTTTTCTGTCTTGGCATCACTCGCAAAAATATTATAGGGATTGGCGCTTCCTAGCTTT
>JBIKWR010000080.1:0-12978 GCA_044356225.1 Bacteriovoracaceae bacterium | reverse complement strand
CTGATTTTGAATTTATAAATATTATATCAGGATTAAAACTTTTAAATTATTTGCTAAAACTTGAAGGATTTGAACTTCATTTTGGTAAAAATCGAATTGTCTTTCATTCGATCAAAAAATCCATCAACCTGAAAGAACAATAATAAAAAATAAACGACCCATGGAATCAGTATGTCCTTAACTTTGAACACTTTCTTATCTATTTTTTTAGGAGGTGGACTAGGGGCATTTTCCCGCTACTTTGTTTCTTCTCAATTTATCATTCACAGTTTTAGGCCCTGGTTAGGAACCTTCGTGGTCAATTTAACCGGATGCTTGATCGGTGCTCTCTATTGGCGGTTTCGTTCACAATGGTCAAGCAGTCAATCACTCGATAATTTTGTTCTTTGGGGTTTGATTGGAGCTTACACCACCTTTAGCACATTTATTTTTGAGGTGGTGAAACTGCATTTGCAAGGTCAGACCAAAGAAGCGGCGATTTGTTTAATTCTAAATGTGTTTTTTGGGGTAATTATATGTTTTTTTATTTTTCAAAAAGAATTCGTCCGTTAACTCTTGAAACACTTGTGGTTTTTTCTTTATTAAGTCTTTAGACATGAGTAAATGTTTAGAGTCATTTTCTGCCATTAAATGTTGTAAAAACATGTTGAAAAAAACAAAAAGATTTTTATGTATATTACTGGAGCTATAATACCCCTTAATGGCTGCCATACGTTTTGATTGATTGAGAATAAATTGTTGGAATTTCTTTTTATGGCCAGGATAACGAATAATAAGTTCATTTTTATTTTGTAAGTTTGAAATTGGGTAGACGATATATTGTTCAGGAATTAAATGAGGAACAATCATAAAATCTTTTTTTCCTAAAACCATTTGTTCTGGTGCTAGCACCGTTGGGATTGGCCCTTTAACTTTTAAATGCATAGAAAAGAGAAATTCCATAACCAGATTGAGTTGTTCATTTTTGAGTTTACTCGCCTGTGAGTTGAACTTCAAAAAAGCTTCAAAAAAAGTACCCACCATTCTGGCAGTCATGGTTTGATAGTCAAATTGTTCTAATAATTTCTTAATTGCGGTAAATTCATTTTTAAAATTTTCTACCGGAATAACCGTGAGGAGAATTCCCTTTTCTCCTTTTAAAGTCAATAAAAGGGGAGTCTCAGTGTCTTTGAGTTTGTTAAAGATATCGAGCGATTCGGGTCCATTTTTAAAATGAATTCGATCCAATTCATATTTGTTTCGGGGATAATAAAGTTGATTAATTTTTTTTATATTTTTTTCGATAAAAAAATTAATAAAAGTTAAAAGAAGTTCGGCAGTTGCTCGAGCATCTTCTAACGCTCGATGGGCCTTCTGGTGTTCGATGTCAAAAATTCGACTCATATAATTGAGATTGGAATTCATGATTTCTGGAATAAGATATTTTGTCATCAGATTGGTACAAATCGATCGGTTAGTTAGTTTGGGTTTATTCAAACGTTGTAAAACAGAATTGAAAAATGGCACATCAAAAGAAGCGTTATGGGCCACTAAAATTGCATCGCCCATAAAAATGAGAACTTCATCGATCACCATCTCAATGGTAGGAGAGTTTACAATCGATTTAGGTTTAATGGATGTTAATCTTTGAATAAATTCGGGTATTGGAATTTCAGGATTAATTAAATAATTTTTTTGATCGACGATGATTAAATTTTCAATTTTAACTAAACCAATTTCAATAATTTTATCATTTTGATGATTACCACCAGTGGTTTCAAGATCAAAAACACAAAACGAAAGGCTTTTGGCCAAATCCAAAGATGAAGCAAAGGTTTCTGAAGCATCATTTTCGAGGGAAGGGTCATGAGCATTTTTGGAGTTTAAAGTAACATGATCAGTTTTCATAAAATTCCTTCGAACATTCGTCCGAACTTTGTTGTTTCACCATTATAACTAATTTAAGAATCAATTAAAGTAATAAATGCGACATTTGCTCAGGGCCAAAAGAATGAGGCAACAATTCCCGATGAAAATGAAAAGCTTTCGTATTATTATTTTGATCGATACTTATCACTTGGCACTCGGGGTGGGCAAACTCGCGAATGATTTGTCGGCAACGCCCACAAGGTGCTCCACCGTTGGCCGTGGCCACCACCACCGCCATAATTTTTTGCATTTTTTGGAAAACAGCGTATTGAACTGCTAACGTTTCAGCACAATTCCCAAGGGCGGTGCAACTATTTTCAATATTGGCGCCTTGAAAAATGGCACCATCTTCCATCAAAAGGGCACAACCAACAAGATATCTTGAATAGGGGGCATAAGCTTTCTTTTGCGCCGCTTGTGCTAGAGACGTGAGTTTTTTTAAAGTGTTTTGGTCCATTTTTTGTCATCCTGGAAAAGGTCGTTCGAGGGCGATTGTCGCTTAAATCCAGCTTCCTGTAAAAGTCTTGAATATTCTGCTTTTCAAAATACGGAGACTTAAAGAGAATAGATCTATGCTAAAAAAACTAATCCTCATCATAATAGTTTGCTCGTCGATTCCTGCCGGTTTTTCCCAATCGACTTTTTACGGCGATCCTCTAAGGGATGTGACGATTGTAGGTGCTTGCGCAGTTGGCGGTGCTGTTTTAGGGCTATCCACCTTACCCTTTACTGAAGAGCCAGGGGATCATTTAAAAAATATTTTAGTTGGTGGTGCTATCGGACTTATTTTTGGAGTTGCGATCGTCGCTTACAGTCAAGCAACGACCACCTCCGAAATGGAAGGTTTTCATATGATGCCCATGCCTTCCACCAACATTCAAATTGCAAAAAAAGATTTTTCTTCTCTCCCAGATCAAAATCATGATTTAAATTTGGTAAATTTGAATTACACCTTTCGATTTTAAAGTTACAAAGTCTTAAAGATATTTTCTTGATTATTTTGAGGAGTTGGCATGTATAAAATAATTTCTTTTTTTGGTTTATTGGCGTTGATTGCTATTGCTTATGGATTGAGCACTTCACGCAAACATATTAATTGGAAAACAGTTATCGCTGGTGTTTTTTTACAAATATTAATTGCTTTGATTATTTTAAAAACTTCCCTTGGCCAAAATGCTTTTGAACATATCCGAGTATTGGCGATTAAGTTGCTCGATTTTACCAATGAAGGATCCGCTTTTATTTTTGGTGATTTAATCAAACCAGATAAATTTGGATTTATTTTTGCATTCATCGTTTTACCCACGATTATTTTTGTTTCATCGTTAACCAGCGTTCTTTATCATCTCAATATTTTACAAAAAGTGGTGGAAGGCTGTGCCTTCGTCATGATGAAAGTAATGGGGACATCAGGAGCTGAGTCCTTATCCGCAGCCGCCAATATTTTTGCTGGCCAAACGGAAGCCCCTTTAGTGGTTAAGCCTTATATTCCTCTGATGACTAAATCTGAACTGCTCGCTTTGATGACTGGAGGAATGGCCACCATTGCTGGTGGTGTTCTCGCTGCCTATGTGGGTATGGGGATCGATGCGGGACATTTGTTAGCAGCTTCTGTCATGTCTGCTCCGGCGGCCCTAGTTTGTGCCAAGTTGATGGTCCCCGAAACGGAAGTTTCTCAAACTGCCGGAGTGGTAAAAGTTAAACTTGAAAAAACGTCGGTGAATGTCATCGATGCCGCCACCGAAGGGGCGGGAGAAGGTTTAAAACTAGCACTCAATGTGGCAGCGATGCTTTTAGCGGTGATTGCTTTAGTAGCAATGCTCAATGCGGGATTAGGAATGATCGGTGGATGGTTTGGATGGCCACAGTTAAGTTTTGAATTAGTTTCGGGATATTTATTTTCACCTATTGCTTTTTTGATGGGAGTTCCATGGAACGAATGTATTCAAGTTGGTGGCTTGTTAGGAAAAAAAATGGTGATCAATGAATTTGTTGCCTATGTTGATTTGAAAGAAATGATTCCTAATTTATCTTCTCGAGCGGTGACCATATCAACATATGCTTTATGTGGATTTGCAAATTTTAGTTCAATCGCCATTCAAATTGGTGGCATTGGTACGCTGGCCCCCAATCGAAAAAAAGATTTAGCGGAATTAGGGATAAAATCCCTGATCGCAGGTTCATTGGCATGTTTTATGACAGCTTGTGTGGCAAGTTTTTTTATCGATTAAAAAGCCTTGGATATTTTTTTTAAGAATTTCTTTGCACGATGCTTTATCTTTTTTAACTTGTTTCTGGAATTCTGATCCAGCACCGGTATAATAGGTGAGTCGTGTTAACCTTACAGTAAGAAAATATTTATGGGAAAAAAACTTTTAATTAATCAAACACTCAATGAAGTGCGGATTGCTCTCATCGACAACGGTGAGATTGTAGACTTTTATGTTGAGAGAAGTCGTCAGTTAAGAAATTCTCCAGTAGTCGGTAGTATCTATATGGGCAAGGTGGTGCGTGTTCTTCCGGGAATGCAGTCAGCTTTTATTGATATTGGCTATGAAAGGGCGGCATTTTTGTACGTTGATGATGCCTATTTGCCAACTTTAAGTGAGCAAAGAGAAATGGCCCAAAGACTGCAAAAAAGTCATGAGGCAGAAGCTGATAGACACCCCCTAGGTGAAGTCATTCCAGATGAATTTAGCACTCTTTCTGAAACCGTCGATATGAAATTTAGGCCAGATGTGGCGATTCAGGATTTTTTAAAAGAGGGTGACAAGGTTTTAGTGCAAGTGGCGAAAGAGCCTATTTCCACCAAAGGTCCTCGCGTTACCCGGCATATTACCTTCGCCGGACGCTATATCGTTTTTATGCCATTATTAGAACATGTGGGTGTTTCAAGGCGTATTGATGATGAAAAAGAGCGAGATCGATTAAGAGAATGTTTAGAAAATTTTCGTCCCGACGGTATGGGCGTCATTGCCAGAACGGTAGCTGAAGGTCAAAGCGGTAAAACTTTAAAAGTTGATTTTTCTATTCTCCAAAAAATTTGGCGAGAAGTTAAAGCGAAGGCCGACAAAACTAAACCTGCAAATTTAGTTTATGAAGACCTCAATTTTATTCAACGGGCCTTACGCGATATCACCGATGAATCGGTGGAAATGATCATCGTTGATAACAAAGAAAATTTAAAAGAAGTTGATAAATTTATTTTAAAATTTTTACCATTTTTAAAAGGTAAAATTGAATTGCATTCAGCGGATACACCACTTTTTGAGCATTTTGGAATTGAGATTGAAGTTGAGCGAGCTCTCGGCAATAAGGTTTTTTTAAAATCTGGTGGCTCCATCAATATTGACCAAACCGAAGCTCTGGTCTCAATTGACATCAATACCGGAAAATTTGTCGGTAAAAAAACCTTAGAAGAAACAATTCTGCAAACGAATTTAGAGGCAGTAAAAGAAATTGCTTATCAACTTCGATTAAGAAATTGTGGTGGAATCATCATTATCGATTTTATTGACATGGAAAAAGAGGATCACCGTAATCTTGTTTATCAACGTTTATTAGAAGAGCTGAAAAAAGACCGTGCCAAAACCAATGTCTTACCTATTTCGAGTTTAGGTTTGGTGGAGATGACTCGTAAAAGAACTCGTGACACTCTTACCCGTGTGATGAACGAAACGTGCCCTTATTGTGAGGGTACCGGCAACGTAAAATCAGTGCTGACGGTTTGCTACGAAATTATTCGCGAACTCAGTAAAAATCTTAAAAAGGCCTTAGGTTCCAGAGTCACTATTTATGCTCATCCAGAAGTATCGGCCAGACTATGCAGTAGTGATTTGCAAATTATCGACAATCTAGAAGAAGAATATGGAAAAACTCTGATCATCCGCTCGGAAAATTCTTTTCATGTGGAACAATACGAAATCGATATTTAGTACTTATTCCTTAAATTGATGATCGGTTCGTCAGGCGGCGGACAGGAAGAACGCCTCGTCTCATCGCCTTGCCTTCCTGCCGCTAATCAATTTAAGAAATAAGTACGGTGTGATTAAAATGATTTTGGGGGGCGGTGCCCATCAAAAATTATCTTTTTTTCAGGACTAATAACGATCGTTCTAGGTAATGATTCGGTTTTTAATGAAGTTGAAACATCTCGATTCTCATCAATTAATATAATTAAATCAAATGGATGTTTCGCCAAAAATTTTTTGATAATATTCTCTCGTTCACCGGCATTGATCGCCAGAAAAATTACATCCGGGTATTTTTTTTTCAATTGATTAAGCTCATCAATTTCGGCGATACAAGAAGGGCACCAAGTGGCCCAAAAATTTATCAAAATAGTTTTTTTTCCTAAATATTGAGAAAGTTCAAAGGGAGTCTTAGTACCAAAACTACTTAGTTTAAAATTGGGGATTTCATCACTCCAAATGTTAAAACTAAAGGTCATTCCACATACCAAACTAAAGGCAATGATAAAATTAAATAATTTTTTATCCATAAAGTTGTTCCTGCTGATTTTTTGCAAAGTTTTCTAGTCCTCTCATTCCCGATTTCGTCAGATGCACTTGCCCTTGGAGATCAATTAAAATCGCCGTTAATTTTTCACGGTCTAAAAAGTCCAAGGCTTCGGCTAAATCCATGTTCATACAGGCAGTGGCAAAAATATCACAGATCAGGGTTTCTGCACCTTGAATGGTAACACTCGCAAATGAGTTTTTGTTCGTACCATCTGATTGAAGAATATGATGAATTGTTTGATTGCCAATTTTTTGAAAATTTTTATAACTACCACTGGTCGCAAGACCTCCTTGATTTATAAAAACAAATCCCGCACAAGAGTTAGGAGGACCAAACGGATTTTGAATCCCAAAACGCCACTTTCTTGGAGCATCATGATGAGAAGAAACTCGAATATCACCACTACCGTTGACATAAAAATTATCCATTCCAAGATTTCTTAGAAGATGAAAAGCACAATCCACGGCATATCCTTTGCCGATTCCTCCTAAACCGATTTTCATTTGAGGAGAGGGAAGAAAAACAGTTTGATTCACTTCATCTAATTCAATCAGTCGATAATCAATCCATTTTTTTGCATTGGGAATGTCGGCATATTTTTTATAGCGAATTAAATGTCCAATTGAAGCATAACTTATATCAAAGCGTCCGTTAGTTTTTTGGGAAAATGAAATTGATTTTTTGATCAGTGAAAATAATTCATGATTGACGGTCACCGGAGCTAGTCCGGCTTTTTGATTGATTGATTGAAATGGACTTGGTTTAAAGTCAGTCATCAAATTTTCAATTCGCGCAATTTCTTTGGAGGCCATTTGGAACATTTGAGTGCATTCCTCGAGAGAAAAATGAGATTGGGGATAACAAAAAAATTCCACTTGGCTTCCCATGTGAGGATAAATTTTTCTTAAAAATTGATGAGCTGTTGGGGATGTCAAATTTCAATTCCTACGGCGGCCTGGATGGTATGAGAATTAAGCCCATTCGTTCGAGTGTAATAATAATATCCTGCAGACCAATCCCATTGGCCAAAATCTTTAAAGATGCCCTTCGTTTGATCAGAAAAGATTTGACTAAAATGCACCCCATATCGATAGGCTTGGAATTGATCAAAATCTGAATCACTGGTCATAAATGTTTTATCTGAATCAAAACTATCTCCATAATATTTGGTGCGTTTTTGTTGATAGTATCGGCCACTGAATTCAATATAAGCGTCATCGTCAAACAGCGATTGAAAAGCCGAGAGCTGAAAGGTATGCGCCTGAATATCCCAATCGTCTTGATAGTAGAAATAACTTAAATGGGATGCCAAAGTATCACTTAAGGCATGAATCCATTTGCTTCCTAGGGTATGTCGATTTCTTTTATCTGGTAAAACCTCTGCGCTGCGAACTCCTGCAACATCGATGGTACTGGAAATATTTTCTAACGTGCCTTTTTGTAAAATATAAGTATAGCTAAAATTCAGATTATCATTGGCAGTTAAAAGTTGAGACGCAGAGACATCAATCGAATACACTCTTTTACTTTGCCAATCTGTCGTTTGTTGTTTGGAGAAATCAAATGTTTTAGTTTTATCCTCGAATATTTGACCATTGATCGCCAAGAGAAAATTATCTTCTGCCATGGATTTTTCAAATCCCCATCCCGCATTGATCGATCGATAATCGTACTCGAGAGAAATTCCTCCACGCGCGCTATAAGCATGAGATTTTTCTTGCGTGGTGAAACCTATTTGACCTGAACCTCGACCCTGGCGTTCGATCGCCCCACCCGAGGCACCGGTTTGGCCATCGAGCTTGGTATCAGAGGCCGCAGTCCATGAGTCAAAAACAAACTGCCCATTAAGATTTGTTTTGGCGGTAATTTGATGCTGAACAAATAACATTGGTTCAATGACGTCTACCGATTCATCACCACTGCCATCATAAATTTGTTTTCCTTCATCGCCATCTTGTTGATAGAGATTGAGCAGAAGCCGAGCTTTACTTTGACCTTTTTGCAAGGCAGCAGCAAATAGTTTTTGACGTCCAAGCCATGCCACCAGAATAAAGAAGATAAAAAGAAAGGGATTTTTAGTTACAGCCACACCCACCCCCCACTGCTTTACCACCAGATGTAGCACCTTCACGGAAACTATTGACCTCATTTAAGAACGCCGATTCCTCGGGATGCGGGTCAGTTTGCATGATTTTAAGAGCATGGCGCCCTCGATTAATTTGTTTGACGTTGGCACAGCCAAAAAAAGTGATCAATAAAGCAAAAATTAGAGAGATTTTTAACATTTTGAGCATCCATAAAAAGCTTAATTTATTATATCGCCGATAATCTTTTTTTTGGTCTACTAGGCAGTGCATGACCGTCCGTCAAAAAAATGACTCAAAAAAATAGTGAAATGTAATGTTTAATCAGATTCTAATCTTTGACCAAATCAGTTTGAAATGTTGAAATTTCGACTCACTAAAAGAGAGATTTTTAATCATATTTGAAAATGGAGTTCAAATGAATTTAGCGAAAATGGTGCTGTCACAGGGAAGTTCTTTATTGCTTGGCTTGGGATTATTTTCTCAAAATGCTTTGGCCAGTTTGCAGTTTCTTGATCTGCCTTTGAGACCAGTGGTTATGGAAACTATTTGTGGAACAGAAAATGATCGAATTTTATCTTACGATCGTTTTATTGCGAGAGGTTTAAAATCCAGAGGAGACTCTGCAGGTTGTACCGCTACATTGATCAATGATACTTGCATGGTTTCGGCTGGGCACTGTTTTGAATATTTAAATGTTTTAGAGTTTAACGTTCCCCAAACTATAAATAATATTTCTAAGCATCCTGAGCCCCAAGATATTTATCAAAGTGTGCCAGGAAGTTTAGTTTATAAGAATTTAGGCCCAGGAAATGATTGGGCGGTTTTTAGAGTAAAACCAAACACTGTTACTGGATTACTTCCTGGTCAAGCACAAGGTGGACATTATAAAGTGAATTTAACTTTAGTCCCTGATTATGGAGCTGAATTGAGAGTAACTGGTTACGGAAAAGATAGTGATCCTGATAGAAACTTTTCTCAACAAACACATAGTGGAGATCACGCAGGCGTTTTTGGAGACTCAGAACTTCGTCATAGAATTGATACCATGGGTGGAAATTCTGGATCGACTATCATCAATGAAGCGACTCAAGAAATCATAGGTATCCATACTCATGGTGGTTGTTCGACGGCAGAAGATTCAGCTAACGCTGGAACTTCTTTGGCGAAAAACCAAGAATTTGTCAATGCAGTGAAAGCTTGTTTGGCCCTAACGAAAAAAGAAGATCTCCAATAATAAGTTAATCATTAATAACCGTTGCTAAAAAGCCTGTTTAAAAACAGGCTTTTTTTTTAAGAGTCATGAAAAAAAACTATCCACTACTCAAAGATAAAACTTATTTAATGAGTGCCTCTATCGGGGCGATTCATCAAGATGTTCATCAGGCGCAAATCGATTTTGTTAATTTACTCACTAATCGTGGCGCTTGTGATGAAGGAATGTTGATGAATTTAATGGATGAGGCCTTACAGGTTTTGGCCAATTTTTTAGCGGTTGCCAAAGAAGATGTGGCCTTAGGTCCAAGTGTCTCACATTTTATGAATGTCATGGCCTTAATGCTAAAAGAAAATTTTCCGCAAAACATTATTAGTATTGAAGAGGAGTTTCCTGCCACCGTGATACCTTGGGATCATCATGGATATGAAGTGCGAACCGTCGCCTTTGATCATGGTGAGTTACCCTTAGAAAAACTGCTGCGTCTAATCGATAAAAAGACCACCGCGGTAGTGGTTTCCTCGGTTCAATTTTTAAGTGGTCATCGAATCGATTTAGAGGTTTTAGGTGAAGCTTTACACCAATTAAAAATCCCTTTTATTGTCAATGCCACTCAGCAACTAGGTGCTTTTCCCTTGTCGATTCAATCTGCCAAAATTTCGGCTTTGGTGTGCTCTCCTCATAAATGGCTCTGTGCTGGAATGGGTTCTTCGCTTTTTTTTCTCGATCAAACATTGCGAAAACAAAAAAAGTGGCCACTGGCCGGATGGTGCTCGGTGGAGAATGTTTGGGATTTGCAAAACTCAAAACCGCAGTTGAGAAAAGATTTGGGTGTTTTAATGATTGGAACTCAACCTTTTGTCAGTGTTGCCGCGGTTAAAGCGGCGATCGAAGTTTATCAAAAACTGGGAGCTAAAGATGTGGCACAAAAAATTGAAAATGTAGCGTTTTATTTTTGGAAACAACTTCAAACCCTTCCCGTTCAGTTAATGTCTCATCATCATATGGAGAAATTGCCATCGGGAATTTTTAACTTTTGTTTGCGTGACAGTAAGAAATCCTTAAATGAAGTGATTGAAAATTTGCGCGCCCAGGAAATTTTTGTCAACATTAGAAAGGGAAGTATCCGTGCTTCAGTTCATCATTATAACGATCAAAATGATGTGGATCACTTGGTCAATGTCTTGAAAGAAGTTATTTAAATTCTTTTAGTTTTTGATAAAGCCAGCCATTAAGAATTACTGGTTTTTTTTTATTAGGCAGCAAAATCAAGTAAGCGGTTTTGCTCGTTTCACTATGAGAGGCAATTTTTTCAATAAATTTTTCTACCGTAATATTTTTATCACCACCTACAAACAATACGCCATTTTTTGCTCGTAAATATTTTTGTTTAAGATGATTGGCCGCTTCTTTGGAGGAATAGGCCTTGCCGTTTCGGATAAATCGAGAGTTGGATTTTTCAATTTCTGCTAATAAAAAATTGATTTTTTTTTCTTCTTGATCTGGTGAGGCGATCAAAACTCCGATCATCAGATAAAAAACAATTGGCCATATTTTGATCATAAAATAAATGGTAAATTATTTTATGATCATCGGGCAACACAAAATCAATTTCCCTTTTTTTCTTGCTCCGATGGTGGGCCTAAGTCACGTGGTTCTAAGAAATCGGGTCCGAAAATATTTGCCCGCAGGGGCAAAGACTTTTTGGCCCACGGAGATGCTGAGCAGTCGGCGCATCCCTTATCAAACTCTTGGATCGACTCCAGAAACTTTGTTAGCTGAAAATGATGGGTTCTTAGTTCCCCAAATTCTTGCCAATGAAGAACGATTTATCAAAGACTCCATCGAAAAATTAGAGGCCTGGGGCGTAGTGGGCGTCGATATCAATATGGGTTGTCCCGTGGATAAGGCCTTACGCCATAATTATGGCGTGGCACTGATGGGGGATAGTGATTACGCCGCTGAGATTGTGAGAATGGCCGTGCGCTATACCAAACTTCCCGTTTCCGTAAAATTGCGTAGTGGCTTTGAACAGCAAAAACATTTAGTCGTCAATTTTTGTCAAAAATTAGAACAGGCCGGTGCTCATTATTTAACAGTTCATCCTCGCTCTGCCGAACAAAAAAGAAGAGGCACTCCAGACTGGGAGCAAATTCGGCAAATTAAATCACAGCTC
Organism: Bacteriovoracaceae bacterium; assembly: GCA_044356225.1. Classification (GTDB taxonomy): domain Bacteria; phylum Bdellovibrionota; class Bacteriovoracia; order Bacteriovoracales; family Bacteriovoracaceae; genus JBIKWR01. The sequence continues at coordinate 1,073 of JBIKWR010000080.1, read as the reverse complement.
TCAATTCCTCTGATTGGAAATGGCGATATTCATTCAGCACAAGAGGCACTGGAAAAAATGGCGGTTTATGGCGCCGATGGCATCATGATTGGTCGGGCCTTGGCCGCGAAACCTTGGATGTTTTGGCAATTAGGTCACGCTTTAGGTTTTGATAATCCCCAAGGGTTAACTGGTCTTCCTCCTCTCGATGGTGCAGAAGAAGCCGAATACTTTAAACAAAATGTTGTGGATTATTTAACCGATTGTTTTTTTTATTTTGAAGAGTGGAATGCGCTGAGAAAGTTTAGATTTTTTATCAGAACAATTCATGGATGGTTAAATTATGGCCATCAACTTTATCGTATTTCTCAGAAGTACGATAACTTTCAAGATTTATCATTTCACCTTCAAGCGTTTTTTAAAAGTGATGATTTGGTCGTGGCTCAAACCACTTCACTTAATTAAAAAACTACTGCATGCCGAAGGTGACGATCACAATCAAGGCCAAAAATAGTTTTAGGGCTACTTCCATTTATTTTTAATCTCTTATAACTTTTATTTCTAATTCAGTTTCAGATTTAACCTCATTTCTTTTAATAATATTTGTTGTACGAGGTTCGGTTTGATTATCAATCTGTCCGTGTCTTCTTAGATACAATTCAAGAAGGTCCTGGAAACAAACTCTTATAATTCTATGAAAAAGCGGGTTGAAAGAAAACATCAGACGTCTAATGTGTTTCTCATACTGACTACAATTTAAGACCCTATTTGGATCTTCGTCAGATGGAAGTAAGGGATCATTAACATCATTAAAATTATCAAAATTATCAACATTAACAACACTATCATTAGCATCAATATTTTCTTCAGTCTCAATATCATTATTAAAAATAGATGGTTGACCGGAATCTAAATTCAACCCAGTTTCTAATGATTTAGTTTGGCTTCCAAACTCTTCATTTGATGAGTTACAAGCTGTGAAAACAAACATTGTCATAATCACTAAAAAATTAAGATTAAGATTTTTCATACTTAAAACCTTTAGTTAGGAGAGGTCACTTTTAGTAATTATAAAGGGTTTCAAGGCGAAGTTG
>JBIKWR010000079.1:0-12982 GCA_044356225.1 Bacteriovoracaceae bacterium | reverse complement strand
ATCCACGACTGGATTAACTGAACAATCAAAGTCATCTGAAGCTTTCACTGGCAGATCGATAACCGCTTGTTTAAAACGCTGAACAAAGGCATCGAGCATGGATCGATCGATCAGAATGCGAGAAGCAGCACTGCATTTTTGACCGGCATGTCCAAAACAAGAATAAAGAGAAGCAGAAATCGTTTCATCCAGCTCCGCTGAAGCGGTTACTATAATCGCATTTTTTCCACCCATTTCAGTAATAACTTTAGTTGGGCAGACCATTTGATTGATGGGATTTTTGGTGAGGCGTTGACCCGCTTCTTGATAAATCCAGCAACCAACTGTTTTTGAACCGGTAAACACATATCCTGAAACCTTCGGATTTTTCACTAAGGCCCTACCAACTTCTTCTCCAGGACCAGGAAGATGAATTAAAACTTCATCCGATAAACCTGAAAGATAAAATAGTTCGACTAATTTGTGAGCGATCAGTGGTGTTTGTTCCGCCGATTTCAAAATAACACAATTTCCTGCAACTAGGGGGGCAGCGATCATGCCACATGGTATGGCCAATGGAAAATTCCAAGGCGTAATGGCAACACAGATACCTCGTGCCATTAATGAAGGGTATCGTTCCACAATTCTTCTCTCTTCCCGAGCATAAAAATGTAAAAAATCAATTGCCTCGTCCACATCTCCTAAGGCCTCGGTTATATTTTTCCCCGCTTCAAAAACAATTAATGCCGCCAATTCCAATCTTTGGATGATCATCAAGCTCGCCACTTTGAGTAAAACAGAGGAACGATGGGAATAATGGCACTTTGCCCATAATCCTTTTTCACAAGTTTGTTCCAATCGATCAACCGCTAATTCGGCATCAGCGACGGTGGCCCATTGTATTTCGCCAATGACTTTTTCGGGATAACTACTGGCGGTTACTTTTTGCCACTGACCACTTAACGGCAATCGTGAAGCATATTTTTGACCAAATTGTTTTTTGGCATTTTCAATCGCCTTTAAGCAGAGCGCTCTATTTTCTCTTTTATAAGTTTGGATGGGAGCGACGTTTCTAAAATTCGAACTAAAAGCGCTGATCATTGGATCATAAAAAATTTGTCCTTTGAGTTTTTTTTCAAAAATTTTTGAACCTAAATGGGGAATTTTTTGAATTTTTCGATTGGTCCGCATTTGACTCAAAATTCCCACTTGAGATGAATTTTCCATAATTCGTCTCACCAAATAGGCCATTCCCACTAATAAACTTCCCACCGGTACGTAATTTCTTACCACCCATTCCATTTTTGCCATCGCCAAACTTAAGGCTTCATACGTCATATGCAGACATTGATGCTCAATCACCGGAGTCGCTGGGAATTGAACTCTTCTGACAACTTCAGCAAAACAATGATCCGTAAAATTATGAGAAGCGACACAAAGTTGCACATGAGGATAGTGCTTAAAGATTTCGATGATCAACTGGCGAAAATGGATGTCCGTCTCTTCTTTGTTTAAAAATTGATGAGACATATGTCCATGAACTTCGGCCTCAATCGTTTCAGCATCCCAATAAGCCCCCTTAACAATTCTTACAGGCATAGTGATTTGACGTTTTTTGGCCAATTCGATCACTTCCTTCAAGTGACCAAAAGCATCTTGCAGATAGGCCTGAACCACGATTCCCGTACTGGCATAATTTTTTAACTCAGCAGTTTCTAAAAGCACCCGTTCATAAATATCAAAAACTAAATCGCGATAGTGATAATGTTCAGCATCGATATTGATAAAAACGTCTGCTTGTTTCGCCTCCATCAAGATCATCTTTAAACGGGGAGACACTCGTTGATACGTTTCCTCGGGAGAAAGCGGATTAAAGCGGCTTGCCAGTGCACTGACTTTGATAGAAATGTGGGCGGAGTTTATCCCGGCGCGATTTTTTTGGCCAAAAGGAACATGCATTGAGTAGCCGCGAATAAGTTCTAAAACTTTTTGCAAATACTGATCAGCTTCCAACTCACTGACCACTAACTCACCTAATTGATCGAGAGTCGCATCACGCTTGGTATTTTTTAATTGGTTTAGGGCCTTATGACTACTGCTAATGGACTCTCCGGCAATAAATCTTTTGGCCATTAATTTAACAATGTGTCGAACCGAATTGGCCAAAGGTCGAGGTGGAATCCAGTGAAAAATTTTGATCAAAATTTGAAAGACTAAAACAAAACTGGCAGGCAAGGCGCGCGCATCACCTTTTAAATTATTTGCCTTCGCCTTTTGAGTATCTTCAATCAAACGTCTGATCGCCTCGATCAACATTCTTTTAACTTGTTCTCCTGAAGCATCATTTTCAAGACCCGGAAGAATTGCTAAAAATTTTAGAATATGAATTCGAAAAATAGCAAATGAAGCGGTTAAATTAAGTCCGAAATCACTAATCTGTTCGAAAAAACTTGGTCGATACTCGTTCACAATTCTTTGTAATCTTAATGATAATTCATTCGTTTGCTGATTAATCGCTTTATATTTTTCATAATTTAAAAGATCGGCCAAACCATTTAAATGAGTTATTTTTTCAATTGATAATGGCAATGTTTTACGAACAACCAAAATCACAGCTTCAACCGACTCTTTCAATTTTTTTAATGCCAAAATTTGTTTTTCATTTAAATCCATCACATTTTGAGAATCCGATCTTTTTTCTAACTCTTCTAATAAATAAAGTTCGGGAGAACAAAATGGATGAGTTAAAATAATTTTTTTCTTTTGAGGAAAAATGGTCATCAAAAAACTAACCGACGCCAAATCAATCTGTTGATAATAAGGATCAGGACATTCAGTCCAAAGTTGAGTTTCTAAAACACTGCTGATTTCAGTTTTCAGTAATTGTGTTTGGGTATCAAATAAAAAATCTTGCCACTCAAGATAATAATTAAACTCATAAGAATGATTCCGGATATTGATGGTTTGAGTTTTAACTTGGAAAACCTGTAAAAATTGTAGAGCTGATTCTGGTTTGGCACTTTTTTCATGATTTTCTAATTTTGCAGACCCGGTATGAATTTGGTCATCATTGAATAATTGTTTTTTTGATTGTGTTTGATCAATTCCAGTCATGGTCACTCATTTTTTTGAAAATTAGTTTTGCCCAAAATACACTAGGTGGAATGAAATGTTGACTGTAAAAACCCCGCTCGGTAGCATAATTTCATGGTCATAATTATGGTGAATTTATTTTTTTACACCTATCAATTTTTAAAAAAATTAGACTTCCGCTTAAGATCTATAAAGTTATGGATGATCATGGCGATTCTGCATCTTTCCCTAATAACCATCCATGGCAGACCTTTTTCTTCCCTTAATTTTAGTGCCTTAGCTCAAACCATCCGTTCTGATGGCCCTTTACGAGGTCGGGGATACAACCTCGAAGACTTAAAGGTCTTGAAATCAGAAAAAAATCATCGCGAATTTCTGGAACATGCTACTGATATATTCCCTGAAGGCCGTAATGAACTGTGGAAATCAATGACCACCGAAGTGGCGGAAAACTATTTAAAAGAGCTTTTGGCGATAGCGATCATAAAAACTACGGATTATCAGTTGGTTGAAAAAATGGCCCAATGGCCAGTTCTTTTAGAGAACGAGTTCATCCAAAAAGATCGAGGTCTATTGGGTCTGCGCTACTTAAAACAGTGTATGAATAAAACCCCAGACCTTCCGGCTTGCGCTGAGCAAATTCTCTTTTTCTATAATCAACCGAAAGTTTATCTACCCCCCGAAGAAAAACTAGGTCTGGCCCAGTTGATTTTAGACCGATCTATCGAGCTGTTGGCCCTCGACTTCTTCACCCTGCGACCTTGGTCGATTGTTCAACAGGTTTTGCTCGACCCCAAGGCCAGCTTTTATTGCCAGCAACCTCTGGTCCTTAAACTCGCTAAAAATGAACTTTTGATACTGGCCAACAAGCACGATAGCATCAATCAACTCGAAACCGAGAGTTTAGAACTTTTAGGTCCAAGTTGTTATTCTCAAATCCTAAAAAGTTACCAAAATGAGTTAAGTCTTAAAAACATTCAGTCAACCTCTCATGAATGGGTTCACTGGATAAAAATTGGCCTCTTAAAAGACAGTTTTTTTAGTTCTGGTGGCCTTCATCAAAACACCCAAGATCTTTTTTTAACTTTGTATCTACTAAATTCTCCAAAAAAGAGTGATCTACTGAATTTGGCCTTTAACAATTTAAAAAAAATTCATGAATCTGCAAATCGAAGAAATTTTGTCTTAAAAAAATTAGCAGAGAATTCTCTTTATTTTGGCGCGATTTTTACTGAGTTAAAATCGCCCTCTCAGTTATTGCTGGTTGGGCAGTTATCCAAAACATTCCCTGAATACTTTGATCTTTATGGAAAAGAGTGTTTAAACTTTCTCCATCAAAAATTTAAAAAACTACCTAAAATCAACTCTCAAGAATGTTATGGTTTTGCAGAATTTGCCGGAAAAAATGAATGGCTCTCGAAAGATTTACAAAAAAAATATATAGATCATTTTAAAAATAAGAAATAAAAAAAGCCTCTGGTTAAAGAGGCTTCTTTTACATTTATTTTTTAAAAAACTAGCTTAAATGTTTTGAAACAAGTTTAGTCATTTCAAACATAGATACCAACGCTTTGCCACCGAAAACAGTTTTTAACAAATTGTCGGCTTTAATGTTTCTGCGGTTGGTTGGATCTTGAAGGTTATTCTTCTTGATGTATTTCCAAAGAAGTTTAACTACTTCAGTTCGAGGAATAGCTTTGCTTCCGATAACTGCTGCAAGAGCGCTAGAGGGAGTAAGCGGTTTCATGAAAGCGGGATTTGGCTTTCTTTTAGTCGTTGCTTTTTTAGCAGTTGCTTTTTTAGCAGTTGCTTTTTTGGCAGTTGCTTTTTTGGCAGTTGCTTTTTTAGCAGTTGCTTTTTTGGCAGTTGCTTTTTTAGCAGTTGCTTTTTTTGCTGTTGCTTTTTTTGCTGTTGCTTTTTTGGCCATGTGGTCCTCCTTACAAAAAGCTGGTTATTGTATCAACATTTCATTTAACTCCATTATTCTAACCTAAGATTTTTCAAATACACAACTTATTCGCTCTCTTTTTTTTTAGAAATTGGTATTTTTTAGAGGAAATGTGTAATTTTTAGAGGGGAAATCATTATTTTTATGAATTTTTACCTCGAGAAGCACTCTAATATTTCATCTTCATAACAATTTTTAGAGGGAAAAATCCACCAACTACGAGGAGAAAATGGTTATTACTAACTACCTAGGGAGTGGTTTTCCAAGAGTCACTATTGATAATACTAAAAATTGTGAGGTTAAAATTGAGAGCAAAGAAATCGTAATTGATGGTCGATGGAAATAATAAAGTTGTTATTTATTCGTTATCGACTTGGCCCATTCTTCTACTTCATTATGGACACCAAACTTTCGACCGGTTTTTTTATAACCATGGGACTCATTAAGGCCTATACCCCTAAAATTATCCATCCGGCATAAGTTGGTTACACGATTGAGACCACGTTCGATCGCCATTTCTTCAAAATGCTCTTTAATCGCATGGGAGAAGCCATTGCCTTGGTAATTAAGTCGAATGGGGGTATTGCTGGTGACAAATGTATCAGTTTTAGAATCCGCATGAACTAAGATGGCAGCGACTACTTCATTCTCAAACTTTACGGTAAAAAATTCCCAGCCTTCTTTTATTTTTTGGCTAATATTATCTAGCTTCCAGGTAAAGTCTGAATTATCAGCGAAAATTTCCAAATTATAATTGAACACTTCGCTTAAATCTTTATCTTTTGAGAGTGTAAATTTTAATGCCATAAATTTGTTTCCCAATTGAATCTCTGACCAATCGATTTCAGGTATGAGTCCTAATCAATTGGTCGGCTTGGGCATATTTCCCTTGGTTTCCGAGCTTGTTAACTTTATCGATGAAATATAAGCCGCCAAATTTTTAAAATCGTTATCGTTTAATTTTTCCAAATAGGGATTCATGCGCACATTTTTTCGAGTACCATTTTTAAAGGCGACTAACTGATCATATATATACCACTCAAATTGTCCCGCTAACTTTGGACCTTTTTCAACTTCACTACCTTCCCCATTTTGACCGTGGCATAGGATACAGGTCGCATAGCTATTCTGACCGGCGGTGAGATCTCCTTTGGCAAAAGCCAGTGGACGGCCTGATGCCAACAATACTGCCAAACAAATTTTCAGTGTCATAACATTAAAAGTCTTATTGAAATGGATAGAGTTGGTAAATTTCATAATTCTCCTTATAACCTCACTATTATGAAAGATAATGGCTTAAAAAGTCCAGTCGATTATCAACTAATCCAAAAGACCTTAAAATCATCCTTCATACTATTGACTTGAGAATCAACTGAAGGAGATGGACTAAGGGTTAATGGCCATTTTCCCAATGAATGAAGATCTTCTTGGCGAGGGCATTGCTGGCAATGACCTTTTAAAACAATCGTTGCTTGAAGAGGGGTCCAGTCGATGACCTCAACCTGACCACCGTCTTGCTGAAGTACTCGATTCACGACGGTGCTCCACAGGGCCCATTTTTTAACCGAATGACCCGATGGGGTTGCGCCTTCTGCATGAGAGTGGGCGTTCCAATGATGTTCAATGGTCCTTTTAAAAGGACAAAGTGAACGTGGAGATTGCATCATTGCCGTAAAAGCTTCTTGCCAGTGCTCTTCCCATTGTTGATAAACTTTTACCAAAACTTTGAAATCTTCTAAGGTTTTTATCACTGGACGATTATCTGCATCCCTTAAAAAACTCTCTAATTCTCGCAAACTGGGAAAAACTTTAAATTGAAAATAATAATCGATGCCTGCTAACCAGAGGATCCGCCAAGTCATTTCTTCATTACTATTAAAAGCAAAATCTTGAGGTGAATTGAAGGAAGGTGAAGGATTAAACATGACTGTTTGAAAAAAAAGTTCATGATCGTTTATTGATCCACCTGATGAGCTATTTTTATCTCTGGGACGAAGGCCAACCCAAAAGGCAATTTGTTGTTGATCATCGTAATAGGCCAGGGAGGAATAAATTAACTGGTTCTTGATGGCGAACCAATCGCTGGGGAATTTTTTAAGCGAAGTCGCAGATTCAAAAATTTTCTGAATTTTTTTACTCTGATGAAGTTTCATTTTTTATCTTTTGTCTTCTGACTCGTGATTAACAATTGATGTCTCACTTGCGGTAATTTTTCTTTTGAGACCATCCAGAGTTCACGCCACTTTCCGGCAGCAAAAAGATCTACTTGATCATTATAATGTTGGTTGCCTACCCGACCACTGTTACCGGCAGGTAAAATTCCATAACTTTTTTCAGGATTTTTGGTAATCACTAATTTTCTCATGGAAGGACCGGCGACAATTTTTCCATGATCCTGGCACCAAGAAATTTTCATATTATTAACCACGTTATTACCACCGGGCATGGATTGTTCAGTGAGGTTAAACAATTGACCTAGGACAGGATGTAACCCTAAAGGATGAGTTAGTTTTAACGTATGAAAACTACCCCATTTTTGCTCTGATAAAGAGCGCTTTTCAAGATTTTGAACCACCTGTATAAAACTCCGGGTGACCAGTTGTTCGTATTGCCCTGCCCACCAAGGGGTTTCAGGATGATTTAACAAATAACGAAAGGTTGCCCAAAAACGAGAAAAAGAACAAAACTGTAAGGCTTCATCCTCGCTCATAACTTGAGTTAACAGTGAGCGGGCGAGCTGGTTCATCCACAAAAAATAAAGTGTCGGCAATGTGCTTTGCGCGCTTAAACGAAAATCCCATTGGGACAATTGATCGGACCATTGAGAAACACCCTTCAATTTTTCATTAGATAAATTAGATTCATTCTGCTTTAGCAAATTTTGCTGAACGACGGCCAAAAGCTGCGGTAAATTTTCACTGGCACTGAGATCAAAATCATCCGAAAAAATTTCTAATAACTGAGGCACGCTCCATTGGTCTTGTGATAACAGCCGATTTTCAAGAGATAAATGACGATCTTTAGGCTCCCAATACCCTGGTTGCTGATGAAAATAATTGTCGCGATAATTCGCCGTGACGATCACTCCATTAGGGGGATTTATTTTTGCAGGATTTTTAGCAAATGCTAAAAACTTGGGATCATCATCTAAATCATCTCGCCATTCGACCACATCGCCCCATTGATAATCAGACGATCTTTGGGGGAGCCCGCCCAAAACCTGATGGCCAATATCTCCATTTTTAAAAGCATAATTGATATTCATTCCAGGTGACCAAGAAAGGGCAATCGCCAGTTTTAAATCTTCGGGATTTTGCGCTTTTAAGATTCCATAAAGACTTTGATAACTGAGATTATTTTTTTGATAATGGGCCCAAGAAATGGTGAGGTCTTCGGTTAAATGTTGTAACGAAGTGCGGACCGATCGATGTTTGGGTTCATTAGTTTTTACTTTTTTGCTCAAAAAATTGGTTATTCCATTGAGAAAAAATCGATCTTCATATCGCCAATACTCCAATAAAAATGAACTTTCTCCTTTTATTTTTATCTCGGAAAACTCTTTGGATAAGCTCACCCATTCTCCTTTGGAGCGAACTTGATTTTCATTAGTCGGATGAAATTCGAATTGATGAAGATCCAAATCATCGACCATGCTCATGGTGATTCCCCATGCATGCTCTGGAGTATGCCCAATCACCGGCAAGGGGATGAGTGGTAGAAAATGACCATAGACTTCTGTGGTGGGTGTTTTTAGATGAGCTTCATACCAAATTCCGGGCAGCTGAAAAAAAATATGAGGATCGTTGCCCAAGATACTACTATTTTCGCTATTTTTATGTGCGGCCAAAATAAATGAATTAGAGCCTACAAGTTCTGGTCCCCATGGATAATCGATAACTGGATTGTGCTGTGGCAAATGCTGAAAAGATGTTTTGGCCTTTACTTTTTTCATCTTGGCCAAAATGTGAGCGGGAAATGGATCTGGTAAAGACTCAGAATCCGAGGGTTTTCTTAAATAGTTTAACCAGTCATGAAACTGAAAATATTTGCTAAAAAGACTGGTTATTAATGAATCTGAATGAAGACCATTGGAAAAACTAAACGACATAAAAGCCGTAAAAGCGACGATATCTTCTACCGTGAAAGGTTCAGGTTTGGTCCGTAGTAAATAATACTCAAAAGGCAATATAGGATTTGCAACATAATCATTCACGCCCTGAAGAAAGGAGTTAAAAATGGTTTGCACTTCTGGGGAGTAAAGAAGGAATTCCTCGGCCACATGTTTTTTAGCATAATGATAAAAACCTAAATTTCGATTAACCACATCTTGTCCCAGAGTGATTTTGCCCAAAATTTCACTTAACTCACCTTTAGCGACTCTTCTCCAAATATCCATTTGAAAAAGTCGATCATGCGCCATTTGGACTCCTAGGGCATAAAAAGCATCTGAGTCGCTCTGAGCATAAATATGAGGCACGCCCCACTGATCCTTGACCACTTCAATGGCATCTTGAGTGAAATGATTGATCCATTCACCATCCAGTTCGCGTGCACTCCACTTGATGGTGATAAAAATCAGCAAGAATAAACTGATCAACAAACCTAAAAATATTTTCAATATTTTTTTTATCATAAAATTATCTCTCAGTTTAATTTTCAAAATCATTTTTTATATGATCGATTTCTTTTTCACAAAGGTCTAGTTCTTGATATTTCGTTTCTATGTAAAGTTCAATTTCCCGCAACTGTTTATTTAACTGAATTCTTTTTTCATTGATCAGATTGGGCACCAGAAGCTGATCGACAATTACTTTTTGGTTTTCTTCTGATTTTTCTATTTCACTCAAAAGCAAAACGGATTGCTTTTGCCAAGGTCGCAACATTTTATCTAATTCTTTTTGTTTTTGACCTGGACCTTTTTTGATAAAGTTATCGGGTTTACTTTTTTCAATCACATTTTCCTGGTGTTTATTCGCGGGACCTTGATTGGGATCAAGTTTTTGGCGCTGTAAGTAATCACAGTAATTAGCGGGGTAATATTCAATTTGACCTTGATCAAAGATTAAACATTGTTTAGTAAATTTTTTCATTAAATCTTCATCATGCCCAACCATCACCACCGCACCTGGATAATCATTCAACGCTTGCAAAAGCGACTCGACGGTTTCGATATCGAGGTGATGGGTTGGTTCGTCTAGCAACAGAAGATTTGTTTTTTTTGCCAACAATTTTGCCAGTAAAACTCGACTTTTTTCTCCACCTGACAAAACTTTAATTTGTTTTTCACTATCTTCTTGCATAAAAAGCATTTTAGCACTGAGTGCTTTGGCGGTTTGCCGAGACATTTGCCCATCTTCTGATTCAATTTCTTCGACGATTGATCGATGATTTTTTAAAGCTTGAATATGTGTTTGGCCAAAATAACCAAGGCTTATCTGTGGATGAGTGACGACCGTTCCTTGAGTTGGATTTAACAACCCGGCAAATATTTTTATGAGTGTTGATTTACCCTGACCATTTTTACCGATGATTCCAATTCGATCTTGCTTGCCGATCGTTAAACTAAAATTAGTAAAGAGAAGATTATGGGGATCGTAACCAAAACTGACTTGATGACATTGCAAAACGGTTTTGGCCGGCATCGGATGAAAAGGAAAATCAAATTTTATCTCTAACATATCCAATTGATCCTGACCGGAAAAACTTTCGAGTGTGTCTTGACGTTCTAAATCCTTTTTTTCCAATCTTTTTATCCGCGATTGCACCAAAGAAGCGGTCGAGGCCCTTGCGCCGGATTGGCGAATAAACTGCATCTCTTGTTCGCGTTTACGCATTTCATTTTCTATGGTTTTTTGCAGAGTTGCTCTCTCTTGCGCTAAAAGATCAAGGGCGGGCCGAATTCCTCCCGCCATTTTTCTCAGTCCTCGATTGTAAATGACCACAGTATGAGTAATGATCGCCTCTAAAAAACCACGATCATGGGAGACTAAAATTAATTCGCCAGTCCATTTTTTTAAAAACTGAATTAACCATCGACTGGTTTCCAGATCAAGATAATTGGTTGGTTCGTCTAATAAAAGCAGATCAAATTCCTGTAACAACAACTTTCCTAGCTCAACTCGCAGTTGCATTCCACCACTTAAACTTTGAGGAGGTTGGTCCCATTGCTCTGAAGAAAAGCCCAACCCTTGCAAAATCGCATCGACCTTATAATCGAGACTTTTTTCGCCATCCATTGCCTCTGGCAACACCGATTGTAATTCCGCGTATAACGTGGGTTTTGAAAAACTGATATGTTGTCGTAAAAATCCTAAACGGTAATTTTTTGGACAACGGATAGTACCTTGATCAGATAACTCCTCACCATAAATCATTTTGAGCAAACTAGATTTTCCTTGACCATTGCGACCAACGAGAGCGACTTTATCGCCTTTTTCTAGCGAAAGAGTCGCCTGATGAAACAAGGTTCGAACACCATATTGTTTAGTCAAATTGCCAATTTGAATCAATTAAAACCTCGAAACTTGAATGATGATTTTTTCTTCAGTCTTTTCACACTAACTCTGATTTGCTACCAAAATTGGTTTTTCTAGTTTTCAAACAAGCATAAATCAGAGGATAATTTTAAAATTCTTAATTAACATATACCGGTACGGCTTGAGAGACAATTATTCCTTTTATGGTCTTCATTGTCTTTGAGAGAATTTAGAGCACATATGAAATTTGGTTATAAAACAACAAAGTCACGATTTCCCTTCCTCGACTGGCTCAGGGGTATCGCCGTCATGATGATGATGGTTTTTCATTTTTTCTATGATTTAGGAATATTTTCTTTGGTCAAAATTGATTTTAGTCGAGATCCATTTTGGTATGGATTTCCACGATTTATTGTCTTTGTTTTTCTGATCTGTGTGGGAATGGGACTTTATCTTGTCCATCACTCGGGAAGAAAACCGGAAAAAATGAGCAAGAGATTAATAAAACTCGGTGTGCCAGCACTTTTAATAACGCTCTTTACTTATATTGCCTTTCCTAAAAACTATATTTTTTTTGGCACACTTCACTGTATTGCGGTATGTAGCTTGATTGCAACTTATCTTGTGCCCTACCCCAAGCTTTGTTTGGCGCTTTTTTTTCTGATCATTCCTCAACATCTCTATTACCAATGGACTTGGTTCAACTTCGATCAACTGCTCTCAGTTAAGTCGATGGACTATATTCCCGTCTATCCTTGGATCGCCGTGGTTTTTCTGGGGATTTTTCTTGGCGATAAAAAGTTTCATGAAATCAAATTTGCAGATTCATCACGCTGGAGATGGATTCATTATTTGGGCCAACATTCCCTAGTGATTTATTTAATCCATCAACCAATCTTTTATGGTCTTATTATGACTTGGCTTTATTTTTTCGCCTAAAATTTTCTGGCGAATTTGATTCTGCTCAAATCCAAATTAGGTTATGATTTGCCCTATGAAAACAACTTGGGACAAAATCGAAAAATTTTTTGGTGGGCTTAAATTTGCCGTTATCATTATCCTGACTCTGGTGATCGCCATGATTGTCGGGACCTTTATCGAAAGTTACCATGGAGCTGATTACGCCAATCGCCTCCTGTATAAATCGCCCCTATTTATCTTGCTCCAATTCGGAATTTTTATTTCAGTCGCTTTGGCCGCCCTTTTGAGATTACCCCCTAAAAAAAGACTATACGGTTTTTATACCACTCATAGTGGAATCATTTTGCTTATTATCGGCAGCTACATTACCTATGTCGGTGGAATCGATGGCAATATTACCATTCCTTATAATACACCTGCCAGACATCTCGTTTTACCCGAGGATGTTTTGAAAGTGACCTTGTTAGACTTAAACAAAACCTATGAACTACCTTTGCCCTACACTCATAAAAAAACTTTACTCAATCAACCAATCCAATTTATCGACAATTTAAAAATTGGTGAT
>JBIKWR010000229.1:0-3740 GCA_044356225.1 Bacteriovoracaceae bacterium | reverse complement strand
AAATGTGAGGATGGGGCCTTAAAGGAAGTACTAATCGAAAAGGAAAGACTACTTTTTTGCGAAAAACTCATTGGCGAACGAGTGGTTGATGGGCAATGGTTTCAACTGGATCACGATCATCGTGTTACTGCAAAAGGTGAGTTTAAAGGAGGCAAGCCGTCTGGTTTGTGGGAGTTCTTCCCAAAAGATACACCCATCACTTTTTCGTTAAAGTTCAATCCAAAAAGAGAACATCTTTGTGACAATGTTGGAAAACTTCCTGAGCAAGTTGACCGTAAAGTTTTCCAAGAATTAATCCAAAAAGATACAGGTTCTGTATTGAAAATTCTGCGTATGATGTATTTGCAACACGTCCAGCGTTTTTTTTATTGGAAACAGAATAAAATTTTAAAAGAAATAGTGGCAGAAAATACAAGAAAGCTAGAATTTAATGACGCTTTAGCTTGGCTCGCTAATGCCGGCTTTAAATTTGATTTTCAATCGGAATGTACATCATGGGGAAATTCTGAAGGATCCCTCGTTGGAGCTGCTCTGATAAACCAAAACGAAAAGGCAATAGAACTGTTAATTAAAAATAGCGCAAAAATTGATAATTTTTGCCTTTCAGAAATAACAATGGCGGTGTCATTGAATAACATAGCTGCTACACAACTTCTAATATCTAATGGGGCAAATCCCTGTCGAAAAGGTGAAAATAATAAAAACGCAACAGATTTGGCAAAAGATAAAGGCTGAGAAATTGCGTCTTTGTTTATAAATTCCAAGTGCGAACATGTTCACCCATTTGCTGAATATTATACGACTTGCCAGGGCATTAATTGGAAGAAAGAAAATTCAATTAAAGTTTTTGAGTCTCCTTCGATATCATCAAAAACTATTGGTATGTTTGTTTCTGATAATATGGACAATTCTCGCATCTGTTATTTTCGGACAGCTTCTGGCAGCATACCTATGATCAATTATGGTAAGCCAAATCCACAAACTATATTGGAAATTATCGAGCGAAATGGTGATTGGGGTAGGGCAAGGTTTTTTTGTGGATTTGAAGGCTGGATTCGTTTAGATAAAATCATAAATCTCAATGAAGTGAAAAATGATTTTATAAAAAGATATGTTTCATTTTCGAACTGGGACAAAAAAATATATTTGAACCCTACATATGGAAGCAACTTTATCAACTACAGTAGGAAACTTCCTCTCAATGAACACAATGTAATTAATGTTCTTGAAACCAAATACAGTGACAAAATGCTTTGGATAAAAACTGATCTCTTATCGACATCTCAAGTCGGATGGATTCCAGTATTGCAACAACATGGTGGGCCCGAGAATCTCTATACATGGAAAACACTCTAATTGATAAACATAATGAACGAAAAACTGCAGTCCATTAATCTGAATAATTCGAGGCAGTGGATTCTTTGTCGAGGACTTAGCCTTGCGGGGAGATTGCGAGATACTTCTTTTACTGATCGTGTAAAAAAGGTATCACGCACAAATGCCCACGAATGCCCAGAATATTGCTTCCTCTACCACGATTGGATAAAGTTTACCGATGAAGATTTTAAATTGGACGATAGAATCCTTTTCCATCTTGAAAAAATTTTTAGATCAGTCTGCTGGATATCTTGTCTCAATCGAAGATGAAATAGAATATTTCAATCGGATAACTGCAACTTCATGGTTTTATGCCGTTGATAAGAACGAACGGCCGATTGGATTTATTAGATCATTTAGACAATCAGGAGGATTTTGTCCTGGAGAATTTTATGTGCCTTTAGATACTGAAAATAGGGAAATTATAATCAAATCGTTACTAACTAATTTTTTAGAGCGGTTTAATTTTCAATCAAAAGATCGAGTAAGATTTGACATTTCAATGAGAGATTTAGCATCAATAAGTATATTAAAATCTGCAGGGTTCACTTCTCGTATTGAAGAATATCATTATTATGAAAAGATAATTATTGAATCAAAAAATAATAAAGGCATTCTCGTCACTCCGTCTCTAGACCATTTTGAAAAAACTAAGAAAACATTACTTCAAATTCATGATTTCTCGGACGAAGAAATTAAAAAAACAATAAATGAAAAACGAATATTGGCACTAGCTTCTAATGAGATCTTTTCTGTAATATCACGATTTGGGATAAGTGATGACAAAGTAGAAATTATTGAAATTGTAACGGATAAGGATTATCGTCACCAAGGTTTAGGATTTAATTTTTTAAACCTTATGTGCGACCATTTTTCAAATTTGGGAGTTAAAAGTATTTATCTATGTGTTAAAGAAGATAACAAGGCCGCAATAAGATTATATGAAAAAGCAAATTTTATAAAAAATGATAAGAAATCTCAAACTAGGCTTTCTAAAGAATGGATCTAAACCTCTAATTAAATAATCACCTCCTAGTTTTCATAGCTCTGAGAATTCGCTCAAAGTATGAAAATCATAAAATTCATTTCTTGATGAGCGAAATTTGAAAGACAAAGCAATTATTCCCAAGTGGGAAAATTTAATTTTTAAGTACATTTTACAAAATTACATATTAAAAGCTAAAGTCTATCGAATTTCTTTAGCTAATTTATATAGGAGAATTAATGAAACACATTATTTTTTCATTGTTATTAACTTCTTTCTTTCTCATTAGCTGCTCAACGAATAACAAAGTTTATGATGACAATAATCTAAACAAACAGAATTCCAGCATCGAAAATCAAATTAAAAGTTTAGATGCCCAGCTCACACATCTCGATGCCATGATTTATGCTGCACGACTGAGAAAGGATATGAACGAAACTGACTCCACCAATAATCAAATGATAGAAAATGAAATCATGGGATATGAATTTCAAAAAACTAACGTCATCTATCAAAAGAACACACTTCAAATGCAACTTTACCAATAATTAAATAATCACCTAACCCCTTTGATCAATTCCATCGCAGAAAAAAACTCACATAAGGACTTGGGTAAGTTCAGCCTAATGTTCGTGATAGGAAAGTCGGTAGATCAGCGTTTTTCCTTCTCATAAGAGCTTAGACTATTTTAAATTACACTTAAAAATAGTCTAGACAATTTTATAGTATAGTATATTATAGTCTAATGAGATTTCTTGTACCCTACATCCTCAAAGATCTAAATAAAAAGATGGTATTCTTAGGTGGCCCTCGGCAATCTGGTAAGACCACCCTAGCAAAAGATCTGATGAAAGATTTTTCTGAAAGTAAGTATTTTAATTGGGATCGTTTAGAAGATCAAAAATCTATTTTGCATGAAAAATGGTCTGACCAACAAAAACTTATTATTTTCGACGAAATTCATAAATATCCAAAGTGGAAAAATTTAGTGAAAGGCTATTATGATACTCAAAAAGACCTCCATAAGTTTTTAATCACTGGCAGTGCAAGACTGGACCTCTATCGACGAGGTGGAGATAGTTTATTGGGGCGATATCATTACTGGAGATTGCATCCTTTTGACTTAACTGAAGCTCCAGCGAAAATAAAGCCACAAGAAGCATTTAATCGGCTGATGAGTGTCGGAGGTTTTCCCGAGCCATTTTTTGACAATGAATTACGAGAAGCTAAACGATGGCGAGAAGAACGTTATGTGCGAATCATAAAAGATGATATTCGAGATTTAGAGAACGTTAAAAATATTCAGCAAATGTCACTTCTTTTTCTATTACTGCGGGAGCGGGCAGGTTCTCTTATTGTACCTTCAAACTTAGCAGCT
>JBIKWR010000228.1:0-3775 GCA_044356225.1 Bacteriovoracaceae bacterium | reverse complement strand
GCTGCGACACCACCAAAACCAAATATTCCGGCGATCAGAGCAACTATAAAAAACACAATTGAAAAATAAAGCATAATTCCTCCTGTTATTGTTTATAGCGGCACTGGAAATCTCAACCAGCACCGCTATATAAGTAATTCTCTTGATCTGTCGAAAGCGAGTTTAATTTTTTTTATTTAATAAAAAACTTTGTTTCATTGTATTTATTGTAGAGAAATCTCCACAACCTTTATAATTTAAAATGGATTTTATCCCTCTCTTTTGAGTTAATGTCGTTTTTTAAAAGAAATGGCAACAAACTTATCAACCGGAGGTCTGAAAAATGAAAATTCTATTCTTTGTATTCAGTGTAATTTTAACAACTAGTGTGATCGCTCAAGATGATATTCCAGATCGCGATAGATTAGACCGACCAGTTCAAATTCCTAAAGATAATATCATAATAGAAGAAAGCCAAAATCTAAAAGAAAGTGGTCCAGCTTTATCTGTTTTTGGTGTCGTAAATGAAGCTTCTAACCAAACGAAAAATGACTTTAATGCTGGATTAGGTGCATTTGTGGAATTTATCTATCAAGATAATCTTGGTCTTGAGACAGGTGCTTATTATATTAAAAACCAGTATGCTTATTCTGATCAAAACATTTTATTTGTTTCAGAAGCAGATCGGTTGCATGTTCCAGTTTTAGTTAAGTATTGGCCAGTCCATTTTTTGAATGTAGGCTTAGGTCCTTATGCTTCACTTCGACTTTCTGATGAAGATAAAATCTTTGAAAGTGAAACATCTCAAGCGATCACGGATGGCAGTGATCGAGTGGAGTATGGATTAGATGTAGCAGGAAACTTAACTTTTTCTTTGGATGATAAGTCTGGGCTTTTTGCAGGAGTACGTTATAGCTATCCCTTAAAAGAACAGGCGCGGGATCGAATTGACAATCAAGCGACATTTTTAGCTGGGTTTAGAATTCAATTATAATAATATCATAATCTTAAGTCATTGAGTAAGGTACAAACCTACGCTCAATGACTTATATCGAAACTCTCATCAATAAGATACATCGGTGTTGGTTGAGATTTCCATGTAAGAAATTATCATCTTCATTAACAGCTTAACCAACTTTAACTGAAAAGGAGATAAAATGTCTCATTTGCTCTTATTAATTGATAGTGACCAAGAATCATTTTTTAAAGTTAAACAATCTATTCTAGGTCCACTAGTCCTCATTGACTGGGCAAAATCTATTCAAGATGCAGAAGTCTATTTAAAAAATTCTAGCTATGATTTGATTTTGCTTGAGGCCCAACTGTCAGATGGAAGTGGTCTTGAACTTTGTCATAAAATTCAAATAAGTTCTCCTCTTATTCCACTTTTTTTTCTAACTTCAAGAACAAAACTATCAGAAATAATCTTAGGTTTTTCAATCGGAGCCGACGATTATATTCTAAAACCTTTTAACCCTCAAGAGCTCAAAGCAAGAGTTGAGGCCCGGTTAAAAAAATCTGAAGTGATAAAATTTACGGCCAATCAATTACAATGGAAAAAATTAAAAATTAATAAATCTAGTCAGGTCGTTTCTATTTTGAATGAAAATATATTCAAGAAAATTGATCTTACGGCCCTAGAATTTAAATTATTAATCTATTTTGCTGATCGACCGGAAACTGTCATCAATCGAGATACATTATTAAATAAAATTTGGGGAGAAAATATTCATGTATACTCTCGATCGGTGGACACTCATATTAGTAAACTGAGAAAGAAACTTGGACCTGTTTCTTCAATGATTCAATCAATACATGGTTTTGGTTATAAATTTGTTCCTTTATAGCCTATGGCCAAAATGGCCAAACAAATCTTCACAAACTTTTCGCCAGAACTTTTTCCAATAGGGATCGTCTGTGTTACTAAGGTACGACGACCAGTTATCTGCCATTCAGTTTCTTTTGCTGCTTTCATTAGAGCAGGACAATGAGTTAGGTCACACTATCCAATTGATGAATAGTTCCTGGAAACACCCACTCTCCTAAGACTTGATCTGAAGTTGCAGTGCTTGTTAGGTTTTCAAATTTTCGTTTTAAAATATCTCCCTAAAACTTTTTGGCCCACGCCATATCGTTCATTAAAAATTTCAATCTATCTAACAGTTTTCTTTACTTCATTCATTTTGGTTACTGGCAATTTAGCAATACCTCCCTCTGCGTATCGCCAGATTCAATTCGCTAGTAGATACTGTTAGACGTGTTAACTGAGGTCAAAATGAAAACATCAATTCTCTTCCTTCATGCTTTTCCACTCAATGCTGAAATGTGGAAGAATCAAATTGAATATTTTTCTCAAATTAACACAGGAATAAGTTGTTCTCTGGCTCCCAATCTCCCAGGATTTGGGAGCAATCAATTACCCCATCACCCACTCACTTTTGAATTTTATGTTGATCATATTTTAGATTGTTTGATTAAAAATAATTTAAAAAATTCTATTTGGTGTGGCCTTTCCATGGGAGGATATCTCGCACTTCGATTGTACGAGCGCGCACCAGAAATGTGTAAAGGCTTGATTTTATCTGATACCAAAGCTAGTCCTGACGGAAATGAGGCGAAGCTTAAAAGATGGCATGCCATTATGGGTCTTCATTCGGACTTCGATTTATTTTTGGCCAATCAATGGAGAGCTTTAATTGGGGAAAGTTCCCAGAAAAATCAAAAGTTAAAAGATCAGTTTAATCAATTGATTTTAAAAAGTACTAAAGAAGGTATCTCATCAGGATTAGTTGCTTTGGCCACACGTACCGATACTACTGATCAATTGTCAAAAATTTGTGTTCCAACTTTAATTATTGTTGGTGATGAAGATAAAGTTACACCCACTTCTGATGCTGAATTTCTACATAAAAATATTAAAAACAGCACTTTAAGAATTCTAAAAGGGTGTGGTCATCTCGCAAATATTGAGCAACCTGATTTATTTAATAAAGAAGTACTACATTTTCTCATTCAGAACAAATTATCGAGATAATTATTCAAAAATCTCATCTTTATCAAAAGTTGATTTCTGAGCTGCAAACATAGTATTTTGAGCATCGATTAGTTTGACTAAATGAAATCGATTCAGATCAACATGATCTGAACTTAATGAGATGATTGCTCGAATGTCAGCAACATTTTTTTCTTTTAAAATTCACTTGTCATTATAAAAATCTCTAGGCTAATGAATTTAAGTGAAATACTCAATGAATTGATAAAACTTTAGAAATGTTATAATCAAAAAATTTTGATCCATAGAAGTATCAGAACTAAATGAGTTTTCCAATGCCGCTATACTAGTAATGGTTGGTTAGCTTCTCCAAAGTTATTGGGCACTTTACTAAAAGCGAGTTAAGTCCAGCGGTAAAGTGCCAGCATCGAATGGTTGAAATAAACAGAACCATTAAGATCAAAGTACCTTGCTCCTGAAAATTAAATCAAGGAGTATGTGTGAAATTTAAAGTTAATTATTGAGTTTTTTATCTTGTGACTTACTCAATTAAGTTAAATTTATAAACTAACAATCGCTGAAAGGATCGCAATACTTGCTGCAAACATTACACCTAGGCGGATCGTTAAGTTATGCTCTAGCCCTTTCAAACCAGCTTTCACCTCGGTTCTTAAGTCTTTTATTTCCGCCTGAAACTCACTTTTTAGATCCTTCATTTCATTCTGAAGATCACTTTTTAGATCCTTCATTTCTGTCTGAAGATCACTTTTTAGATCCTTCATTTCTGTCTGAAGATCACTTTTT
>JBIKWR010000227.1:0-3790 GCA_044356225.1 Bacteriovoracaceae bacterium | reverse complement strand
GAGCAATTTTTGCTAACAACCTATGAAATAGAAAATCATATCCACTTAAAAAGGATGCAGTTAACAAGGGTGATAATAATGAAATATATTTTTACTTTTTTAATTTATTTAGCAAGTTCCTATCAGGTCCTATCCTTTGGGCAGATCAATAAAAACACTATCCATGAGTTTAATTCAGGACCTAAATCTCATTTAGTCTATGAGGCTAAATCTGGTGAACAATGGACGATCCTTTCAATTTATCGATCAGCAAATAATGAAAACGAGTTATGTCTTGACGTTAAACTTCCAAACCAAGAAATCATTACTAAAAAATATAATCTTAGTTCATTTTTAAATAATCCTGAATATCCTGCAAACCCAGCAAGATCTTTGGAGCTTTTTTTACGTAGCTATAAAAGTGATAAAAAACTTGTGATTATTCCTTCGGGAAGCAACTTTAAATTAAGGATTGGGACTGAGTATTTTATTTTAACAAATGTACTTCCAGAACTTAAAGCAAATGAAGAAAAAACCTCCACTCAAATAATGGAAGATGTGATTAAAGGTGAAAAAAGATACGCGACAATTTCTCATTCAATGATTGGAATAGTTATAAACATACTTTACGATGAACATAAATTCAGAGCAGGAGAATCGATCGCTGATGAAGTAAATGATTTTCAAGTATCTGAACTTAGAAAACAATTTCCTGGTCTTGATGTAAGGGTAATAAATGCTAGTAGCTATTGGCAGGTAGAACATCAATTATTAACACTAGTTAAAGAAGATGAAGAAATTCAAGTCATTTCTTTTTTAACCCATGGTTGTTCAAAAATTAATTCTGATGGCACAATAAGTAGATACATTAATTTTGGAGATATGAAATTTGACTTAAATTTATCTTCTCACTTAGCGTATTTATCTAAGCTGTTTAAAAAATTCTCAAAAAACCCTAAATTTATTTTTTCCTCTTGTAAATTAATGGAAGAAGGAACCGATTTACAAAAAATGGATGATGCAAAAAAAATATTAAATGCATTTAATTGTCCAACTGGCTCATTATATATGAACGAAGATTTCGGAGCAGAGACGTTGGCAGTCTATCGTAAATGGCATATTGGAAAAGATTTTCATTCTTCTATTAGTCAATTTCTTGTCTCTGCTCATCCGATTGGTCCTTTAATACTCATATGCTTGGATTGGATACTTAATGATGGAGTTTTATTTCGTGTAAGTCCACAGGAAACAAAAATGTTTGGAGATCGACATCAAAATGCACTCTCTAACTGCGAATCACTCGGAGAGCAAGATAACGAAGGGCCAAGAGCAAAAATAGTTTATGACCTAAAAACTACAGATAAGGAAACTGACGAAACCACTACTTCAGATAACTCAAGTGAGATGAGATCAAACTCAAAGAAATAAAATCTTTCTACTCAGAAAGCGGCAAACGATGCTCATAATCGCCATGGACACTTCTAAAACGCTTCATCGCAGTTACGATAAGATCAGCAAAAGAAATTCCTGAATTAACTTCCATTTTCTCAAAGGCTTCAACTACATCTTTTTCTAATTTAACGGTAATTTCTTTTAACTCACCTTTATTATGAACCTGTGATTTCATGTAATATCTCCTAATTATTTAAATGTTTTGACTGGTATAACTTGTTTCTCTTGTTTACTACTAAATCAACCAAATCTAAATATTTTTTCAACTTTGAACCCTCGCAGTTGATTAAAACATTCTCCAAACTGTCAAAATTTGGATTTATTGTTGTTGAGATTGAGGTTTCAATTGTATCAAAAACTCCCAACTTCGTAAGTATCGATAAGTTATCATGAAATTTTTGCATTAGTTGGCCATAATTTTGCAAAAAATCTTGAAGAGAAATAAATATTTTTTCATCGGAATAGTCTTTTGGCTCTTGGACATAGCTTTTGATTAGCCCTTTTAAATCAGCAAAGGCCAGATCCAACAACGCTTCTCTACCTACCAGATTCCCTGATCGTACTTGATAAACATATTTTGCATTGAAGTCTATAAAATGATTTAACTCACCTTTGCGAAAAATAACGTACAAACGTCCAGAAAACTGGAAATTCATAAGAGTTTTTATTTTTTTGATCAACATAACCTCATGTTAACTTCTATTACGTGAACCGTTAATCACTAAAACATAGGCAATCGTTTTGGTCGGTTATATTTTGATCAGTAAAAAATTCAATCCATTATCTGCCTTAAATTTACATCTGAGTAAAAGCTTGTAAAATTTTATAGATACAATCGGGGTGATCGTGGTCCGAAGAAGTATTTATCTTATCAATCCAAAGTTTCAGCTGAAATTCAGCTTTTTCGTTTCTTCTTTAGTTTTTATCCCAAGCTTAGTTTATCCAATTATAATTTATAACGTTATCAAAGAACTCATTTCCAAAATTGGTGATCCAGAAATCCTTAATAACTTTCGCGCGGAACAAGGAACCCTGATCACAATCCTTATCATTATCCACTTGGCATTTACGGCGGTTGTTTTTGTCGTTTGTATTTTTCAAAGTCATAAAATTGCTGGGCCCATGTATAAACTTCGAAAGTTTCTCGAAAATATAAAACAAGGCAACACTCCAGGACACTTATTTTTTCGAAAAGGTGATAACTTTCATGAAATTGCAGACGATTTTAATAATGCTTTTGCAAAAATTAATGAAAAACAAAATCAAGACTTTATCTATTTAGGCATTGTTCAAAACACGATCACTGATATGATACCAAAGGCCCTACCTGAAAATAAAGTTTCACTGAATGAAATTGTACAGAAATTAGCGGAAATTAAAGAAAGATATAAATTAAAATAATCATTTGGCAGGAGGCTGGATGAGACTGAAATATTTTTTATTAAGCTTGTTATTTATCTTAATCTCTAACCAGATAAGCCTATCATTTACATTGATGGAAATAGCTGATCAAGCGAACCCCAAAATTAAAACAATTCAAAAGTTTGTCGATTATTTAAAATCTTCATACTCTGATGCTGACACTAATATGCTCATCAAAAACTTTGAAAAAATTGGCCACTTATCTACAGAATATCAAGTCCTTCAGTTTTTTAAAGAGGTAAAAAAAAATAGTATCAATGAGAAATTTAGAAATTTGTGCTTTGAATCTAATCATTATGAGCAATTCAATCCTTACCATCAAGAATCATCTGATTTATGTTTCCAGTTATTTCTCAAACGTTGGGAAAAAAATGGCTTAGTTGAACAATCTATTCTTGAAAAAATTATTCATCAAGATCTCATAAATAATTCCGGAATCAATTTAAAAAAATATTATCAAAGCTCAAATAAGAGCTGTAGCTCTTGTCGTAAATTGTTTATTGATAAAACAATTCTCTCATTAATCGATTTAAAAATCGTTCCGCATGTCTCTTTACTTTCAATTTTAAATCCTACCAATGAGTTAACTAAGTATTTAAGCGATATTAAATATTTTGATTTCACGTTCGAGGATCGCAATGCCATCGTTATTAATAATTTTTATACAAACGTTTGGAAATCGATAACCCCAAAAAATGAAAATGAAACACCGGACAATCGCCTTACTCATCATATTATCAGTGAATTAACAAGTTACTTAAAAAATGAACCACCACCTTATAAAACTTCTACGTGGTTAAACCTCATCAATCTTTCTCAAAAACTGATTCGATTTAATCATATCGAGCTCGCCACAAAATTACTTGACCAAGTTTTATCTTATGAAATTCCCAATACACAATTTGATGATTTAGTATTTACTGATTTATGGAGTTAC
>JBIKWR010000006.1:0-44766 GCA_044356225.1 Bacteriovoracaceae bacterium | reverse complement strand
GTTATTTTTTTCGGGATTTTGATCTTCTCGATGTTCATCATGATTTTCTGATCGCGGTTTAGCAGTCCTTTCTTCAAAAGTGTCTTTGCCTTCTTTATGGCCCTCATCTGTGTGGCCGGGGAGTTTGGCGGGGGGTAAGGAATGGGTTCCAATCCGATTGATCATAAATGCTTATCGGCGCAGCTTTTTGAGAGTTGAGTCCCATAAACTGCCGGACTTGATTAGGTTCAATATCTCAATAAACTCAATAATATCAGTGTATTAGATAGCTATTTAGCTGCAGATTCAAAAACTAGAACTTTTATTTTTGATTTCCAATAGTTAGCTAAATTTGAACCTAATTAACTACGCCAGTTAAGTATTAAACTTGTTTGCCGATAAGAAATTTAGTTAGGTATACCGAACAATTGGTGGTAAAATTATCTAGCAAGAAGAAGGATTGGAGGCATTCATTATGTACGTTTGTTTATGTCGGGCCATTACGGATAAAGAAATCAAAGAAAAATCAAAAATCTATAGCTGTCCTACGCCTGAACTTTTAAAAAAATTAGGAGTCGGTACCGATTGTGGGGCCTGTGTTCAACAAGCCTGTTCTTTATTGTCATCATCAAATGCCAATTCATCCCATCATGAAGTTCTTTTCAATCCGATCAAGAAAAATTTTTAGCCTTCTGATCTTCTGATTGATTTGCAGTATGAATGTTTAAGGAATTCTGGTAAGACTATCTTTCATTCTGACATCTCAAGCGTAGGCGTTCAACTTTTTACGTAAGAGATTTTAATCTAGTTTCAGCAGCGAGGTATAGATGAAAGGTAAACCTAAAATTATTGATTTACTCAATGAAGTTTTATGTCGTGAATTAACAGCGATTAATCAATATTTTCTTCATGCTAGAATGTTGCAAAATTGGGGATTAACCCATTTGGGACATTTAGAATACAAGGCCTCGGTTGATGAAATGAAACATGCGGATTCCGTCATTAAAAGAATCCTGTTTCTCGAGGGCCTTCCCAATATGCAAAAATACCATAAGGTGACCATTGGTGAAACGGTGCCTGAGGTTTTAGAGTGCGATCTTAAATTGGAATACGAAGCGATAGAAGTGCTAAAGAATTGTGTCGCCACTTCTGAGACTGAGCGAGACTTTATTTCCCGTGATTTATTCAATGACATTTTGGCGAGCGAAGAGGCCCATATCGAGTGGTTAGAGACGCAGTTAGAATTAATCAAGAGTCTAGGTCTGCAAAACTACATGCAAACAGCGGTTGGCGGTAGTCTAGAAGAAAATTGAGACTTAGTTTTTTCAAAGTAAATTGAAGATCTTAAGGTAGAACCGACCATCAAATTGGTCGGTTCATAAACGTGGTTATCAACGACTTAGGCCAAGAAAAGTCTCAAGTTTCCCCATTTTTTTTAAAAGATATAATCAAAACAGACATTCTCAATTATGCACTTACTGTGGTGTTGTACGTTTGCGGAAGGAGTCCGTTTGTTGTTTCCACTTTAAGAGCTCATAGTGAAACATCGTTTCACTTTGAGGCCGCTATGAAATCCTTAAACTTTTTAATTATGCCGATGATCAATGTGATGATGATGTTGATAATTGTCGCTTGTAATCAGCAGCAGGAATTTACGCGGAAAAATCCTGAAATTTTAGGTCTTACCGCTAATGGTGATTTGCCTAATAATTCGGGTGAAGTTTTAGTTACAGATAATAACTTGCCTCAAGATCCGCCCGTTGTGGGGGACGATCCCGATCGCAGAAATCCGCCCGTTGCGGGCGACGATCCTGATCGCAGAAATCCGCCCGTTGTGGGGGACGATCCCGATCGCAGAAATCCGCCCGTTGCGGGCGACGATCCTGATCGCAGAAATCCGCCCGTGGTGGTTGATCCGGTGGGGCCTGTTAGACCAGAACCTCCAGTGATTAACTTAGTTATGATTTGTTATCAAACTAAAGATCAACAAGTTTTAGAAACCGAAGTGGATCAGTTTTTGGCGATGGGGGCGTTGTTAGGTCCTTGTGCTGATTATGTTAATCCCGTGGTGAATAGTTTTACGCAAAATGCTCAAGGGCAAAATAAAGTTGATATTTTGTTTGTGGTCGATAACTCCGGTTCAATGGGAGGAGACCAAACTAATCTAGCAAACAATTTTGAAAATTTTATTTCTTCATTCTTAGCGCAACAAACTTTACCAGACTTTAGAATATTTATCACATCGACGGATCCTAGAAGTAATAAGCCTTTCGGAGATGGAAAATTATCTGGTGATGGTTATTTAGATACCGCCATGGCGGTGAATAATCCTGCCGACTTTATTAGCAAGTTTAAAACTCGAGTTAAACTAGGAACCAATGGATCTGGAGATGAATGTTCCGTTAATGGAGCTTTAAGAGGGTTACAACGAAATGTGAGTCTGTTTAGACAGGATGCAATTCTCGTAACCACCATGATTTCTGATGAAAATGACGTATCTTTAACTTGGGCACAAAAAACACTTGAAGAGTTTGTGAATGAAATTAAATTGATTAAAGGAAACATGGCCGTAAAGTTGAACTCAATTGTTAATTTTCAAACTTATGGACAGTATGAAACTAAAGGTGAAATTCAAATGGCAGCGTCAGATATGACTGGTGGTAAAAAAGCCGATATTTTGACTGACTTTTCTTCGACTTTGCAAGAGTTGGGGCAAAACATTGTGGATTTGATTTCAAGTTTTCCCCTAAGTGAGCCTCCGTTTAATGTGAATGAAATAGTCGTAAAGGTTAATGGAGTGCCAGTGAATAGTTGGGTGTATGATGCTGAATTGAACTCGATTGCTTTTACCACCGCTCCGCCTGCTGGAGCACAGATTGCGGTTGAGTATTCGACATTTAATTAATATTTTTTAAGAAAACTTAAGGCATAAATTGTTTATGCCTTAAGCTTTTTTGATTACTGAATTTCTGCAAGTACCACAAACTTGAATTTTATAAAGCCGGCTTCGCCGCAAGTGTACATCAGCTTTCTTAAAAAATCGTATTTAACGTTTTTATCCATCACTAAATTGACCATGCCGGTAAATGGTTTGGCGCCGGCAATGGATTTGTTGAGATTTTCAATGTCTTCTCTGCGTCTTACTAATTCATTAAAAAGAGGGACTATTTTTAAATCATCTTCATAAAGAGTGTTAAAATTTGTTTTGTCGATTTCTGCCACCACCTGATCATCGACAAAAATTCGATTATCAGACACTTGTAAGATGACACCTTCTTGGTTATGAACGGTAGATTCAGAGCGTGGTAATACAATTTCTTTAGGAACATTAATGATAACAGTTGATGCAGAATAACCTTTTAATAAAAAGATGAGAATGGTCACGAGAATGTCCAAAAGTGATGTGATATCTACTTCCATCGATTCTGCAGCTTTTCGTCGAATTCTGTTTCTAATCAAACGAGATTTTTGCATGGACTATTTGCCCTCGATATTGCCGAAGACAATATCATCAAATAAACTTTTCATCGGTTCTTCGACGCCAGTGACAGGATCTACTTTTACAATTTGAGGGTCATCAAATCGAAAAGTTCTTACCGCGTCCATAATACTAACGACTACTTGATAATCAACTTCTCTAATGGGCTCAAAGACAATGGTATTTTCATGAGGATGTTGTCCTTTGAGAGCAACTAAAAAAGTATGAAGTCCATCATAGTCATAATCTTTATTTTTATTCATGATAGTTTTAACTAAATCTCCTGGAACTCCCGTCAATAAATCTAAACGATCTGCTCGCACCTTAAGAGTTAAATTAAGAGGAGGTTTGTCATTTTTAGGAGGCGGGGTGGTATCGGTCGAAACGGTCGGGATATCAGTTGCCAATTCCATCATGCGGATTTGTGATGCAGTTAAAAAAAAGAAAATAATAATAAAAACTGCATCGAGAATAGGAACAAGGTTAAGTCTTTCACTACCTGAAGCCTTAGTCCTTCTTTTAGCAGAAGATAATCTCAAACTCATTTTTTTAGACCCTATTCTTTCGTTTGGTTGTCGATATTACGAGTTCCAATTAAATCCATTAATTTCACTGAATACTCATCTATATTGGCAATAATTTTTGCTGCTTTTCCCGTTAAAACAGTATGAAGGACTAAGACAGAAATAGCAGATAATAAACCTAAGGCAGTGGTATTCATCGCTACCGAAATACCATCGGACAATAACTGTGCTTTTTGCGCGGGATCTTCAGCGGCAGCAACCGCCCTGAAAGATTCAATCAATCCAAAGATGGTACCGAGTAAACCTAAAAGAGTAGAAACGTTGGCGACAAGAGAAAGATAGTTGAGTCGCGCTTCAATTTTGGGTATCACTTCAAGTGTGGTCGCATCGATGGCATTTTGCATTTGTTCAAGATTTTGGTTCGCCCTTTTTAATCCATTTTTTAAAACTCTCGCCAATGCCGAAGAAGACCCAGAGCATGCTTTGATGGCGCCTTGTAAATCTCCTGACAAAATATATTTCTGAAGTTCATTCATAAGTGAAGGGCCATCAATATCTAATTTTTTCAGACCAAATATTTTTTCTGCGGCATAACCAAGTCCAATCGCCCAGACGAGAGAAATGACCGCCATAAAAACGGTACCGGTGCCACCACCTGCACGCATAAATTCAGCAATAATTTGAGCAATTTCCATAACAACTCCCTATCTATGCAACCTTAATTGGGTTTTAAAACTAAGTATCTTTCGCTTCCATCTCGGTCTGATTTTTTAAACCTTTACCACCCGCTATAATTTTTTGAAGAGAATATATCCGAGGAAAAAGATTCAAACTGTATTGCTCAGGAAAAAAACGTCATTCTTTTGAAATTGACTATTTAGACCAATAATAGAGTAATGCTAAGAAAATTTTTATGCACTTTTACAATATTGGCTTCGGCATATTTTGCTAATGAAATCTTTCCAGCTCCGGTCAAAGAGTTTTTTTCTCACCAGAGTTTATGGGCACAAACAGCCAAGAAAAAAGAAGAGCAAAAAAATAAAAACAATCAAGTCACAGAGACTAAAAAAACAAATAAAAAAAGTAATCAACCAAACTCCGGGCCCAGTATTCCTGTCGCAGAAAAAAGTGGAAACCTAATTGCGGTCATTGATGAGGAAATAAAAACTTTAAAACTTCGTTTCCCCAAAGCGATTCAGACTGATCCCAATATGATGTTCAGAATGTCGGAATTATATTTTGAAAAGGCGAAAATAGTTAAAACAGAAGAAAATATTTTCTACTTAAAAACACCAGAAGCAGAGAGAAAAAAACAAGCACCCGATTATTTTTTTAAAAACTCCAGAACACTTTTTAGAATGGCACAAGATATTGGGCTAAAAGTTTTACCACTGACAAATAAACGTGAGTTAAAGTCAGAGATTTACTTAATATTGGCCTACAACTCTCAAGAATTTGCCAATGAACAACAAGCTGTTAAATACTTTTATTTGGCCTTAGAGTATTCAACTTCCGGATCGAAAGTGAATCATAAGGCGAAAGTTGCCTTGGCCGATTTTTACTATAATCAACGACAATATGAAAAAGCCTTGAATCTATATAAAGATGCTTTAACTTTTAATCAGTATAATTGGTGGACCAAAGACGCTATCAATATGGCCTGGTGTTATTTTGAGCTAAAATTTTTTAATGAGGCAACTGAAACATTAAAAACCATCTATCTCAAAAGTAAAACCCCAGAATATATTGATGTTAGTGATCGCGCCTTGAAAACAATAA
Source organism: Bacteriovoracaceae bacterium (assembly GCA_044356225.1). Taxonomy (GTDB): domain Bacteria; phylum Bdellovibrionota; class Bacteriovoracia; order Bacteriovoracales; family Bacteriovoracaceae; genus JBIKWR01. The sequence goes on along the minus strand of JBIKWR010000006.1, from coordinate 39,006 downwards.
CGCTCTTTTTTTCCTCTGCTAAAATGAATGGTAAGGCCTTGGAGTTTTTTAAAAAAATTGGCATCAATGTCTCAGCACAGTTTATTGAAATGTCAAAAGTCCATTTGAGTAAAAGAGATTTAAATGCCTCTGAAGAAACATTAGATATTGCCGAGAAACAATCACTTGATTTAGTTCAAAGGCAAAATGTCTTTATTGCGCGGTTGGAGTTATTTGAAAGTTTTGGACAGCTAGGAAAGCACTATGCTGCAGCACAATCGCTATTTGAACTTCATAAACAAAAAGCTTTGGAAGGTGAGCGACTAGAAACTTACCAAATACAAATGGTAACCATGGCCTCCAGACTTCAAAATCAAATAAGTAAGGATAGTTATGACAATGCCAAAAATGATAAAGTAAAAAAGGGTAGGATTGCGACTTCGTATTTTAGAATGCTTTCATTTGTCATTAAACTCGAGGAAATAAAGTATAACTATTTAGAAGCAGAAACTTGGTTTGCGATTGACGATTTTAATGAGTCTTTAAAAATGTATTACACGGTCATGTCAAAGTGTTTTGCGCGAAAGTTTGTAGGATGTGAGAAAAAAATCGTCGATAATGCCATCAATGGCAGCTTGGCCAGTCTAGGGCAAGAGAGATTGAGTAAAGAGGTTCGTGAAAAGTATCTGATCGCGACCTATGAGAAGATATTGGCGATAGAGCCGGTCAGTGAAAGGTCACAGAAAATCTATGTTCGATTGTTTAATTCTTATTTAGAAAAAGCCAAACAGATAGAAGCAGAGAATGTTATAAAACGTTATCAAACGTATTATCCTCAAGATCATCCTGTGCTAGAAGGTATGGTTGCAAGAATTTTAGAAGATTACCGCAAACAAAGTAATATCACTCAACTTTTGAGTTGGGCGGAAAGAATTAATAAAAAAGAATTTATTGTTAGCGATCTATTTGAAAAAAATCTCCATGCGGGATTAGCGCAATTGAGACTAGTGAAAATTCAAAATTCAATTAATGTTGGCAATAAAAAAGCGGCGTTAACAGGTTACCTTGAACTTTTTCAATATGCCTTAACACCAGTTGATGCCAAGAAAAATGCCGCCTATAATTTAGGACTTTTATATTTTGAATTAGGTTGGATTAAAGAAACACTTCAGTGGTTAATGACCGCATTTTCGATGCAAACTGATAGTGAAGTCTTAAAATTTGCCGATACTTATAGTGCAGTGGCCATGGATCTTTTTTATCGTCGCGATTTAAACACTTCATCACAATTTTCTTTGAAATTAATCGAAAGACTATGTGCTTCAGACTATAAAAATTTTGAAAACCTATTCAAAAATACTGCCACCCTATTGTTTGTAGAAAAACAATATTCGAAACTAGATAAACTCATGCAAGATAGTCAGAAATGTTCAGGTTTGAAAAAGGAAACATCAACTTCGCTACAGTTATCTTTTTTAAATGACTATGTACTTTATAAAGAACTAGATCGGATTCACTTTGCCATTAATCAGTTATCTCCTCAGACACTCATTCATCATCAATTAGTGATGCCTAGTTACAGTCTTTATTATGAGTATCACCAAAATAATAACAAGACCAAGTCTGGTGCGGCTTGGAGTTCGATGTTGCAATTTGTCGAGTCGGCCAAAAAACAAAATTTAAAACTGCCTGCAGAATATGCTAAAGTTGAAGCGGACCAAAGCATTAAAGAGTTTAACCAAAAGCTTGATTATTATCACAGTATAGTCTTAGAATTTCCTGAAGAAGTTTTTAATACGAGAATTCAAGAAAAAATTGAAAAACTTGAGCTGGTGACTGATTTATCACTGAAAATATTAAAAATTGGATCCGGAACTCATAATATTATTATCTATAAAGAATTAATCATCGCCTATGATAGGTTGGCAAAATTTTTACAAGAATTCACTCCTCCAAATAAAGAAGCTGAATATGTAAAAGGCTTCAAGGAAAGTATGTTGACCTTAGTCGGTCCACTGCGCGATAAGGCGAATGAATTTAAGGCTTATGCTTTAAAACTCATTAATGATAAACGAATACTATCAAAAGAAAATTTTTGGATTTTATCCCATACAAATTTACCTGTGACCATCAACTATTATTATGCTGATCAGGGGATAACAATGGATCGAAGCGGGAAATAAGCATGAGAGTTAATATTCAAAATTTAACAATAACCGAAAAAGTAAAAACTTGTCTGCTATTGTGTTTGGGGATTTTTTTCTTTTCTTGTGCATCTGTAAATAAAGAAGAAAAAGTGGAAGAAGTGATAAAAGAAAAAGATTTTGATTTGAGTGCTAAAATTCAATACGATAAATTACTCGATTTTATTCCTAATTTATTGGATAAAAACTTTAGTTCACTGATTGACGAAACTCTCGATCGCGTTGATCGTAATCAACTTTATAAATATGACTTAGATAAAGATCCATTGCTTCAAGGAACTTCATTTTGTCATATGAAGAAAAAGGGAAATGCTTTTAATGTTTTTGACCAAAATTATCGAGAATTAAAAAACTCACCAATCTATTGGAATAGCGTTGGTCTTTGTTACTTAATTGACAAAGACTATCGAGAGGCCAAACTCTATTTAGAAACCGCCAATTCATTTTATCAAATTGCCACCAAAAGTAATAAATCTTACGCTCCCGCCCTTAATAATTTGGGAGTTTTATATACATGGTTAGGGAATGATGAGCACGCGATGGAATATTTTAAAAAAGTTTTGCAAGACCACCCAAAATCGAAAACCGCATCTTTTAACTTAGGACAACTTTACTTAAAATACGGAATCATAGAAAAGGCCCTTCCTTATTTTGAATATTTAAATGATGTGAATGACAATGATTTTGAGGTTCATGGAGCATTAGGATTGATTCATTTTTTAAAAAAAGATCTCGACAAGGCCAATCGTTATTATCAAAAAATTTCAAAAGAAAACTTAAAACTACCTCATTTAGGTTTACCTTATGTATACCTGACATTACTAAGAGGGAATTTAGCTGAAGCAGAAAGTACTTACAAGCTGCTAGTTAAACCGAATGATCCAAGTTTTAAAGTCTTTTATTATGCTGTAAATGAACACATGTTGCTTGAAATTGAAAAAGAAAAAGCAAGACAAAAGGCGATTGCTGCAGAAAAAGCTAAAAAATTGGAACTAGAAAAATCAAATAAAAATTTAGATAATAAATTGGTAAATCCTGCTAAAAATGAAAAACAAAAAATGAATCCCAAAAAAGGAAAAAATTAAACATCATGAGTGAAACCGAATTTAAAACTCCTTCTGCCGGTCAATTTTTTGAGTTGAAGGCATTAAAAAAAGATCCACGAGCAGTAGGAATCGTTTTATTAAAAAAACTGAACATGGTTGGTCGTTCAATCAATTGTGATCTATGTATCAATCTCCCTGACGTTTCAAATATCCATGCTGTTGTTGAATTGAGAAATAACACCGGTCTGGTGTATGACATGAATTCTAAAAATGGAACTTTCGTCAATGATAAGAGGATTAATGGTCAAGTTGAATTTAAAGTTGGAGATAAGCTTTCATTTGGAGGTATAGAGTTCGAATTTGTCATCTATACTTCAGATGATAAACAGCGCTATAAACTTGATATATTATCCCCGGAAAAATCAGAAATTCTATTTCCCAAAAACCAAAAAATTACTAATCTTCCTGGCCCACCATCGGAAGGTCATCTCAATCAATCATCTAAAAAACAAAAAGAAAAAATGGCCGATCAATCCATGCCATTTTTGATGAAAGATGATGCACCTGAACTTAGTGAACTTCCAGAAATTCCCGAGTTAGTTCCACCAGCCTCATCTTCAACGGGTCCTTCGGCAAAATATGATTTAGATACCGATGAAGAATTTTACGAATTTAAAAAAATTAATCGAAAACAAAAACCGGTGGCTTATCCCTTGGCGAAAGATCCTAAGGCCGATTTTAATCAATACATTTTTGAGGACATAGACGAAGTAAAACCGATTTTTGATTATGACCTACAAAAAGTTTGTGTCGAAGTGATTGTCATCTTTAATGATAGTCTGCTTTCGGTTGATTACTTGCCGGATAAAGACGGAACATATTTTTTAGCGGGATATGCTCCAAAACTCAATGAAGTTGAATATCCTGTATTAGGTAAAAAGAAGCGCGTGCGATTACTTGATATTGAAAAAAGTGAAATTTATTGTCAGATATTGGAAGGATTCGATATTTTATTTCTTCAAGATGATACTGCTCAAGAGATTTCAGGACAACCCTCGGCGGTCAATACCAACACTGCTAAACAACGTCTGCATTTAAAATCCATGGGTATATTAAGATATGCTCAAAAAGACTTACAAGTTTTTGTCAGAAGAGTTGATGCTCCTCCCAAAGTAGCGATCGCTCCCTTTATTGAAAAAAATAAAATCTTGTTGCAAAGATATCTATTACCAGTCATTGCAGCAGCGTTATTACTCTTCATTATTGCAATGCTTATACCCATGCCAGAAAAGAAAACAGAAGAGATTAACCAAGAAAGACTGGCCACCATTTTAAAACGGTCAGTAGAAAAGAAGCCGACCTTACCTCCAGTCAAAACATCGCAACCAAACGAAGAGCAAGGTGAAACCAAAACACCGACACAAGAAAAAGAGAAACAGCAAGTTATCGGTGATAAAAAATCAGATAAAGAAAAAACCAAAGCGGCAAAACAAGAATCAGCAGAAAAACAAGTCACTCAAAAAGAACCCACTAAACCAGTAGAAAGTTACAAACCGGTCAATTTTAAAAGCTCCCTTCAGTCTTTGTTAACTAAAGGTAAGGCCGCCAGTGAAGCAACGGTTAAATCTAAAGAGGCGACATTAAGTAATGTTGGTAAAAATAGTTTTGTTGGCGATGGCACCAATGAAGAGATTAAACGCGCTCAAGTTGATAACAACGTTGGTAGTTTAGAAGGATTGGCGAGTGGTAAAATTGATAAATCTTCGAGTGCTAAAGGATTAGCGCAAAAAGGTGGTACAACGATCGCGGAGATACCCACTCGAACAGTAGTCAAAGGTTCAATTGATCCCAATGTTATTTTACAAATACTTCGCGAACATCTCGCGCAATTTCGTCATTGTTATCAGCTAGAGCTGGAAAAAAACTTTAAAGGTAAACGCTTTGAAGGAGTCGTGACGTTGGATTTCAGGATCGGAGCATCTGGCAACGTGGTTAAAACGGATGTTACCAATAAAGACCAGAATGTGGGAATGAATGATTGTGTTTCGAATGTATTAAGAGGTATACGCTTTCCTTTACCTAAAGGGGGAGGCATTGTGGATGTTAAACAAACGATCAATTTTAATATTGCTCAATAAAGGAGAACTGCATGGAAGTAAGCGAAAAAGAATATTTTGAGTGGAAATTAAAAGTAGTAAGCGCTGTTTTACCCGCATTAATCGACAAATATGAAAAAGACATAGATAATGAAAGTCATCGACAAACGATAGCGTGGCAAGCCGTCAGTATGGCAGAAGCCGTTCTCCACGAATTGGGTTTAGAATAGTTTTTTTTTCAGAGATTTATTAGAGAATAAATTATGGCGACCAAAAATAAAACAATGTTGAAAAGAAAGTCTTCTACAAAAAAGACTAGTGGTAAAAAAAAAAATAATCCCGAATCTAAATATGTTCTTTATGAAAAATCAGTCCAAAACGTTGAAGCTGATATTGAATTTATCAATGAAAAATGCCAAGAGTTAGGAAAAAAGAAACCCTATACTTTAAGAGAAGACTTTGGCGGAACTGCCAAACTTGCTTGTGAATGGGTTAAACAAAGTTCTAAGCATTTCTCTTTTGCCATCGATCTTGATCCTGAACCAATTAAATTTGGACTCGCTAATCATAAAACGAAGTTGGCCCTCGATGCTCAAGCAAGGGTTAATTATTTAAGGCAGGACGTTTTAGATTCAGAAAATGTTCGTACTGACATCATTGTTGCATTCAATTTTAGTTATTTTATTTTTAAAAAAAGAAAACAGTTGATGGAATATTTTAAATCTGTGAGAAGGTCATTAAATAAAGATGGTGTTTTTTTTATCGATTTGTTTGGTGGTGAAGAAGGCCAAACAGTTCAAGAAGAAAAAACAAAATACAAAAATTTTACCTATTTTTGGGATTTAAAAAAATTTAACCCAATAACGAATGAATGTTTTTTTTCCATCCATTTTAAACCGAAGGATGGAAAAAAAATGATGAATTGTTTTACTTATGATTGGCGTTTATGGAGTTTACCAGAGTTAAGAGATATATTAGAGGATGCGGGATTTTCTAAGACCGTCGCTTTTTGGGAACAAGACGATCAAGACGGTGAGTATGTAATTTCAGAAACCGCTGAAAATTGTCCAGGTTGGGTAACTTATTTAGCTGCGATTCCTTAACTCACTGGCCGACCTGAGTGGTGATGTTGACGGCATTTTATTCAGGCTTTTTATCAGCATTTTCTTCTGCGCTTGCCTTGGCTTCCTCGTCTATTTTAGCTTGAAGAGTTTGAGAATTTTTTTGTTTAAATTCGGCCTTAGCCGCTTCTTCTGCTTGTCTTTTTTCAGTACCTAAAATGTTATTAATGAACTGACGAATTTCTTTTTTTCCATTTTCATTGACTCCATTAACTAATCCACAATAACAATCAGCCGTTTTTGAATACTCATCCGTTGGTTTCAAAGGCACAATCGTAATCAGCATTTCAACCGGAAAAAGACTTTTGATGACGGTATAAATAGGGTATTTTTCCTTGGTTTTAAAGTAGACTTTATTTTCTTGCAATCCAATAAAATTGACCTTTTTTTCCATGTGAGCAATTTTACCGAGGTCTTCACCGGCAAAATAAACTTTTTTTTCTTCTAAGTCTTCGATTTTTTTTCCATTCCATTTTTTAGGATCTTCTTTCTTTTTCATTTGTAGTAGTTGAGTGAGTTCCGCTTTTTTCTTCTGAGAAGTCGAGTCATTATAAATCATGGAAAATTTTTCGATAATATCAAAGCTTGGTCCATCGGTATAAGAGATGACTTTTTTATAACCCAAATTTGTTTGCAGTGTTTCAGATTTATGCTGAGCTGAAAATACGACAATGATCGGTTCATATTGAGGAATGCTTTTAACCGCGGTTGTCATCGCCTGTAAAGTTTCTGCGCCATTGGTATCGAAAGGATCCACTTCACTATAAATATTTTTTTCACCCTTGCCTTTGGCCATGGCCGGATCACCTTTGGGAGGATTTTCAAAGACAAAAGCAATAATATTGGGTTTAGTTCTTTTTATATAAACATAATCTTTTTCCAGTTTTGAGTGGAAATTGATGGTGTAGGGATAGCTATCCAATGGCTTTTTTAGACTATTGATAAAATCAGCTTTTTTATCGATAATCAGCACTTTGGTAAATTTGGGTGATACCTTAGTCGATTTTGTTTCTATCCATTCGGCCACATCTTCTTGGCATTGCTTTAGAGTATTTTCATACTCTTTTATGGCATCGGCCAATTTTTTTGGATCTGGACCAGATGCCACTTCTACCTCACCTTCTGGCGTCGGTGTCGTGGGAGGTTTGACCTCGGGAGCAGGTTGATCAGCTGGATTATTGGCATAAAGATAATTTAAATCTATTCCATTAGCATAATTGTAATATAGATCCTCATCACTAATTTTTCCTATTTCAAATGAAGTTGTTTTAAGCCATTTTATCAGCGGGTTTTTGATGAGATTAATTTTCTCACCTGTTCTAAAATTAAGGTTGGACTCGATATGAAAAAATGTTTTTGTAGCATAGCTGATTCTTAAATCAATAATAACTTTTTGCTCCATTTGAAATTTGGCCATCGCTAGCGGTAGCTCGATCACTTCAGTAGGATCAAAAAAGTACATTGCATCGTAAACCACATCACTGTTTTCTACGCTTTTAACATGATTGATTCTCATCCCCGCCATTAATGAACGAGAATGGTCATCTCTAGTTTGTAAATAATCAAACAATCCGGTTGAGGATATTTTTTTTGTGATAGTATCACGTCTTAGTAGCCGAGCGAGCTTTAAGCATTTTTCAATATTCTTTGAAAAATCGAGAAAGAGAATATCGATGCCGCCATTTAAAATTTCTTGAAAGGCTTTTTCCGGATCAATCTCTTTTGGATTTTTGATGGTTTCAAATTCAAACTTAAGTTTATGATAAATGCCCTGAAATTTAATTTGTAAATTCTTGTAATAACCAAGATCTTGGCCAAGATAGAATACTTTAATAAATCCTTTTTTACCGGCCATAAACTGCTCGTTTGCTGTTCCGATTGATCTTCTTCAATAATACGTCGGATGAATGAATCATCTTCTAAATAAAAATTTAAGATAAATGTGTAGTTAAAGGATCTAAGTATAGATTAGTTGATAGAAAAGTCCGATAGATTTAATCGGTTATCTGCATAGCGCTCTAAATAATAAGCAGGTAAAATAATAACTAAAATAAATTAGGATTTTTTATCATGAATAATGCTTGTCCTATTTGCCAAAAGATATCCGTCTTTGTTGAAGTCTTGTTTGAAAATGAATTTTGTCTTTTTCTACCAATGGTAGAAAAAAACAATCCCGGTGCGGGTCTAATCGTTACGCGAGATCACCTTGCAGACTGGGATCAAATCAATGATGAGCAAATGATGAAATTGTTTCAGCTTTTAAAAGAAATAAAATTGGCGATCAATTTAAAGTTCCATCCACAGGGTTTTCATTTGGCATGGAACCAAGGATTGGTCGCCGGACAAAAAGTTCCCCATGTGCATTTAACCATTATTCCTCGATATAAAGAAGAGCCTTTTGCCGGCAAGAGTTTAGATCATTGGCTCGATTCACCGGAAAATCGTCGACGTGAGCCTGTCCTTGAGCAGCAAATATTAGATGATCTGGCCCTTTTTTTGGAAGATTAGGTTCGATTTTTTTCTCTAGAGGCACTGGAAATCTCAACCAGTACCGCTATCGAAGGCGATCGAGTTTAATCTTAAAGTCGCTAAATTATTTTGAAAATCGAATGAATCTAAAAACTGTAAAATCCATGTATTTCAAGGTATGAATAAGACCTATGCATATTTCAAAAATACTAAACGATCACCAACCTTGCTTAAGTTTTGAGTTTTTTCCACCAAAAACAGCTGAAGCAGCGAATTTACTCTATCAAAATATCAAAGAGCTTTTACCCCTTAACCCAGGTTATGTGAGTGTCACTTATGGAGCAGGTGGTGGAACGCGAGAATTGACCCATGATTTACTCTTAAAAATCAAAAGAGATACCGAGTTAACGGTCGTTAGCCATTTAACTTGTGTCGGCCATACTCAAGATGAAATTTTTCAGATACTAGAAAAATATCAGCAGCACGGTATTGATAATATTATGGCCCTGCGAGGAGACCCTCCTCGTGGGCAAAGTAGCTTTGCACCAACATCTGGTGGGTTTAAGTACGCTGCAGAGTTAGTTTCTTTTATTAAAAAAAAGTTCCCTCAATTTGGAATTGGTATCGCTGGTTTTCCCGAAGGCCATCCAGAATGCCCTAATCGTTTAATGGAAATGGATTATCTTAAGGCCAAGGTTGATGCGGGTGCGGATTATATTTGTACTCAACTCTTTTTTGATAATCGCGATTTTTATGACTTTTGTGAAAGATGTGAAATTGCTCAGATAAAAATTCCTATTATTGCAGGTATTATGCCCATCTCTTCTTCATCGGGAATGAAAAGAATGGCGGAATTGGCCTTGGGTGCAAAATTTCCAGCAAAACTGTTACGATCCATCGCTCGAGCTGAAAAATCTCATGAAAAATTAGTTGAGCAAGTGGGAGTCCATTGGGCCACTGAACAAGTGCTAGATCTGCTTAATCATAATGTTCGTGGCATTCATTTTTATACTTTAAATAAATCCGAGGCCACTCGCACCATTTATCAATCGGCGGGTCTGCATCACTTATTAGATCAAAGTCTCAGTTAACTTTTGGCAGAAATTTGACTAAGTAAAATGTCTTTCGCCTGACTAATTAAAAGAAAATTTTGATTGGCCAGTTTTTCGAGTTTAGGACTTTTAAACTCGATGGGAATTTTATCGGGGTGTTTATGCCTGGCCAGTTCTTTAAATCGATTCAGAATCTGTGCTTTACTTAATTTATCTTTTTCAGTTTGTAGATTTTGTTCTTTAATTCCTAAGACATTGATCGCCCAGTTATTGTATTCAGATTGATTGGCGGGAAGAGGTGTTACCGGAATTAAATTATAGTACTTATCAGAATAATTTTTAATCAATTCTAAAATGTCTTGAAAACCTAAAATAACACCGGTTTCATGATTAAAAATTAACTCAAGTATAGCATTTTCAAAATCATGTTCATTCATTTTTGGAAGAAGATGGATCGAAATTTTTTTTCTGAGTAAAGGTGCTTCAAAAAAATGCTGTTCACGATGGAGTTTGGGATTTAGTAAAATATATTGCAATGCTAGTCCTAAAGCGAGTTGGGTAATACCACGTGAAAAAGTTAACTTTTTGATGAGGCCGTTAGCTTGTTCTGATTCAATCTCAATATCGGCAGCAAGCTCCATCAGCAAAATAAAACTTTCTACAATTTTAAGAATATCTTGATAATAGAGTGGTTTTTCTTTTTTAGTTCCATAAAGAAAAAATGTTTTTTTAGCGAGGAAAGAAAAAGTTTTTGAAATTTTAAAAACATCAATGTCGATACTCCATTTATTGCGCCACTGCTGGGCCAAAGATTGCATTTGGGTACCAGTTCCCCATTTCAATTCATCTAACAAAGTTAAAACATTTTTAGCATCGAGATACTCCGGGGAGTCAGACTTAAACTTCTTTAATCTTTCGGTATAGACAAAGGTTATATCGCGATCAGTTTTTTTTTTATTGTTTAGGACTTCACTGTTGACGCCCATCCCATGGGTCATACGATACTTTTCTCTTTCAATCAGGATATCAAGATCAATCTCTCGAGAAGACTTTTTTTTATTTTCGCTTCGATAACTTAGAAATGTTTTTATAATTACGGGAAATACTCGAGCAAATATGTAGATCAAGGAAACAACCAGAAGCATTTTTGTCAATAATTCACCTTGAGGCATAAAGAATTCTACCACAATTTATACCAGTTTGAGAGAAGTGATTGATCGGTATAAGATTAATCATATGATTGAAAAATTAACCGTTTATTCGCCTCCCTCAGAGATCCAAATTGCCGTCAAAAAAAATACCAATAATACCACAAACAAAACAGCAAATGATAAAGATCATGCCCATAAACCGATCAATGATGAAGTCACAGATCGTGTGGAGATAGCGGATGACCTAAAAGAATTATTATCCATCGCCAAAGCTAGTCAGAAAGTTCAGAAGTTTTTAGCTGATCAAGCGCAAAACATTATTAAAGTTATCCCCGAGGCCACTCTGCCAATTCAAACCATAAATAACGAAAGTGAAAAAAGTACATTTTTTATTTCCGGCTTTAAATTGAAAGGCCTTGAGAATCATCAAGGAATGGATGAGCTCAAAGAGTTAGTGAACGAAGGCCTACATTTTGGATGGCGAGATAAATCAGAAATCATCAGTGAAATTCAAAAGAGGTCTCAGCAGAATCAAAGTCCTTTCCCCATCGTATTGGCAGGACATGGTTTTGGAGCTGATACCGCCATTGAAGTGGCCAAAGAGCTCCAACGAACATCTCCACAACTTCAGATTGATTTGCTCTTCACCATCGATGCCGTGGGTTTTGATAATGACGTGATTCCTACGAATGTGAAAAAAGTCGTTAACATAGTCGGAAAGCAAGATGCGCTTTTAAATGATGGTGCCAAAATTGCCCAAGACAAAAGTAAGACGCAAATTGATAATATTTTAAGAGAGAATGAAACTCATGAGGAACTAGAAAAATCGTGGGGAGTACAGAGCATTTTTCTGAAAAATTATCTTACGGTGCAAAATAATTTTAAAAAATAGAGATCTCTTATGAAAAATATTATTGAAACCAATTTTTTTCGAACACTATTCAATTACCTCCTATTATTAAGTTCACTTTGGGTGGTTTTTACTCTCATGAAACCCTTTATATTAGCGATGGTTTGGGGTCTCATTATAGGTCTGGTTTTGGCCGATCCATTGTCGATCATTAGTGAAAAAGTAGAGAAACTTTCTCAGAAATACATTTTTTTGAAATCAGTTTCACAGAGACAGGCAAAAAATTTAGTGGCAGCAGGTTTAATCACTTTTTTTTCATTATTAGCATTTTTATTTTTTATTGTTTTTTTTAAAGAGAGTTACAGCGATATTGCCTCTCACATCCAAGGTTCTTTCGAAGTAGAAAAAATCCAAGGATTATTGGCATCAGCTACTGACTTTGTCATTGGAGTCATTCAACGAGTGCCGGATATTTTATTAAATTCTAGTAAAAAACAAGAGTTGATTAATAAAATTAACTCAGATCAAATTTTACAAAAAATGTTTAACCATGGAATGAACTATTTCTTTAGTCTTAAAAAAAATGATTTGAGTAGTGGCGGAGGATCAATCGCTGCGATTGGTACCGTAGTTATCAATGTTTACATCTTTATTCTTTTCGTTTTCGGTTTAGTTTTATCTAATCCAGATCAATATGTTGAGAAAAAATTAAACAAAAAACTCATCAATCAAATTTTAGGATTTGATTTAATAAAAATATATTATCATTTTAAAAAAATTGTCGAGTTGCAAATCAACGTCGTTTTAGAAAACTCAATGCTTCAAGGAATAGTCCTTTTTATCGCACTTATAATATCAGGTGAAGTCGATATGATTTATGCTTTATTTCTAAGCATGTTAGGAATATTTTTTACGTTACTACCGGCGGTGGGAATTTCTCTGATCATTGTTCCTGGAATCATATTGAGTTTAATGTATGGTAAAACATTTTTATTTGTTTTATTAGTCATGGCCCAAATCATCTGCTTTATCGATGAGTGGTATCTTAGACAAATTTATTATCGACCATTTTCTGGGCCTTTAATGAAATTGATTGGTCAAACTTCCCATCGAAATGAGCAACAATCAAATGCCAATCATGAGATGTATGAACTGCCCGCCGTTTTTTATCTGATTTCTCAAATTGGTGGGGCCAGCATTTTTGGTTTATCAGGTTTTATTTTAGGACCAATAATTTTTTCTTTAATTAAGATTATTGCCAGAGAATGGTTTACCCAATCTATTCAATCAGAAACTCTCTAATAAAATCTCCACCAGCAAGACCATCAAAATCGCCATCTAACAATTGGCCAAAGGGATCTTTGAGATTATTTGAGAATAAAATAAAGCGATATCGACCAGGAAGAAGTTTTTCAAAAGTTAAGGCCATTTGATTAGTGCCTAAAAAATAGGGTTTAGAATTCGACAGTGGGATTGTTTTTATCACTGCCCCATTGAGCTGGATGAGTTGTAATTGTCCCAAGCTATCCTGCCATTCTGATGGTAAATCTAAGATATGTTTAAATTCTAAGGTGAGTTTTTCCAAACCCGCATTGAGTCTTGGCACTTCCATACTAGATGAATCAAAAAGAGCAATCATTTGATCATGCTCGTCGTATTCAACATTCATCAGCTCGGAAATTCCTAGGATATGGGGAGGGGGAAAATGGTTACTAAGAGCTCGAAAAGCATTCAGACGACCCACGCCTAATAGGTTTTGATATTTTTTTTCTCTTAACTGGTCAGTTGAGTTTAAGAGTTTGGCCGCTACTTGCTCTTTGTTCCAGCTGGGATTTTTCGACCAAATGAGTGCCGCCACTCCCGCTGCCGACGGTGAGGACATGGATGTTCCTGTTAACTTGGCATACCCAGAATTGGAGGTAGATAAGATTTCTTCACTAGGGGAGGCCAGATCCATTCCTCGACCAAAATTACTGACTTTAGATTTTTCGTCTTTGGCAGTTGTTCCTGTCACTAAAAGAATTTGATCCAAAACACAGCGCCTAGGATTTAAATAATTATAATTTCCGGCAGAAACAAAAACCAGTAACCCTTTTTGATAGACATAATCTAACGCCGCTAAATAAATAGGATCTTTGGCAAAATTGTCGATGTTGTAACTGGTGTTAATAATTTTTGCGCCATTATCTGCGGCATATTTATAACTATTTAAAACAATTTCTGATGTCCATTCATTTTTTCCACCAAAAAAACGCAACGGCATGAGCTTTACTCCAGGGGCCACTCCTACCACGCCTTTATGATTATTAAGTTGAGCACTGATCACGCCACTGACGATTGTGCCATGAGATTCAAATCCTGGATTAGGATTATGATCATCATCAGAAAAATCCCAACCATTAACATCATCGATAAAACCATTTTGATCATCATCAATTTGATTATCGGGAATTTCATTTTTGTTTTGCCAAAAGGCATTTTCTAAATCTTCGTGATCGAGTTTTGTTCCTGCATCAGTCACTGCCACAATAATAGCGGGATCACCTGTATGGAGTTGAAAGGCAGCCAGACTGTTTATCACTTGATGGTGGTACTGCTTGGAAAAATCAGGATCATTAGGAGTTAGAAGTGATGATAACTCAGCATAAATTTTTTTCCAAAAAAATTCAAAAGCGGAGTGATGCTTTTGCTTATCATCAGACTCCATTGGGTTGCCTTCATGAAAAAAAAGTGGATAAATCCAGTTCGTCGTGGATTGATTTTCATAATAAGTGGCAAGATCAAGCAGTGATTGACCCATGGAATGCAACCGGACCAGGGTGGTATAAAAAGATTCACCATTTTTTTTATAACTCAAAAGAATTTTTTCGGCTTCTGGTAAGAGTGATTTTACTTCTGCAACGGTTTTAACTTCTTCTTCCGTTTGAATGGAAATAACCAAACGATTACTTTGATAAGGTTTTAAGGGGATTCCATAATGAGTTAAGCTTTGCGCTTCAACATCAAAAGAAAAACAAGACAGTAAGGATAGCGAGAATACCGAGGATAATAAGAAGGTGTTGGTCATTAATGCAACAATCTTAGAGTAAAAGTTCATCGATTTTGCCCCCTCAAGATGAGGGAGCATAGTATGTTCTTCACACCAGAATTGCTTGACGCAAGCCCATTGAGAGAGGCTTTTTTATTCTTACTTTTTCTTAAAAATTAAACTATCGATGGAGAATTTTCCGCCTCCAGTAAAAAGCAGTGTTCCAAACATCGATGCGTAGAGAATCGCCATTTCTTTTTTAGCAAATGGATCTTCGGCATGGATAACGAAGGCCGCCACTAACATGGTGATCAGCAATGGGAAGCTGACAAATCTGGTGCCTAGACCAATGACTAATGCCACGGCACAGAAAACTTCGGAAAAGACCGTCAGGCTTAAGCTGACAGCAGAACCAAGACCTATGGGATCAGGAAACTGGGTGGAGAGTTCTCCAAATTTCATCATTTTTCCCCAACCATGTGAAAAAAGCATAATCCCACCAGCGGCCACTCTTAAGATCAATAATCCTAAATGTTCCATAAAACTCCTTGATTAAATGTTTAATGATTTGGTTGAAAAAATTTTAACGCAACTTTATGGGCACGGTCCATTTCTAATTTAAAAAGTTCGCTATAGTGCGAGTAACTGGCGTGATCGGTGTTGAGAGGGACTAAAATTGGTTGTCCATAAACCACGACTATTTTAGTAAAGGGTTTTGGAATTTTCATTTGATCCCAGGATTTTTTTAGCATCCAGTATTTTTCTGGCAAAGTGAACATCGGTAAAAGCATTACTTGGCAATCCTTCGCCAAGGAGATGAGACCAGGTTTGATTTCTCTTCTTGGTCCCCGCGGGCCATCCACTGCAATTCCACAAAAAATTCCCAGATCAAAAAAAATCTTAAGGGCCTGGCGTGCTTCTTTTCCCCCTTTCGAAGACCCTCCACGAATGGCGCGAAAACCTAAGTAGTTAAAAAGCCTCGAGGCGTACTCACCATCTTTGGATTGGCTGACGAGTGGGGCGAAGTCTTCACCTAAATGCCCTAGGATGGCACTGATAGAAGTTTCATGCCAAATGCCATTGATATAACCACCATGAGGATGGAAATCACTGGCCATTTTTTTATTTTCAGTTTGCAAATAGGTGTAGCGAAAAGAAAAAGCTAACCATTTTAAAATAAGGCCAAGAAAAAATAAGAGGCACTCATGTAAAAAAGGTAACGGATACCGTTTGGTCACCGACTCAAAAACATGTGGGTCCCATTCATCACTGAAAGTAGGGATTTGATCCTTGTTCATGATTGGTTTCATCTCGGATTTCAGTAATTTCAGGAAATTGTTTTTTGACTAATTTTTCGATGCCTTGTTTTAAGGTGGCATCAACTTGACTACAACCTTGGCAACCACCTCCCAAGTGCACATACAACACTGACCCTTCAATTTTAGTAATCGTAATTTTTCCGCCATGAGAGGCGAGTGAGGGGGCCACATGAGTCTGTAAAAAGTGATCGAGGTTTTGTCGTAAATCACCTTGATCATAATGGGCCTGAATCGCCTGATCGGCTTTCACCGGTGAGGCCGGTCTTTGCGAACTGGAAGATTGTTTTTTTAAATAATCAAAACGGTAAATTCCTGTGCCGTGGCCATCAGAAAACTGCAAACTAAGGCCATATCGTCCTACTGGTCTGGCATTTAACAGGGTTATGGTTTCAGGAACATTTTTTTCACTGAGAATTTTTTCGCCCGTGACTTCATTGATACAGCTGGCACAGCGGCAGGCCAAGCGTAAATCGCGGGGGTTGAGTTCTACTTGCGTTTCATCTTGCCACTGAAGATGGAGCTGGCCATGGGTATTGATCTCCATAGTGGTTGGACCAACCGCTCGTGAAATCATCAAGACCTTATCAAATTCTTGTAATAGATTTGAGGTCATTTTTTCGATGGTACGGTTCAGTTCTTTTTCATTTTGGTCATTTAAAACTTCACGCAAACCATCCACTGTTTGGGTCAGTTTGGGATGCATGGGCAGTTTCCCTAACACCGGAACGCCAAACTGCCGTGAGATTTTTTCCGCTCCTTGGCCGACAAAAAGGTGAGTCACCTCCTGACAATGGCCACAAACAAATCCACTCATATTTTCTACGATGCCAAGAATTGGCACACTCACTTGTAAAAACATATTAAGACCTTTTTTAGAGATCTCAGAGGCGACATCGTTGGCGGTGGTGACGATAATCGCTCCACTTAAATGACTTTGTTGCGCCATCGTTAACTGAATGTCACCGGTGCCTGGAGGTAAATCGAGCAGTAAAAAATCTAAATCGCCCCAGTCGATGCCACTGAGAAAAAACTGTAACCATTTGACCACCATCGGGGCCCTTAAGATCGCCGCTTCATCACCTTGTTTAAAGGCCGCCATGGAAATGTATTTGATGCCATCTTTTTCAATTGGCTTGGCCATTTCTTCTTGATTGGTGACGGGCGGTTTATCGGGGGTACCCATGAGAAAAAGCTGACTTGGTCCATAAATATCGGCGTCGAGAATTCCCACTTTCCAACCGCGTTCTTTGAGGGCATAGGCGAGTAAACTAGTGACAGTGGATTTGCCCACTCCACCTTTGCCACTGCCGATGGCGATAATGT
Organism: Bacteriovoracaceae bacterium; assembly: GCA_044356225.1. GTDB lineage: Bacteria > Bdellovibrionota > Bacteriovoracia > Bacteriovoracales > Bacteriovoracaceae > JBIKWR01. Next base: position 21,368 of record JBIKWR010000006.1, on the reverse strand, counting down.
TTTTGACTTTTTTTATGCCGCGGGGAATGGCGAATTCAATTTTTTTAGTGGTTTGCATAGTCGATCCTTAAGCTAAAAGTTCGCCTAAGTGTACCTGTATTTGAATCCTTTGGTAAATAACCCACCCATTTAGTTTAGCGATTACGTTTAGGCTTTTTTAGTCATGTTTTCTAACGCCTGGCCATAAATAGCGACCACTGCTGGCCTAGGAATATCTTGGCCAAAATTAGGCCAACGGCTGGTAAGAGCTTCCAAAGAAGTGGATTTTTCTCCAGGATGCTGAATGGAAACAAACAGTGTTTTTTCGTCGGGAGAGAAGCATAATCCAGTGATTTCTGCTTCGATGGGAGCTGAGGCCACTTGGAGGGGAAGACCAGCTTGGGGTCCAGAAGTGGGGATATAAAAGAGACCATTATTCTTAAAAGGAATCTGTTCATTTTTATTGATATTGGTACCAGAAATATCTGTGGCCATCCATAAATTGCCGGCGCTATCAAAAACCATATTGTCCGGACAGGAGAATTTATTTTCTTTCCCTCCGGCCAAAAAAACTTCGTGTTTGAAGTTTAGATCCCCAGGGTCAGATTCAATAAATTTCATAATACTGCCATGGAAGTTTCCTTTGGGAATATTATTGGTAAGAGTTAAAAAAACTTCACCAGTTAGGGGATGAATATCGATATCTTCTGGGCGATCAAGTTTAGTGCCACCCACTAAATCGGCTGCCAAACGAGTATGGATGAGGAGATCAGTTTGCGATTTAAAAGTGGCCTGCAGTTGAGGGTGAGCTCTAGAACCTTCAATGGTGAGTGGTAGCCACTGGCCTTTTTCTATACTCGCTACATAGAGTGTTCCGCGTTCTAAGCTATCTGCAGAATCGGAAATAAATTTATAAAAACACTGATCATTTCGATCATCGCCACTATAGACAACAATCCGTCCATCTTTCGCCTTGGTCACGGTCGCACTTTCATGGGCAAAGCGCCCAAGGGCAATCAGTTTTTTACCAGATCTAGTCCAGGGATTGATTTCCACCACCCAACCATAATGCTCATGGGGATAATCAAAATATTTTTCCCAGTGGTATTCGGGTGGAAGTTTTTTTTGAGAAAGAAAATCAACGTTTCCATAATATTGTTCAAATCCTTCTTCACAAGTCAGAATGGTATTCCATGGAGTGACTCCTCCAGCGCAATTGCCGAGGGTGCCAATGGCGGTTTTTTGACCGGCCATCGGTTGCGGCCAAGCGATGGCGAAAACAGAATCAGCATCAAAACGCTGATTAAACTCGCCGGAGAAATCAAATTTCCAGCGGCCAGTTTGGGGATCTTTTTTAAGATGGTAAAAAGATCCGCCTACACTTTTACGTTCGGTTTTTACTTGCTCTAAGGTTGGAATTTGCGTTTCGCTGTGGCGACCGACAAACAGAGGTGAATGATACTCGTGATTAGTCCACATCAGTAGTTCATCCGGTTTTCCGGGAATCGGCAAAAGAGCATTGTAATCGTTGTTAAAACCAAACAGATCACCTTGGGCGTTGAGTGGGTCGCCCCATTTGATAATAAAATCAAATTGCAGTTCTCTTGCCAGTAAAAACTGATCTTCGCTGGACGGTAGTACTGGAGTAAAAGACATGGGGGAAGTCTTGGATAGACTATTGGCCGATTTTTTTTGACAGGATACTAATCCGGGAATACTCACCGCCATGGTTCCTAGTGCACCTCCAGTGAGGAATTTGATAAAATCTCTGCGGCTAGCGTACATGAGGATCCTTTTTTAAAGTTTAAAGAATGATGGTAATTTTTTAGTTTTAACATAGGGATGGTCCAGGTGAAAGCCTGGTTGGTTTATCTCATTGGATTTTTATGCATTATTAACAAAAAAAAGGTTTTTTTGATAAACTAAGTTATGGATTATTCACCTATTCGTATTGCTACTATTAAGCCAGATTCAGAGTTGCCCTTTGATTTGCACATCCAATTTAAAGATCAGTTTATTATTTATGCCAAAACAAAGTCCCAATTTGAAATTGAAAAACTGAAAAAACTCAAAAAACAGAAAGTCGCCAAGTTTTTTATCGACGCCAAAGACGAGAATGCTTATCAAGATTACTTAGATAAAATGTTATCTGCCGCCATTAAAGATACCACCATGGCCAGCAGTGAAAAAGCGGCGATGGTGGATGGTGCCTCTAAAAATGCCTTGGAACAAATGCGTAAAGATCCTGGCAGTGAACAGGCCTATAAAAAATCGCAAAAAGCCACCAAAGGAATTATTGACGTCATCCGCTCTGATCCAGGAGTTTTAAAAAACTTTTTTAATGCCGAATCGGATCAAGATGCTACCTTATCATCGGCGGTTAACGCCTCGGCGTTGGCGATTCGTCTGGCCACGGTGTTGAGTGTACCTGAAGAAAAAATTGAGGCGCTGGCCACCGGTTGTTTGTTAAGAGATGTGGGTATTGTTAAAATGGCACCCGAGTATCATGCTTTATTTATTAAACCGATAAAAAGTTTTTCGGCGGAAGAATTTAAGGCTTATAAACAACATCCACTTTTGGCCGCCGATTTGCTGCGCGATAAACCGTTTGTTTCCAAAGAAGTTTTGCAAATCATCGAAGCACATGAAGAAAAAATTTCGGGCGAAGGTTTTCCCAATAAATTGATGAAGCTCACCAAAGAACAAGAAATTGTTTCATTGTGTAGTGCTTATGATCGGCGAGTGACGTGTTTAAAGATACCTCCAGGTGAAGCGATGAAAGAGTTAAATATCGATGAAATGGGGAACTATAATTTAGAAATGATCAATCAGCTAAAAAAGCTTTTGAAAGCGGATAAAGTTATCTAAGAATTCATTTTAATTATTCTAAGGCCTTTTGTTTCAGACGTTCGGGCACGCGTTCCGATAAAGGAGGTAATTCAAAGGATTCTCTATGATGGAGTCCTTGGTATCGTTTGCCGGTATAAAAAAATAAAATCAACATGAAAATTATGAAACAAAGTGCAAAAGTTTTAAATTTCATCTTGATAAAAATCTCTTGATCATGATGAGTCTAAAGTTATCAGATTATTTCTTATTGTGTAAGGAACTAATTTAAAATGACCGTGCAATTTTTTTTAACACGATCAGTGGTTCATGATTATTTTGTTTGGCATATCGCGTTTCTTGATAGAGCTTTAAGAACAAAAGATATTTTTGTTTTTTGGAAGAAGGAATTTTTTCATTTTTCGCGATTATCGCCATTAAATTGAGTGGTGTCTGTGCAGGGGATTTTTGTACGTCATACTTTTCTAATTTTTTGATCAGTTTTTTATAAAGAACTATTTCCAAGGGGAAATTTTTTCGTTGTTGGTATGCCGGTAGCAAAACAAAAAAAATTAATAAAATAAAAAAAGGTGAAAGAATCGCCAAAATAAACAGGGTGGTGGAATTGATCTTAAAAAAATTAGCGACTTTTTGCTGATACTCACTATTAAAAGAGTATAAAAATTGTTGGTATGAACTGTCCCATAGATCAATATATTGCCTGGTTTGCCACCAGTATTGTTGCCACCAAGCTTTTTCCACGGCCAACTTTAACTTGGCCAATTCTTCTAGCTGCTTTAGTGAAAGCATACGATCTTCGGCACTGGCCAAAAAAAATTCTTCAACCCCCATCACCAGTCGGGCCGGGGCCACCACCTCCACCGGGTCGATGCGAACCCAACCTTTTTTCTCCAAATACACCTCACTCCAAGCATGCGCCGCACTTTCTTTGATGGCATAAAAATTTCCCAGGGAGTTGTAGTCACCTCCTTGATGGCCCACCATCACGCGCGAGGGAATATTATTGAGCCTGGCGAGTAAACTGAAGGCAGAAGCAAAATGTTCACAATACCCCAGCCTAGTTTCAAAGAGAAATTCGTCTAAAGAAAAAGCTTGGCCAGGTTTAAGAGTGTATTGAAATGCCGGGTTTTTAAAAAAATTAAGTATATTATCAATGGTTTTTTCTGGAGAGTCGCCACGCAAAGACTCCGCTAATTGATAAATCTTTTGAGAAATTTTTTTTTCGGGAAATTGCAGCGATAATTTTTTTTCTTTTTCAGAAAGTGAAATGGCTTTTTCAGCAGTCAAAAGGGCCTTCGCACGATACCGGATTTTTTTGGTATGGACCCGGTTCATTTTAAAAGTTTCAGGCCTGTCTTCATAGACCGACTCACTCAAATCTAAAATGCCTAGGGGAAAATCGAGTAAAAAAAGATATTCACTGGCCAGTTTTTCCAACGAAATGGAATAGGTGATGCCTGCTGCGATAGTTTTAAGATCCTTTCTGGGAGCTTGAAAACTTTCTCCCGGCGACCAATGCCAGCCATCCGTTTGATAGAGAGTTGCTCCAATCCAATAACGATCCATTGGTGAAATTTCTTGGTCAGTCTCGAGATAAGCGCGAAACGCCAAGGTTGAATCGAGTTTTATCTCTGCCGATTCCCCTGGTGCCACTTTCGGTGAAAAACCTGAGGTTTGAATCGTTGATTGTTTGGGATTAAATCCAATCTCGATGCGTGGAAAAAATAAGAACAAAATGATGGTCATGGGGATCGCTAAAAATAAATATTTTAAAAAAGTCTGAGAAAGTTTGGTGGTGAAAAGTGTTTTTAAATAATGAACAGGGTGCTCGAGAACAAAAAAAACTACCAGAATGAAAATAAAAATTGAAAAAAGTAAGATCGTATTGATTAAACTTTGAGAGTAGAGGACTTGGGCACAAATAAATAAAATGAGAATATTCAGGACGGTCGATAGCTCTTGTCTATTTTTGCTTTCTAAAAATTTTAGGCCAGATAAAACCGCCAACAAGCTTAGCGCCGCTTCAATCTCAAAAAATGTTCTAAAATATTGCCAATACCAATAGATGGTCATCACAAAAATGGGAAAAAAATAAAGTCTCTTAAAGGGTTTGGTGCCCCAAAAAAGTTTAAGCAGAAATAAGGCACTTCCGATCAGCAGTGGTGGCCAAGTTAAATGCAGCAAGGCGGGCCAAAGGCAAATTTGTGACAAGATAAAAAAATAAAAAAGAATTTTTTTTTGGCTAAGCAAGGTGTCCCTCCCATTCACATAAATGATTGAGACAATTTTCCAGATGTTGATCTCCACTTTGGGGCGGAATTTGTTGCTGATCTATTTTTAAAGAAAACATTTGTTGAGACAGATTGGCCTCGACTAACCACTTGGATAGTTGAGGAAGTTTTTCTTCTTTTTTTAAATGTTTCACCATTAAATCGGAAATCAACGTTAATTGATGCTCGAGGATTTCGGGTTTTTTATAAAACCAGAGATTTTTTCGTGCCACTATTTTCCAATCGATCTGCCCGAAAGTTTCATTTCCCGAATAAGGCGAATGCAAGATCAGATCGCTCGTTTGGGATGAAATGCTCGGCCACAATGCCGAGGCAGTTGATGAATTTTCCCCTTCATGAGTGGTGGCCAAATTTTCAATGGTCAAGGGACTTCCTGCGGGATTGGGCCATTGATAAAAAGTCATCGGCATTTTCATTTGGGTCCAAGCATAAAAAAAACCGAAAGGAAATCGACTGGCAAGACGAATTTTTTCAATTTCATATTTACCAAAATCTTGGGGCATAAATGTCAATGATTGGTCGATGGCACGTGAGGCTTCTAGATCAAAAAAATGACTGACGATTTTTTTTTGTTTTTTAAAGATTAATTCTAAGGCCAATTGCCACCGTTGTTGTCGTTGGAGATTTTCGGTATAAAAATGCGCCGAGATATACTGGCCAGCAAAACCTGATTGCATGTTGACTTGGCAATTGTTTAACTGAGCGACATTAAAATTACAAAAGTGAGCGGTGATCATGATTAAACAAAAAAGCAGAAAACCTAAAATGAGAATCAGATTATTATTATAAACTAAACCGATGAAGATGACGGTAATCATAGTTCCTATGAGCATCAATCCTTTTTTGGTTGGAACGATATAAACTCGATGAGGATGATGAAATTGATTAAAAATTTTCTCGAAATATTTTTTTATCATGATCTTAACTAAACAATTTCAAGCGTCGCTAAGAGTTGTTGACTGAGCCTTTGGCCTTCCAAAACGGGACGCTGACCCAGCGGGTGAAGCCGATGACCTAGGACAAAGGGGGCCAGGTATTGAATGTCATCGGGTAACACAAAGTCGCGCCTTTCAAAATAGGCCCAAGCTTTGGCAGCCTTGGCCAAATCAATGCCGGCGCGCGAAGACAGCGGCGCATAATTGGTCTCGCTTCGCGAGGTCTTGAGTATCAGGACGATATGGCCAGCGATTGCGGGTGAAAGATGAATTTGAGAAATTTTTTCTTTTATGGTTTTTATTTTTTTATGATCGAGTAAAGGCGACATTTTTTCGATCATCGTCGCGCGATTATTTCCTTGTAATAAATTCATCTCAAAACTTTGTTCTGGATGCCCTAATTGTAAACGCATCATAAAGCGATCCAGTTGTGATTCGGGAAGGGGAAATGTGCCAATTTGACCTTTAGGGTTTTGGGTGGCGATGACAAAAAAGTTTTCGGGCAATGTATGGGTTTTTCCTTCAATGGTAATTTGCCGCTCTTCCATCGCCTGTAACAGAGCACTTTGAGTTCTGGGTGAAGCGCGATTTAACTCATCTGCTAAAATAATTTCTGAAAACAGTGGCCCAGGAAGAAAATGATATTCGGATTTTTTTTGATCAAAGATATTTAGTCCGACTAAATCCGCGGGCATTAAGTCATTGGTCAGCTGAATCCGCGACATGGGAAGTCCCAGGCCTTTGGCAATGGCCTTTGCCAAGGTGGTTTTACCAACTCCCGGATGATCTTCTATCAAGAGATGTCCCCTGGCAAAAAAACAGGCGAGACTGAGTTTTATCGATTCCGTTTTTCCCACGATGATTTGGTCGATACTTTGGATAAAATTTTTGATCTCTTCATTCATTTGAACTATTTTATACCGGTACTGGTTGAGAATTCCAGTGCCGGAGTATACAAGAGATTTGTTTATACCAATCAAACAAGGATTTTATGAAGATTCGCCTATCAACTCATCAAGCGAGAAGAAACAAGCTCAGTCAACTACTTGGCAATCGTGTTGCGCTGATTCCTGCAGCTTCTGTTAAAACTAAAAACAGCAATACCGAGTATCGTTTTCGCCAAGAGAGTAATTTTTTTTATCTCACCGGTTTTAATGAACCCGATGCTCTCTTAGTTTTAGCTCCTGGCCATGAAAAAATAAAATCCGCCATTTTTGTCAGGCCGCGCGATCCGAAAATGGAAGTGTGGACCGGCAGACGAGTAGGGCCAGAACGAATTCAAGAAATCGTAGCGGTGGATGCCGCTTATTCAATCGATGATTTTTCTAAACAGATTGGCAGTCTATTAGCGAATGCCGAAGAAATTCTCATTGACTCTCATTTGTTTCCCGAAATTTTTAAAACCGTTCATCAGCTTCTGCCTTCGTTATGGGCCAGTAAACGCGGACCGAAGTATCCCCAAAAATTTACCAGTCCAAAATCTTTGTTAGGATCTATGCGACTGCTGAAAGACCCTGAAGAGTTAGACATGATGAAAAAGGCACAAGAGATTGCCAATCATGCCCATCGTTTGGCCATGGCCTATGCCAATCCAGGAAAAAATGAAGGACAAATTCAAGCGATGCTAGAAATGGTCTTCAAAAATGAAGGCGCTTTTGGTGAGGCCTATGGATCAATCGTCGCCGGAGGAGATAACGCCAACATTTTACACTATATCGAAAATAATCAAGTGCTCAAAGCCGGAGAGTTACTCCTGATTGATGCTGGCCCCGAGTACCAATATTATGCCGCTGATATCACGCGCACATTTCCGATCAGTGGTCAGTTTTCGTCTGAACAAAAAGTCATTTATGAAATTGTTTTAAAGGCGCAAGAAAATTCCATTAAGCATATTAAGGCCGGTGCCAAACTTAGTGAATTGCATGAAATCAGCTGTCGCCATTTAATCGAGGGTTTGAAAGATTTAAAAATTTTAAACGGTTCACTTGAAGAAAATCTGTTAAGTCCTTTTTTTAAAGAACTCTATCCTCATAGCACTTCTCATTGGTTGGGTTTGGATGTCCATGATTTGGGACCTTATAGAGAAGAGACTTCAGGGAATGAATTATTGTTACAAGAGAACATGATTTTAACCGTCGAACCAGGACTTTATTTTTCTCAAAATAATACCCAAGTACCAGAAAAGTTTCGCGGCATTGGTATCAGAATTGAAGACGATATAAGGGTTTTGCAGTCGGGATTTGAAAATCTTTCTGCGGCCATTCCTAAAAAAATCACCGACATTGAAGAAGCGTGTGCTCAAAATTCAATGGATTATTTAAAAAAAATTTAAAGTAATCCAGTCTGTTTTTTTTTTCTCAGTGTAATTTTTCTTTCACCGATAGTTGGTCATCGCAAATGTCAATTGTCACTTTCATTCTGACATCAATTTCAAAGGAGTTGTGATGAAAAAAATTTTAAGTGCAAGTTTACTGCTCTCGCTTAATGTGATGGCCACCGATGTTGGTTCAGCGCTAAATTTTGAATGTTTTGATGCCAATAGCATCGATCGTTTAGGTTTAGCTAATGAGAATTTAATTGAATCGACGATTAATCGCACTACGGTTTATTGTCTCAATCTTTTAGAAAATGATCCAGGACAAGATCCAGGACAAGATCCAGGGCAAGATCCAGGGCAAGATCCAGGGCAAGATCCAGGGCAAGATCCAGGGCAAGATCCAGGGCAAGATCCAGGGCAAGATCCAGGGCAAGATCCAGGACAAGATCCAGGACAAAATCCGTAATCATTTATTCTTTTAATTATTGTGAAGGATTAAAAGTCGAGGGCCATAAAAAAGGCCCTCGATTTGTCTTAAAAAGCTCTTAAAAAAACTCAACCAAGGATGGGATTTGTTATGAAAAATAATCTATTTTTTTTAATCACTATCATATCATCTTTTTTTATATTACAAAATTCGGCCCTCGCAGTGGATTGTTATGAATTTCAAACAATCGGTAGCCCGGTGAATGAACCACTCTTTAATGAAGAAGTGCAAAACAAAACATGGTGTTTTTTATCCCAAGATGGCCAATTTATCGGTTTTAATTTTGATGATGAAGAAATTCTTCCCGAATTGATGTTTATTTCCGCAATCAATCCCGATGGAAATGTAACTTCTCTTTGGCATGGAGTTTTGAGCGCTGGAGTTCGCTCTACGGTTGAGCAAACTGAACTCTATCTCAATCCGTATGAAGTTCCCGTAACTCCTCAAACTTTAAATAAAATCATCGCGACTAAAAAATTATCTAGAAAAACAATGAATACCAGAAATGTGGAACATAAAATTGAAGAGGCCTTAGCGCACTTTCACTCCTTACCGCAAAAAAGCTTAAACGATTTTGAATATAAAATTAATCAGCGCGAAGAAAAAGAAGAGGCGAAAGTAACAGACGATAAACTTCCGGCTAACGGATACTGGTGGCCACACTCTGGAGTTCCCTTGGCCAGACCAAGTGATGCTCCTTTAAAAAAATATGATCAGTATGTAAAAACAGTCAGTGGGACTGATCCTAAAAGTGTTGAATGGGAATTGGCCAATCATTCCTTAGAGCATGTGGAGTGGGGTGGGCATTGTAATGGTTGGGCAGCAGCAAGTTTATTACATGGTTTTTATGAAAAAACTTTATTAGATGAGGCCAACCAGAACATTATTACTCCATCAGACATTCAAGGTCTTCGTACTGAAACAAGTTTCTGTGTGGATTGGGCCTTTTATGGAAAACGTTATCTTTCAGGAGATGGCCAGACATCAGATCTCAATGACATTCATGCAGATAAATTTCATAAAGTCCTGCGCTATTACATCAAGCATCTCAATAAACCAGTTATCGGGGATTATGTTCGTTCTGATAGTGTCGATAATCATGTGATTACTGGTTATAAATTCACTATGAATGAGGTCGTACCTAAACAAATCAGAGTGGATGCCGTGGTCACTTGGCATGAGTATAGTGAATCTCGAGTTAATAGTAAGTCAGTCGCTAGACCCTATTTGCGTAATTACACCTATGATTTATTTTTAGACAATGCCGGAAATATCGTGAGCGGAACTTGGGTATCACAAAACAATCCAGATTTTTTATGGGTTCCTTTAGCGCAAAAAAAGTGTGGAAGAGAAAATCCTCGGATGCATCATAATTATATAGAAAAGATGATCCAGACTTTACCAAAAGTTACGACGGTATCTTTATTGTCAAAAATCACGAATCAATGGGAAGAGAAAAAATTGGAAAAAGAGGAAGAGTTTGTTTTAATGGATGGAGGGGGAGAAATTATCTATGGATTCAATTGGTGGATGTATACTAACTCGAATCACAATAATAAAATTAAAATCACAGCTCAATTCAAAGATAGTCAAGGACAAGTTATTACCGAGGATTTAATTGATAACTATGGTTGGAAAAAAAGGGGTACTAAATTAATCTTTGATCGAGTTATTATAAAAAATATCACCAATAAAAAATTGGCCAAGCTTGCAGATTTTTTAACGGTCAGTGAACCTCAAGCTATAAAACAAGATTAAACCAAAAAGAAAAACTGCTGAATGAATTAAAATTTAAATTTTTTCAGCAGTTTTTTGGTCTTTTCTTCCGCTTTATCATTAATTTTTTGTTCAGGGGAATTGGCCTTAGAACCTTTGGATAATTGTCCGGCCAAATCTTTTTCGGCAGAATCGATTTTCTTTTCTTCGCCATCGATGACGTTTTCTAGTTTGTCTTTGGCCTGATCAAACTTATTTTGGTACTCCGCCAATGGCCCTTTAATTTTTTCATCGACTAATTTCGTTATCTTGGCCTTGGCCTCATCGATTTTAACTTGCACTTGTTTTTTAAAACCATTGCCTAATTCTTCCCCTAAATTGGAGCGAATGTTCCAGTTTAATTGTTTTAGGCTGCCAGTGGCACGAGCATTGACAGTGACTACCGGAATGTCTTGAACCACATTGGATAAAATTTCTTTGACGTGTTTATTCTTGGCATCGACCACGTAATCAATTTGTCTAAAAAAATTGTCGATGGTGATTTGCAGAGTACTATCTTGAAGCGCTCCTCTCACCGTGATTTCACCACTGGCTTGATTCAGGCCAAGTTTCACGTCGTCGCTGTTGGAGAACATTTTTCCCGGTACAGGGTATTGGCCAATTTTTAAGAGGATATTTTCTTTCGCCTCTGGGGTGCGGTGGTCGATGGTCAGGAGGGATTCAAATCCCATGATTTTTTGTTTAGGAAAATCCCCGGCCACTTCAATTGTCGCAGGTTTTTCCACTAATTCAGGAGAGGTAGCAAAATTTTGAATCGCTCCTTTGAGATCTCCACTGTATTCAGAAGCATTAGACTGCGATGATACCGAAGCATTTTTAAGCCAAAATAAAGGATAACTTTTGCCCAAAATGGGATAAGTGTAGTTTTTTCCCTTCGCTCGCTCCCGTGGTGTTAAGACTTCTTTGCCGGCATTTTTATCCGTTTTTTTAGGCGGCATAAAACGTCGACCTTGCTCAGCGTATTTTTCAATGGTTTGAATTTTTTCATTAAAAAGTCGTTGAAAAAGTCCTTTAGAAAAATCGCCCACGTTAAGCTCGGGAACTTTAAATTTTTCTTGCAAACTTTTCACATCTTCTTTCGCCAGGGCCTCGACCTCTTTAAATACATTTTTGTACTTGTTGACGTCTTCTTTGAGTTCTTTGGATAGGGTTTTGAATTTTTTAATTTTATCTTTGCTCTCTTTCATCAAATCATTAGCGGCCTTGATTCCCACCAGTGGATTTTTAAAATCAATTTGCTTGGCCTTCGCTTGCAACTCCTTCATTTCTTCTGAAGTGGGTAGTTGTTTGATTTTTTCTTTCCATTCGTCTTCTTTACCCTCGAGCTCCGCTTTCGCCTCTTTTAAGCGTTTTTCTGCTTTAAGTTCTCCTTGGATGTTTTTTAATTGATCTTCAGGATTGGTCCCGGCCATGACATTGGCGACGTCGCCTAAAATATTTTCTCCGAGCTGTTCTTGGGTTTGATCAAGAGCTGCTCCTTTCACTTTTTCCAGTTGCTCATTTTTACTTTGATCGACGGGTTTTTCCGGAAAAACTTTCCCGGGTTTTTTCCTAGGAGCATTCGCCTCGATTTGTTCGACACCGGCGTCTTCCACCACGAATTTTGCTCGTAAGAGTGCATCCCATAAAAATTGAAAACGAATTTCGCCAATTTGCACTAGGTTATGGGAGGGATTTTTTTTATCCGTGACTTCCAATTTTTGAAGTAGGAAAGAGCCTTTTAAAAAGCTGGTATGGAGGGAGTTGATATTGACTTCAGCTCCATGGACTTGCTCCGCTGACCATTCGAGGGCATTTTTTAAATGTGAATCAAAAAAGAGTTTGAAATAAAGTGCCATAAGGGTCAGTAAAACCACCACCGGAATGACCGCTTCAAAGCGAATAGGACCTTTTTTTTTCAGTTTTTTTTCAGTTGGATTATTCATAAATTAATTCCCATAAAGACTGTCGTATTTGGCGTACCATTTAAACATACTTGTCGCTTGCACCAATTTCCAAAATTTAGTTTTTTTAAATCGCTCGACGACGGTTTGGCGATATTTAATGATCAATTTTTTGGCAATAAAAAAAACCAAGGGAGCGAGCAGCAGAGCGAGCACACAAGCACCCATGACAATCGAATTATTAAAACGAGTGTAGGGAATGATCGGCATATTATAAAGTGAGGTGTAGAGCGGACGCAGGGAATCAAGCTCTAAAATAACAGCGCCAATAGCATGAAAGACGCTGTCTAACAGGTAAGCTGGTAAGGCAAAAAAAACTGCGGTCAAAAAAGCCGCGCCTATTTGAATGCGAAAAAAGAAAATTAAGAGAAAGATTAAAAGAGTCTGGAGGGACATGGCCGGAATCATTCCCAGCACAAACCCCGCCGCTACTCCGGCCGATAACTGATTGGTGCCAGTATCGGAGTTGAGCATTTTGAGAAAGCCAAAGATCTGTTTCAGAAGATAGGTCATAATTTGGTCCTAAGAGAGGGGATTGAAATTGTAAAAAATTATTTCTTATCATAAATGGTGAACACTTAATAAGAAAGATTATTTCTTTTGATGAAATTACTTTTGTTTCCTTTGAATCTTTATTCTCCCATCTCTACGCTCTGCGGAAATAGGTCTTTGGGTAGCTATATAGCGGCACTGGAAATCTCAACCAGCACCGGTATATAGCGGCACTGGAAATCTCAACCAGCACCGCTATATTTAGCGAATGACCCCTGAAAGAGGGGATTGTGGCCGCTCCCAAGTTAATCGAATGGTTGGCAGATCAAGGCGGTAATTAGGTTTTAAAACCACGGTAAAAGGTTCGAGCAAGTCGATTTTGTCCACCGTACATAAAGTCGCAAATCCTTGGTACTCGCCTTCAAACTGTTTTAACTCTTGATAGCGGTTTATGATTTCTTTGGTGGTATCTCTGACGGTGATAGGTAAAATAAAATTGTCATTATAGGCGAGGTGCACTTTCCAAAATTTGTAGTCGATCGCTTCAGGAAATGCCGATCTCACGGTCATAGTGAAACATGTTTCATATCGAACTAAAAAATCGATTTGATGATTGACGGTTTCAATGCGCTCTTGTCTCGACAATTTTTGTAGATCCTCTTGTTTTAAGTTGATCGCCTGTAACAAGGCCGGAGAGAGAAGTTGCACGTAAATTTCACCCACCCCTTCGACTCGAATCCAGCGCGAAAGATCTTGCTGCATTTCACGCACACTCCACTCTGAACTCAACGGTCCAAACAGATTGACATATTCTGTTTGCTCGCGAACTTTATCAAAGCTAGAGCAAGAGAAAAGTATAAAAATCAGCGGAGTGAATAACAAAAAGAATTGCTTCAACATTCCCCAAGTCTATTCTGCAGAAGTCTTTTGGTAAAGATGATCTCAGCTTTTATCGCGAGATCATCTTTTTATTCTTCTACTTGATACTGAATCGTCACAGTTGTACCAATCGGAACTAAGAGGGGATCATGGATTTGCACGATGTTTTGCATCCAATTGTATGTCCAAGAGTTTGCACCAGAAGGAATTTCGATATTATTGATAAACATTTTAATCCCTCCATCGATCGGCTCGGGACAAAGGATTGATGAAGATAGTTGAATAATTGTTTGCGCTAAGGCCGCCAGTTGGACGCCCCAGTTAGATAAAATATCTAAAAAGAGTCCTGATGTACTACTTGCCAATGATTGCATAGCTAAATTTTGAGTTTGGTAAGTGCTTATATTGGCAATATTACCCACATGATGAAAATAAACCCCGGGACTCACTCCATTGTTTTGGTTTGATTTATAGAGATTGATATAGTTGAAATAATCGTTCACCGTACTTCCGGGACCAAGGATATTTAGATTTAAACTATCAATTAAGGTGGATTCTGCTTCGTCGGTAATAGCAACAACATGAAGTGGGTTATCGGGAATAAGATGAAGAGTTTCTGCTTGTAAATTTTGAACAAAAGTATTCAACCCTGCTTCAGCAGAACTCCCATTAGTGCCTGGTTTCATTGCCAATTGAAAAGCCGCCAATGCTGCTTGCGAGTTTTGAATAAAATCATCTTGGTCGAGCTGTACTCCCTGGATGATTTCAGTTCCACTCCATAGGCTGTTATTGTTAGGAGATTGACGACTGTCTGTCGTAATAGCACGAAAGGTAAACTGCGCACCCACCGCCAAAAAATTATTGATAAATAATAAGGCGTTATCTGCCATCGTTTGTTGCTCATTTTGCATAGAAGCCGAGTTATCGACGATAAAAAGCAGATCGATACTAGGAAGAACCGTGACTCCCGTTTGGATATAATCAAATTGTTTCCAAACTAATTGGTTGCTGGTCGGATCGCTTCCGCCATTGCCACCAGGACCTTCAGTACCTGGATCATCTGTGGCACCCGCAATATCAGCATTTAATTGACCAATTTCTGCTTCATTACAAGCACCCATCAAAATCAGGGCAAGGCCTAAAAAGAATAAAGTCAGAGTTTTAGTTTTCATCGATCGTCCTCAATTCAAAAAATCGTTCAGAAGAGTGGGGAAAAGAGGAAACTTCTGTTTTTGTTGTTCAATACTCCTTTTGATTGTCCTCCCGTTTGCCGGTAAAAAACCGAAATCAGTCAAAAGTACCACCTAAGTTATCGAAATCTCGAAAAGTGGGCAACGTTTGTGAGCAGCATCCTGACGGAAAAAGTTGGCTATCAAAAGCTAAGTATCCAGATTTTTTAAAGTAAGAGGCAAATATTGCCGAAGAATGAGACAGGCAAAGTGAAAGCTTTGCGAGTGATTAAAATCGGGATGATTTTTTCACTTTTGATAGCAAGACCGTATATAAGACAAGGACGTTAATGAAGATTCTCTCGAACCAGACAGCTCTCCAAAGTCTGAACATTCTCAGTCGAGTGAACACCCAAATTGAAGATAACAGTTTGCGAACCGCCTCTAATGATCGCATCGCAAGAGCAGCTTTTGATCCTGCAGGTCTCGCTATCTCCGAAAAAATGAAGGCCAATATCCGTTCCGCTGGTCAGGCCAAACGCAATGCCAACGATGGTATTTCCGCTTTTCAAATTGCCGAGGGGGCGATGGCGGAAGTGCATAGCATGGGCATTCGGATGCGAGAGCTAGCGATGCAAGCTGCTTCAGATACCTTAGGAGATGAAGAGCGCTCCATGATCAATCGCGAGTTTAATGCCGTCAAATCGGAAATTGAAAGAATCGCGCTCTCCACTAGTTTTAACGGTAAAAAGTTGCTCGATGGGCAAGGTGGTCTATTTCAAATCCAAGTGGGTATTAAAAATGAAGCAAAAAATGACCGTTTAGGGGTCAATGTAGGCAAAGTGGATACGACTCTCAGTGCTTTAGGGCTCAATGGGGCGTTTGTCGGGACGAAAATTGGGGCACAAACCGCCCTAGGTACGATTGATTCTATGATTCAAAAAGTGAGCGCTGGCCGTACCGAAATGGGGGCGATGCTGAATCGAATTGATTCATCAATTCAAAATCTTGAAAGTTATAACGAAAATACCTCTTCCGGTAGATCTCGAATTCGCGATGCCGATCTGGCGGTGGAAACTTCCGACCGTGCCAAACTAGATATTCAGCGTTATGCTGCTAGTGCCGCTTTAACTCAATCGAAAGAAATTTCAACGGGTGCTTTAAAATTATTAAGCTAGTTATGATGCAAAAAAACTTTTTTTTATTTTTACTGTTATTAACTACTCTGGCTTTTGCCCAGTTCGAAAGTCCAAAAACCAATGTCAATAGCACCGACAATTCAGGTCTGAGTAAAAATGAAAGAATCGATAAAACAGAAGAGCGCTTAACATCTTTCAATGCAACCGTTGAGACTTTGCAATCACAACTGGCCACTTTATCTACTGAAAATGAAAAATGGCAAAAAATAATCGCTGACTCCCTAAAACAATATGAGATGATTAGCAAAGATCTCTCCGCGACCAAAATTCAACAGGCCCAATTACAAAAGCGTTTAGAAATTTTAGAAAAAGCTTTTGATAAGATTGGAGTTGATTTACCATCTACTCAAAATAAAAACTAACATTGGAAAAAAACATGCAGCATAAACTCCGTTGGCGAATAGGCTTAAGTCTGAGCATTTTATTATTGTTTTTTGGTTGTCAAAATAAGAATGATGAGATTTTCAATCGCGAGGCGATTGCTCAAAACTACATGATCGCCACCCAAGGTAGGCACTCGACCCAAGCAGCGGAAGAAATGTTTTCTCAAGGAGGAAATATTTTTGATGCTTTTGCCGCCATTTCTTTTGCCATCAGTGTGGAACGTCCCCAAAGTACCGGTCTTGGTGGAGGAGGATTTCTCACCTATTTTCAAAAAGACATGAAAGAACCGATGACCGTGGATTTTCGCGAGCGAGCACCCTTCGCCGCCCATGATAAAATGTTTTTGGATAAAGACGGCAATGATATCGTGGGAAAATCGCTCGATGGAATTTTTGCCGTGGGTGTTCCAGGACTGGTGGCCGGTGTCATCGAAGTTCATGAAAAATTGGGAAAACTTCCTCTCAAAAAAGTGATCGCACCGGCGATTGCATTAGCGGAAAAAGGTTTTCCGGTTTATGGCCATTTGGCCAAGGCCTTAAAAGATCGAGAAACCGTTTTAGGGCAATATCCCGAATCACGAAATATTTTTTTTGGTCCAGATGGATTTGTCTTAAAAGAAGGCGATCTTTTAAAACAAAAAAACTTGGCAAAAACGCTGAAGTTGATTGCTGAAAAGGGCAAAAAGGTTTTTTACCAAGGTGAATTGGCCCAAGCGATTCTGGCCACGTCAAAACTTTATCAGGGATTATTAACTCAAAAAGATTTTGATGAGTATCAGGTGGTATGGCGAGCACCGGTCAAAGGAACTTATAAGGGCCACGATATTTATTCCATGGGACCTCCCAGCTCCGGTGGACTTCATGTGATTCAAATTCTTAATATGCTAGAAAATGACGATTTAAAAAGCTCGGGTTCGCATTCGGCTAAGACGGTGCATTTAACTGCCGCCGCCATGCAATCGGCCTTTGCCGATCGTGCCGCCTATTTAGGAGATAGCGATTTTGTGAAAGTCCCCATCGCTGGAATTTTGAGCAAAAAATACGCTCAAGATTTACGCGCTAAAATTAAAGATAAGGCACGTAAAGTGAACGAAGTAGGGGCAGGAAATCCTCTTCCCTATGAGTCGGATGAAACCACTCATTTTACCATTATGGATAAAGACGGCAATACCATTTCGAGCACTCAAACTATCAATGGATGGATGGGTTCTGGGCTGACTGTTCCCGGAACAGGAATTGTACTCAATAATGAAATGGATGACTTTGCTACTAAAGCAAAAGCTCTCAATCTCTATGGTGCGGTAGGAGGAGAAAAAAACTTAGTCGCACCAGGGAAACGTCCCTTATCAAGTATGAGTCCCACCATCGTTTTTAAAAATGATCGACCAGTATTGGCCCTGGGCACTGCCTCTGGAACCCGAATTTTAACTTGTGTCACCCAAACAATTTTAAATTATCTGGAGCATGGATTGTCCTTGTCGGAGGCGGTCAATAAAAAACTTTATCATCATCAATGGCAACCGGATTTAATCCGGGTGGATTCTGGTTTTGATTTGGCCATCATCGCCGAGTTAAAAAATTTAGGTTACGAAGTTAAAGAAATGGATTTGGGCTGTTCAATTCAGGCGGTCGCTTGGGAAAATGGCCAGTTGATTGGTGTCTCCGACAGTCGAGGGGAAGGTATGAGTTTAGGAAAATAATTTATGATCATTTTGTCTATTCGGTATTTTTTCATGGCGTTGCTTTTAGTGTTGTTTACCATTGTGGGTCTAGTGATTTGTTTGTTTCGGCCTTTTCATCCGGAAAATGCTATTCTCATCAGTCGCCTAACTCTGCCATCGGCATTAAAAATTTTAGGCATTGAGATCGAAACTAAAAATCTTCATTATCTATTTGAAAATCAACCCAGTGTGGTGGTGGCCAATCATCAAAGTTCATTTGATATTTTAATTTTTCCACTTTTTCTTCCTATACGCTCCGTTAGTGTCGGGAAAAAGTCCCTTCGCTGGATACCATTTTGGGGTTGGATTTTTTTTCTCTCCGGTCAAATTGCGATTGATCGCCATAATAAAAAAAAGGCGAATGATACTTTGGCCGTGGCACAAAAAAAATTGCTGCAAGACAAAGTGAATGTGGTGATTTTTCCAGAAGGAACGAGAAGTCGTGGACGAGGTCTATTGCCTTTTAAATCGGGCAGTTTTCGAACTGCCATCTTAGCGCAAGTACCAGTGATCCCCTTAGTCCTTTCGGATTTCATCACACACATCGATCTAAAAAAATGGGGAAAGAGTGGCAAGCTCATTCTCGAGGCCTTGCCACCAATTAAGACGAACAGTTTACAGACAGAAGATGCTCGGGAACTGGCCAATCAGAGTCATCAGTTAATGAAAACCACTCTTGATCAGCATCGTTTATTGCTACAAACTAAATTTCAGAGTTAACTTCTGAATTGTTAAGTGCTCCATCAAATTCTACTTTCACTTTACCCAAAAGAGTCACGATGGATAAACATGCCTTACTCGAAGAACCTACCATCACATAATAATGACCTTCGCGATTGGTATTAGGGTCGGCAGAGATTTTAACTAACCTTGGTAAGGGACTATCAGTTAACTTAAAACAAACTTCTGCGGCACGATCATTGGCCCCGGGAGTCGTGTTAACTAAATAAAAGGAAGTGATTTTAATTTCCTCGGCAAAACTACTTTGAATTGACCAGGGAAGAGCACAAAAGGTGAGGGCCACCAACAAAAATTTCTTCATACTTATCCTCCTTGAATATCTATGATGGTTAGCTCTTATAGTAATCGGAATTAAAGGATAATGTCACTAATATAGCGGCACTGGAAATCTCAACCAGCACCGCTATATTAGAAAAAAAAGGCCCAATATAAATTGGGCCTTAATTATTTTTTTCAATGAGAATCATTACCTTGAACGAGTATTTTGATTCCAAGCAGGCATAATCAGAAGTTTATTCTCATAATTTTCAACATTAGACCTTAAATCACCATAAACAAATTCCAAAATCGCATCGTAATTCATGACATTTAATAATTTCAAATTCTCTGAAGCATCATCGGGTAACTTCTGGGCCTCTGCAAATTTATCCATTAAGTTCGTAAGACCTTCTACTCCTAACTTAAAAACATAGTTCCATGGAGGAGGCTGTAAATTAGGATCTATAGTACTAGTATTCGTTCCCATCGCCACTAAGACATCGCGAATTTCTTTTATTTCATCCATACTAGGAATCATTTGAACTAAAGAAATTTCATCGCTGGTCATTTGGTCTTTGGAAGGTTTTCGATTGCGAATATCCATAATCAAATCAATCTCCTTTTTCGTGGACGCTATAAGAATGGGAAGATCTTCAATATCTTGAAACATTCGATAGGCAATGGCGTTCTCAGGCTTGGCCAGATAGATAGCGTCATCATTAGTAAAAAGTCTGATCTTTTGACTATCATTTTTAATTTCAACTCTATCTTTGATGGGGTCAAGTTTGGTCACCGTAAAATTCTTGACCGTTTTTTCAGACAGGACTTTTCCAGTTGAATCCACTGAGGTGTTAAAATACTTCGCATCATTAAGAAGCATTTTATTGAGTTGAACATCGTCGGTTAATGGAAGAGCTAAGGCCCGGGCTACTCGAGCGGAAATTTGTTCTGGTATAGTATAATAAGAATCATCTTTGACAGAAGTCGATTTTTCCAAAGGTTTAATTTTTCCATTTGGAGCAATAAATTTCGCGGCATCCCGACCTTGGTCCGTTCCGAGGGTAATATGTTTCATAAAACGATCAAACCGCGGAGTCAAAGCTGGTAAATCCACCATGCTCATTTTTATTTCCTCAGTGCTGGTGCGGTAAGGGTAACGATTCGTCAATGCTTTCATCGCCAACAATTTATCTGGCCATATGCCAAGTGTGATCACGTCGCCAAAAACGGAAGAGGTCGGATCATCAATGGGAAGAAAATACTGTCCTTGTTGGCCCACCACCATTTTAGCGCCCTCTGGATCTTGTTTAAGAATATCTGTGACCATCGGATCATAACAATTGGTGGGAACTGAATTTTTAAAAACATCAAACTGATTATCTTCATAAATAGATTTTAACAGGAGATACTCGACTTCAAATGTTTCTTCTTCACCATCTATTGGAACTTTCTTGACAGCGCAAGTAAGATCAGGTGTTTCTAAAACACCGAGAAAAAAATTGCCAACTCTTTTGGCGGCATCGAGGCGATCTTGGATCATTTCACAAATCGACTTAAGATTAGGGTTTTTCTTTAGAGCAGCACTACATCCACTTTGCATGATAGAGACGGGGATAAATTTAGTAAATGTTTCCCAGTCTTCAAAGATATCGGCAATTCTGCCAAAACGAGAATCAAGTCTAACGATGTAACGCATAAGATCTGTTTGTAAACTAAAGTCTGATCGTTCACCTTTCCAATTTCGTAAATAATAAGTGTTATAATAATCATTGATATAATTAGTAGCAATTTCGTCAATCGTTGTTCCCACATCAAATCGATCACAACCAGTTGCCGTCCCGGCATTTTCATCAGTACAAAATCGATAACTGGTGAGAGTCACTCCTGAATTGGCCGCGACAATTTGGGTGTTGGCCAAGGAGCCCGAAAGAGGTAAATCAATATTTTTGGA
>JBIKWR010000226.1:0-3798 GCA_044356225.1 Bacteriovoracaceae bacterium | reverse complement strand
ACATCTGAAGATCGAATGAAAAAAACGGGAGCTGAAGCTGTTTTTCATTCAAGTCCACCTTTTTCTCAAATACAAAACCTAGACCAACCACGCTTAACGTTTGTTATCGAAATGGTTCCAGATTCTCAAATACGTCCAATTGCATCTACTCAAGTTAGACAATCTGAATTACCTGGTCCAATCGAAGTTCCTACCCGAACACTACCTGAGCCACCACGATTTCTGCCAATATTTAATGATCGAAGAAATCCGCTCGCTGTTAGTGATCCAATTGATCGTAAAAAAATTAAAAGCTTTTTTAATCGAAGTAATGGAACAAGGATTGAAGATCCCGACTACCAATGGGCAGGAAAAGCTGTTTCAAAACAACCAGACAAAACGGATGTGATTCAATTTACTTTTGATGATCGAAACTACGGGGTACTTCATAACCGCATTTATGAAAATATTTCTCCTCAACAACTTCCTGTTAACAAACACTATAATTACGTTATTCTCGATGATGGTAGCATGGTTTACGGAGAGCTTGTTGATGCTTGGGAGTATGGAGTAAAACATCCTCATCTTGCGCTTAATCGTACAGTTTTAGCTGCCGGTGAAGTTTATATTGATGATACAGGGAAAATATTTTTTAACGTGGAAAGTGGGAAATTCACTAAAAATATCTTAAAAAATGCTGGCTTGAAAAAAAGTGAACTAGGAGATAAAGTTAAAAAAGCTTTTGGTTACAATAAAAATAATGACAATTTGTTTTACCAAGAAAATTTACCTAGGCCAAGCAAACCACCTGCATCAGAGGAACTTATTCAGCTGTGTAGAGATGTCATATTTATTTTAAATAATTCACACCTCTGTAATTCATTAAGGAACAAGAGACAAGATATTCAGCACATACTTTTTCAGTTATATCATTCAAACAAGCAAGATTTTAATTTTCAGGCTTTTGATCAGTATGTCCAGTTTAATAATAGGCATTTTGACGTTATTGAAAAACGAATAAGTGGTATACTCCATCATACTACGATGTCTGCAGAGCAGAATAAAATATTACGTCAAATTATGAAGGATTTAAACAAAGCAAAAGACATGATTGATGAATACGAACTTCTACGCCTAGCGACTCTTCCAGACGCAAGTAAAATGGAAAGTATCCATAATGAAGTCAAAAAACTTACTCATAAATTTTGGAATCAATTAGACTTAATTGAAAATATTCCACTAGATATTACAATAGCAAAAGATGCTGATCTCACATTAGAGGCAATGGAAGCTATTGTTGATTACAATGAACAAAATCGTCTCATAAAACTTAACTCAAGTACTTCAAGAGAGGTAAAAGTAAACACAACCAGGGAAAATATTTCAAAAGAAAGAGAAGAGATACTTAAAAAAAGCCCAACAATCAAAAGTAGTAATGGTAGAATGCTAGAGTTAGATATAATGCAAGAGATTCTTGATAAATATCCTGAAGAATTTGTAGGATTCAATATTTTAAAGCCAGCCCAACCGCCCCTTGTTTTTGATCCTAGCACAGGGATAATTGATTTAAATTTTTCTAAGCCTAATTTAATTTATACTCAAGACGGAGTTCATAATGTTTTCGGGCAAGAGTTAGATATCGAACTTAACTGCTGTATTTTAGAGATATCAGCTTTTAAAGAAACAGAGTTAAGAAAAATATTAGATAATGGTGTACAAGATAATAGAAAAGGAAAAATCGATACTTTGACAAGACTTGGAGGAACTAATCCTGAATATAGCTTTATTAATCCTCAAAAAAAACCAGTGATTTTTTATGCGCCAAACTCCCAGTTAACCCCTGGCGATATTACTAGGCTACAGTCGCTCAACGTTTATTATGCAAGAACGCTTGAAGAGCTTCATCAATTAATCCAGAAATTTCGTCTTTCTAGTAGCTCTTTTCTTTTTATCATCGTCCCTAGAAATAAAGTCTCTTCTATGTTAATAACTCCTCCATGCAGAAAAACCCCTCCCACGATCAATTTTATCGCCAACGTTTAGTCCCTATTACCCCTTTCGCCTTCGACGAAAAAGTTGCTTTATGTTTTGATGATATGGTGAAAAGAAGTGTGCCTTTCTACGACGAAATTCACCGCATTCTCTGCGATCTATTGGCCTATCATTTTAATGATCACGACTTAATTGTGGATTTAGGTTGCTCCACAGGAACCACCATGCAAATTCTCTCCAACTATCTCAAAGATCATCCCGCTCAGTTTTTAGGAGTGGATCAATCCTCTCCCATGATCAACAAAGCGCGAGAAAAATTACAGTTGCCAAAGAATCATCAACTGCGTTTGTGGTGCCAAGATCTCATCGATATTAAAATTCCGCAGTGCCAAGTAGTGATTCTCAATTACACTTTGCAGTTTATTGAACCAAGTAAACGGCAAAAAATTCTGAGCGATGTTTTTGCTAGTCTGAAAGAAGGCGGCATTTTTATTCTCACTGAAAAAATTGCCTGCCAAAATGGATCGGTGGAAAAACTGTTAACTGATCTTTATTATGATTTTAAAAGACGAAATGGTTATAGCGAATTAGAAATTTCTCAAAAACGCGAGGCCTTAGAAAAAGTGTTGATTCCACTACAGTCGCAAGATCATTTGCGCATGCTTAAAACCGCTGGTTTCATCAAAACGGAAATGATTTTTCGTTGGTATAACTTTGCTTGTTTTATAGGAATTAAATAGGAATTAAATGCCCCATGAATTTTTTCGAACAACACCCCAATCATTTTGACCTCGACCATTTAAACCCCATACTGCAAGCAAGACAATCGTGGTACCTCGATAAAAAAAACCTACCTTTTGTCGAAGCAATTCAAAACTTACCTTCAATTGCCTCTACCATTGATGCGACCAAAGATTGTATTGCGATACAAGGAGATCTATCCCACGAGCAAAAAAATGATCTGATCAGACGAGCGATGCTGCTTAAAAGCTGGCGCAAAGGGCCTTTTAAGCTTTTTGGCGAAGTGATCGATAGCGAATGGCAATGCCAACTGAAATGGAATCGCCTAGCAGCATCCCTGCCAAAGTTAAAAGATCTCAATATTCTCGATATTGGCTGCAACAATGGCTATTTTATGTTTCGTGCCCAAGCGCTTGAACCCGCCTTGATTTTAGGCATCGATCCCATCGTGCAAATGAAAATGCAATTTGCGTTGATCAATCATTTTAATCCGCAAAAAAAGATTTTTTTTGAACTCTTAGGGGCCGAGCATGTGCAGTTTTTTAAACCATTTTTTGATGTGGTTTTTTATATGGGCATTCTCTATCATCACCCTAGTCCCCTGGAGCATTTAAAAGCTATTTTTCAAGCGCTTCGCCCTGGGGGAACATTGATTTTAGAAACCATTGGCCTCCCTGGTCATGACGACTATTGCCTCACCCCCCAAAAAACTTATGCCGGCATGAAAAATATTTGGTTTGTTCCCACTTTGTCAGTATTAAAAACCTGGCTTAAAAAATGCCAATTTAAAGAGATCGAAGTGATCTCCACTGAATGGGATAAAGAAAACGAACAACGGCCAACCGCCTGGACTCATGGCTCTTGTTACCAGGCGAGTTTAGATCCAGCAAACCCTGCCAAAACCATCGAAGGGTATCTGGCCCCCCTTCGTTTTATCCTTTCTGCCAAAAAGTAACCTCTCTCAAAACATTATTGAAAAATGTAGAAGTGATGATCATCTCTAAGCCAGAATAAATTTTCATCTAGATTATGGCCCATTTTATAAGTCATAGAAGATCCAAGAACAGGGTTCACTTTATCACCCAC
>JBIKWR010000077.1:0-13174 GCA_044356225.1 Bacteriovoracaceae bacterium | reverse complement strand
TTGGGGATTTTCAAAATTATAGATAACTTCTTCCAAACTTTTAATATCGGGTCTAGTCGCCCAAACACCTAAGAGCTCAATCACTTTTTCATCGAGTCTTTGTTTATAAAATTCGATCGGAACTTTATAAATGGAATTCACATCGATCGCTTTAAATACACTAGCGCGTGGAACGTTACAAAACATTGCTAACTTATCGAGCAACGATTCTTCAATATCGCGATCACAGCGACACAAAATCACTTGAGGAAATAATCCCAAAGATTGCAGCGCTTTCACCGAATGCTGAGCGGGTTTCGTTTTTAACTCTCCAGCAGCACTGATATAGGGAACTAACACTAAATGAATAAATAAGCAGTTTTGGGGACCTACATCATGAGCAAATTGCCTGATGGATTCAATAAATGGAAGCGATTCAATATCGCCAACTGTTCCGCCAATCTCACCAATTAAAAGATCCGCCTCTTCCGCAGCTAGTTGTATTCGGCGTTTGATTTCATCGGTAATATGAGGAACCACTTGCACCGTTTTACCTAAGTATTTACCCTCGCGTTCATTTTCAATCACTCTTAAATACACCTGACCGGAAGTGAAATTATTTTTTCGCGATAACGTCAATGAAGTGAAGCGTTCGTAATGTCCTAAATCGAGATCAGTTTCAGCGCCATCATCTGTAACAAAAACTTCACCATGCTGAATCGGTGACATCGTTCCGGGATCCACATTGATATAAGGATCCATTTTTAACATATTAATTTTTATTCCTCGCCTTTCTAAAAGAGCAGCGAGTGAAGCTGCCGCCAAACCTTTACCTAATGAACTGGCCACGCCGCCGGTGATAAAAATATATTTTTTTGTGGTATTTGCCATAAGCTTCCCCCTTAATATTTTTAAGCACTAATTAAATTGATAATATTTTTTTATTTTTTCTAAATCGTCTGGAGTGTCTATTCCAACGTACTCATTTTTAGTCACAATTGCTCCATATTTTTCACCCTGTTGTAACAAGCGCATTTGCTCTAATCGTCGGGCCATCTCTAGGGGGTCCGGCGGTAGATGAGTCAATTTTTTTAATGACTCTACTTTATAGCAGTAAACACCAATATGTTGAAACCACCGAGTAACATTCACCGGCTCATTTCTAAAAAAATCTCTGCAAGCCCCTGAAACCTCGTCAAAGTCCACCTTCACCACATTCGGATTTTTGACACCTTCCAGATCTTTTCGCAATTTCACCATGGTGGTCACGGCAAAATCAGTTTTTTTATGAAAATTAAGTAACTGGATTAAATCCTTGGGGTCTACCAAAGGTTCATCTCCTTGCACGTTAATCAAGTAGGAAATATGTGGATTCTGAGATTGAATGTATCGTTCATACGCCAACCAAATTCGCTCGCTACCGCTCGGAACGTCATCTTCAACGGTATAAACTTGTCCGTTAAAACTTTTCACATGCTCGGCTATTAATGAATGATCTGTGACCACTGCCACCTTTAATCCCGTTAACAAACAGCGAGAATACACTTCATGGATCATGGTTTTTTCACTTAAATTGGGCATTTTTGAGAGAGGTTTACCAGGAAATCGAGTGGATTGATAACGAGCGGGGATGAGAATGAGGGAGTCATTCCCTGTGGTCAAAGTTGATACCTCTGTTTGGAAGAACTTACCACGAACGTCGAACTTTGAAAAATCATGTTATCATCGAATTAAAAGAATAAAAAACCGATGATTTTTATGAACAAAAATCTTATTTTTTGGCTTTTACTGATGGTTCCCATCGGACCAGTCTTTTTACAAAGTGACTTTTCCGATCTTGCTACTTTTCAAGATTCCCAAGAGTTTTTTCGCGACCGCGGAAAAACCATTATCACCGATCCAGCGATCAGCAAACGCTGTTATCAGATGATCGAAAAACGCCAAGAAAAAATCACCATTAAACAAAAAGTAAGAGCTCTGATTGAACGCAATCGGTATTTACAAAAAATGACTCCACAAAATAAAAAAAATGCCAAAGATCGATTGCTGATTAATATGCGCAATCTAGAGAATGAACAAAAGCTGATCGATTTTAAAATTCAAAATCTCGAAGAAGAAGTGATCCGCAAAGGTTGTCCTGGAATTAATCTGAAAAATGAGTGACAAGTCCACTCAGACTTTTTAAACTTTCAGCATAAACCTTTTTGCTGGGACCGTTTTATTTATTTCTTTAAATTTCTGGTCTATTTGTTTTGCTTATTAGAAATGACAAGCACTCAAGCTTGGTCGCAAATCGACGAATCACTCGATGCTGAGCTTAATGCGGTGACTGGCCCCCCTACTAAAAACGCCAAAAATTCTTTTCAACCGACCAATACTCTCAAGTCCATTACCCTTAAAGATATTTTAGAAGAAGGACTACGCTTAAACCCTAGTGAATTAGTCAGGCAATTTGATCGCGAGTTACTCGATCTCGGGTGGCGAGATACTTACGATTCATTTTGGTTTCCCAATTTACAGCTCACCTTTAACACCGATAAATATCAAAGAATCGATAAATGGCGAACGGGCAACTCTGGCAACACTCGGCCAACGAATGACACTGCCGATGGTTCGATTGGTCTGGAACTGGGAGACTACACCCTCTTTAATTGGGGCATCGATTATCTTGACTACCTTTCTTCGCGCAACACTTTTTTTCGCGCCAAAAAATCCCTCGATGAACAACGTCGCAATTTAAAACTTGATCTCATCGCTCAATATTTTGAATTGCATTTGGCGAAGGCCAAACTACTCAATGCCACTGAACAATTGCGGCATTTTACTTTTGTTTATCGTATGACTCGCGAAAAAGCTTCGCTCAAAAAAGTTTCTAGACAAGAGTATTATCAAGCACGAACTGAATACATCAAAGCGCAAAAACTCTATCAAGAAGCCAAAATTGCCAGTCAAGTGGCCGATGAAAAATTCGCTTATTTTATTGGCGACCAACTCGCAACCAACTATAACATTCGCGATCGTTTAACATTTAAGCCTTTAAAAATGGAATTAGAAAACTCATTGATATTGGCTCACAATAATGCCCCTCATAACCTCGATGCCAAAACAACTTTAGAAAATGCCCAAAGAGATTATGAAAAATCACTAAAAGAAGATTTACCTTTGCCCAAATTCACTGTGGACCTTGGCACCTACAAACATAGTTTTGATAAAAATGGTTGGGATGGTGGTTACAATACGATCGACGATAGCAAAAACTTAGAATTGGTGGCTTCCATCAATGCCACATGGACGATTGTGGGCGATGGCGGATTTTTAAACTCGCGCAAAAGGGCCACCTCTTTAGTGCAAAAACATAAAAGCGAACGGCTCTATTTTGATGCTAAACGTGAAGTGGAAAGTAGCATTCGCCAGCAGTACAAAATCATTCAATTTTTAGAAAAACAATTTGAGATATCAAAATCTCAAAAAGAAGCAGCGACTAAAAACTACGATATTCAATTGCAAACTTATCTCAATGGGCAAAATCGATTTAACGACTTAAAAGATGCGGTGGTGGATTTAAACACCGCCGATAATCAATTCATTGAAGTTCAATATTATCATTTAAAAAATAAAATCATGCTGGCAAAAACAGTGGGGCTAGATGATTTCCCCGGTGAGAGTTTTGAAGACCTCGCGGTGACGGAGGTGAGATGAAAAAAATCCTTGCCCTTTTGTTATGTTACCCACTGCTGACTTTGGCCCAATACTCAGATGAAAATATTTGGCTAGAAGAAGATAGTGCTAATAATGAGATTGATTATCGCAAAATTGAAACTAAAAAAGAAACATTGCTCAGAGATGATTCCATTATTTATGGCGAGAATAGTGGCACCGGTGTCAGAGATGCTAAACATTACACCGCCGCTGATAAAAATCAGTTTAACTTAAGTTATCATACCACCAGACGCCTAAGAAATTCGGCGCAGTTTCGCTCCTTTGAGTTTATCTATGGCCATCGCTTCAAACATTGGTGGTTAATGGCAATGGTCAATAAAATGGATACGCGCTTTGAAGAGGTCAGCGAAAATAAAGAAAATACCTCGATCGGCAATGGCGCTAAACCCGATGATCTCAATATGACCTTTCTCATGGGTGGTTTAGGTTTGAGTTATCGTTTTAAACTTTTGAATCACTGGACGATTTTTGAAAATATTTATCATACCACCAGTGTTTTTGGTACCTATCTCACGATGACTGAAAAACTATCGGAAGTGAATCACGCCCTTTTTGGCGGCTTAGTCAGTCGCAAGGATCTTGATTATACAGGTTATGGCATGCGGGCCGATTATGGTATTCATTATCGCGCGGCTCAGTCATTTCATTATGGATTAAAAATGACCTACAATCTGGGTTGGGTAGAACGTGAAGCTTTAACTTCCATCGAATCAAACACCGCTCGTAGACTCAATCTTGCATGGATGAGTTTAGCAGCAGAAATAGGCTATTACTTCTAGGATAATTTTATGATTCCTCGTTATGAAAATAAAAAAATGGCGCAAATTTGGGCGGCAGAAAATAAGTTTAAATTTTTTTTGGAAGTTGAATTGGCAATTCTTCAATGTTTAGAAAATGATCCCAGTTTTGCCATCACTGCAGGCACCACTAAAAAGTTGCAACAGGCGAAAATAAATCCCACTCGCATTAATGAAATTGAAAATGAAGTCAAACATGATGTGATTGCTTTTTGTACTTCTATCACCGAACAGTTTCCGGCGGATGTGGGGCGTTTTTTTCATTATGGCGTCACTTCATCAGATGTAATCGACACCGCCCTGACGTTACAAATTAAAAGTAGCTTGGATCTTTTTTTACCATCGTTAAAAGAACTGATTGCCACGCTCCATGCTCAATCAAACTTTACCAAAAATTGGATCAGTATGGGGCGCAGCCACGGAATGAATGCTGAGCCTATGAGTTTTGGCCAAAAGTGGCTTGGTTTTTTTCATGAATTCAAGCGGCGCTTAAACGACTATCAAAGTTTTTATGAAACCGAGCTAACCGGACAATTCTCCGGGGCAGTGGGAAACTATACGATTTTAACTCCCGCGGTTGAACAAAAGGCGTTACAAAATTTAGGACTAAAAGTTGAACCGGTTTCAACTCAAATTATTCCCCGAGATCGCATTGCTAAATTAGTTTCGCTAGGTGGATTATTGGCCTCGGCGATCGAGCGACTCAGTGTAGAAATTCGTCATCTTCATCATTCAGACATCGGTGAGTTGCATGAAGGCTTTACTCCTGGCCAAAAAGGCTCTTCGATTATGCCTCATAAAAAAAATCCTATTGCCACCGAAAACTTAAGTGGATTGGCCCGCGTTCTCCGCTCCCATGTTTTGGTAGCGCTCGAAAATTGTATCTTGTGGCATGAAAGAGACATCTCTCACTCTAGTGCTGAACGACTTTTTTTACCAGATCATTTTGGCCTGCTTATTTATTCAATTGAAAGGCTGAATCAAACTGTTAAAAATTTAGTCTTTGATCGTGAAAAAATTGAATCAAAAGTGACATTCAATACTCAGTATCTCTCGAGTGTTTTTCTTCATCATTTAATCAAACACACGCAAGAGGCCAGAGAGAAATTATATCCAATCGTACAAGCGGCGGCTTTTTCTGCCCCCCCTAATGACAACCCTGAATTATTTTGGAATAGAATCAAAGCAGAATGTATTAAAAGTCATATTAAGTTAAAAAATGAAATGAAAAATCTTAATTTTAATTTGTCTGATTTGTACTTAAAGCATATCGACGAAATTTTTTCACGCACTTAATTATTTATTATTGCGAACAAAATGTTCTCGTACTTTTTTTATATCCTGAGCACGATCTTTAGGTATGATCATAATATACTCATCATTTTCAATAATCATTAAATCGTTCACGTGCGATAACACAATTTTCTTTTTTATCTCTCTCGATGAATTTGATTGGTAATAGATAATATTTCCTTGGGCCTGATCCACATACCCTTCCCCCACTCCCACTAGCGTATTACCATTAACCGCAGGATAAATTTCAGCAAGGGCATCCCATGAACCTAAATCATTCCACTCAAAAGTAACTGGCACCACCGCCGTTTTTTTTGATTTCTCCATCACCGCATAATCGATGGAGATCGCCGACCAGTTTTGATAAATAGAATTGATACTTTTTTTATTCGCTAAACATTCAAGTATCGCTTCTGTATCTTTGGCCATACTAGGAACATGCTCTTTAAACTCATCTAATAAAACACCTATTTGCGCTACAAAATTTCCTGCATTCCATAAATAGTGACCTGATTGATGGTACTCCAGCGCTTTTTCTCGATTAGGCTTTTCCACAAATTGTTCGATCACATGACCTAGATCTTCGATTTGGCCTCCTCGCTTAATGTAGCCATAACCAGTGTGTGGTTTAGTCACCGGAATTCCCAGCGTCACGACTTTATTTTTGTTCGCTAATTTTAGCGCCACTTTGACATCGTGTTGGAACTGAGCGGTGGTTTCAATATGATGGTCGGCCGCCATGATACAAACAAAATCATCTAACATGGCCCCTTGATGAATCAAGGATAACAATCCCAGAAAAATGGCAGGAGCGGTGTTGCGCCCTTCGGGCTCAAGAATAAGATGGTCATTGCCAATCAGCATGCTAGTCTGTTGCTTGGCCAAAAGAACTTGGTCTTCAGTAGTGATCACAAATCGTTGATTCGCAGGAATAAAATTTTCAAAACGGGCCAGAGTGAGCTGTAAGAGGGATTGGGATTCCCCTTTTGATAACGATAAGTACTGTTTGGGGCAAGCATCAGTGGAGAGTGGCCAAAACCTTGTGCCTTTGCCTCCGGCCATTACCAGGACATAATTTTTCATCAATAATTACCTAATTGAAAAAAACTTAGTTGATATTGACGATTACGTAGTCTTGACCTTGAAAAAGGGATTTCTCTTTTTTGATATAGTCGCGGGCCTCAGTCGCTGTTTCATAAGCGCCTAAACTCACTCGAAACCATACCCCTTTTTGATCGAGATCTACCTCGTTAATGATCGGATTGTAGCCAATGGCCTTAATACCGTCAGCAAAATTTTTGGCCTCTTCTAACGTATTAAACGAACCTAGTTGAATGGTGTATTTACCCACGTATTTTTCACGAAGCTGATCAAAATTCTTGTTTTCAGGGCCTTTTGAATTCTGGTCTGCGTTTTGTATTTTATCGGCAGGTTGATTGGTGCGATTGGTTTCATCGGAATCATTGGAATTTATGGGATCGATGGGAGTTTCGAGGTTTTCTTCAATTTTTTTTTCTAGGTTATTAAATTCTTCCGCCAATTTTTGTTGGCTTAGGACTTTTTGCTGTTCTCTCGCCTCGGGAGAATCTTTTAATATCGCTTCACTATCATTGAGAGTTGGCTGAAGTTCTTCTTCTTCTTTTGATTTTAAATCGAGTAAATCATCGCCGACATTTTTCTCGACCACTTGTTTATCTTCAGGCGTCAGACCTTGATTGACAAAAGTCATCTCTTTTCCAAGGCGAATCCCCAAGGTGAAGGAAATCACAGCAGTAAGAATCATAAAAATGAAAATAAAGAGGACTTCTAACTTGTCAAAGACCAGTAGTTTACTTTTTTCTTTCATAAATAAATTTTAATCGCAAGTTGAAAGCACCGCAATGTTTAATATTCAAAGGGAAAAAGCAACCGATCAAATTTTTTTTTAAACCTTTATTACCAGACTCCTTTAATCGAATATTTAACTCTTTGATGGCCCTTTGAAAAACTGCATATCTCCATCCATCAATCAACATCGAGAGGAGGACTTTATGAGTAAAAAAGGTAAAAACCAAACTGGCCAGTCCATGCTGGAATACATGATTATTAGCGCGCTGATCGGCATCTTCTGTTTGTCGGCATTTTCATCTTTTGGCGAAAAAATTAATGAAAGAGTCAAAAATATGAAACAAAAAATTAGTGCCGAACAACTAAAGCTTAACTAATCCGAACTAATCGATGATCAGCGCTCTCATTCAATTAACGATACTTTTATGGACTTTTTTCGTCATCTTTAACTCGATGATTTTGACCGCTGAAATTCATCAGGAATACATGGCAGATTTTCATCAGCTTACAAAGGAGTTAGTTCATGAAAACCGAGAAAAAATTGGTTTCAAAGATAACCTTGGTTTCCAATCAAAGAGGTGACTCAACGATTTTGATGATCTTTACCATGACGATTCTTTTGTCATTTCTATATTATTTTTATTTTAGCTTGCGAGTCGAACAAGAAATTTTAGTGGAAAAATCAAAAACTTACTTATGTTTTCTAGAGTCTCGCAATCAACTCTTTCAATATATTAACACGATGAAAAAAATCAACATGAGTTTGGCAGTGCTTTTTCCCTTGGCGCACACTCCTAGTCCGGCGGCACCAAAGGCCCAATCCCTATGGCATAGTTTAAAAAGAACTCAAGATCTTATTCATAAAACATATATTGCTACCTCTTTGCTTGCCCTTAAAAACTGTACACCCTCGCAAAAGCTGGGGCCTCATGGGCCGATGATCGCCAAACCTTTTTATGAAACCAAGCTCAACACCCTTCAGCGACAGGTCAACGGTGAAATAATACTTAAACCAAAGGTTTATCTATGGATCAAAGGAAAAAATTACATCTTGGCAGGAGAAATGACCGAGGGAAAAAAACTCAAAGTCAGATATGCTCCAACTTCGGCCTCAATCAAAAAGGATTTTTTAGCTCAATCCAATTGGCAATCACACTTTTAATCATGGGAGTTTTCATAAATGCAATTATTCTTATTCATCAACATTTTTCGGATGAAAAAAAACGAACTTTAAGAGAGTTTAAGCAGCAATGGAACAAAATGCAAAACCAACTTTAACTCTTCGAGAAAAGCACGAACAAGAACTTCGAAAACTGCGATTGTTATACTCTGCAGCCTTGCTTATCTTAGGTGGACTCTTGATTATCATGCAATTTTCTAAAGCAACTCCTTCCCTTCAGTCTCCCATCTCCATAACTCCCGTTGCCAATGGCACAGTGAGAGTGATGTTAAAAGGAGAAAATCTGTTGCCACATTTTCAACCTCAAAAGATCAGTCTCTTAAATGAACAAGGAAAAAAAATTGCTGATGGAACTTTAATTGCTCAAACGACTCCTCTGCTTGATCAAGAATTAATTGAGCTCACAGTCGATTTACCAGTTCAGGCGGTCAGTGAAATTATTCCCCTTGTTCCAAAGATTAAATTTGTTCCTCAATTTTCTACTTTTGAAAGATCTAAGGAGATCCATTATGAATTACAATTTTAGAATCTTTTTATTACTGGGATTTTTATTATTAAATCCATTCTGCATCATCCATGCTCGCATCGTTATCTTATTAACCTTTGATCAATCTGAAGAATTGGCGATGACGGCAAAAAAGTTAGTGATGGAACAAGAACAAATTCCGGAAACTTTGATTGTCTTAAAAAAAATGACCATGCCGTGTGTACCCCAAAGGGCATTAGTGCATCTGTGTATCGATAATGAAGGCCACCTTCACGCTCCTTTTTTGGAGCGTGAACAATATGTTTCAACTTTAAAAATATTTAAACAAGGAAGGATCGAAAATGAATAGATCTAGCTATTTAGGATGGATAGCAAACTTTGGAGTTGAACCTTTGCTAGCAGTTTTTGCCTTTCGACGTTTTCCAGATCGAGATTTTTTAGCGTCTCGGCGATTATTAGTCATACGAGTATTGGAAACCATAAGTATTCTCCCTGTGCATATTGGTAAAAACTTGCTGAATTTACTGACTTCCCGCCCAAATGTCAAAATGATTGTCTTGTTAATCACCTCCTTGGGCCTAAACTATGGAGTTTTTGCCGAGTCTGGGGAATTGAATGGAGTATCCCATGAAGTTTTTTCTACTGCCCAAGGTCTAGGAGCTGAAAACCTTGAAAGGCCTGAAAAGGATGAAAAAAAAGCGCTCTATTTGGCGACGGGTGAGGTGATTGAATTCCCCACCCAAAATATGAGTCACTTTTCAATTGGAAACAAAGAGGTTATTTCCGTAAAAGTTCAGGCGCAAAAGCTGCTGATCAAAGGGGTAAAACAAGGCCATAGTGAATTTTCTTTGTGGCAAAAATCAGGAAAAAAAGACTATCAGTTTTTTGTCTTGGCCAAAAATCATCATTTAAAATTTGCCAGGTTAATGGAAGCGATTGAAAGCCTAGGGCTAAAATCGCAAATTCGTGCCAATCTTTTAATGGTGGAAGGCGAAATTCAAGAGGCCGCGACCTATCAACAGTTGCGAAAACTATTTTTACAAGAAGAAGACAAAATTCTCAGTAAAATTTCACTACATCCCAAACTCAGAAATGAGATTTTGGCCCATATTTATCAAGACTTTTTTAAACTCGAGGGAGACTCCATCACCTGTGTGGAGGAAGGGCATCTGATTGTCTGTGATGCTCAACTGGCTCCAGAACGCAGAGACTATTTTATTAAAAATCTGCAAAAAAAATACTTTGTTGATTTTCGTTTTTTTCCTCGAATCAGTGGCGAAAATTTTTTGATTAAACTTAAATTAGTCCAAATGGAAAATGGTGAAGGCAAAGAGTTTTCGTTTGGTCTCAATGCACTTTCCGGTACCATTGGAGAACTATTTACTTCCGGCCTCAAACCAATCATTTATCGCAATCAATGGTTTTTAAAACAACACGAAGTCGATATCTCGACTTTGGCCGAGCCAGAAACAGTCATCTTGTTAGATCAAAAGGCAACGATTCAAATGGGGGCTGATATCCCCTATCTTGTGCCTTCATCCATTCAAGGACCAGAAACTCAGAGCTGGAAATTTGCTGGACTGAAAGTGGAATTAGAGCTTAAAAAAGTTGATCATAAATACCAAGTTACTTACAAAACAGAATTTACTAAACCAGATACTTCTTCAGGAAGCGGAACGATTACGGGTTCAAAAGAAGAAAGCACGGTGTTTCTAGATCTGGGAAGAGTGGTGCAAATTTTTCAAATTGCCTATCATGCCAAAGGGGTTCATAGCGAGTTGTTTCCCGTCATCGGCCAAATTCCTCTTTTAGGACAACTTTTTCACTCTAAAGGAAAAAGTCAAAGTTATAAAAAAATTCAAGGTTTTATTCAAATCGAGCGTTATGACCAATCTTTATCTTTATAAAGAAGCAATTTTAAAAACGTTGCAGAAGGGAAACATTCCCAGTGAAGCGATGATTTATTTAGACTTAAGTCATCAGTTAGATCAAGATCCTGATCGCCAATATATTCAATCCTATCTCTCACAATTAACTCATTTTGATTTTATCAAAAATTGGTTGCTCGATGAAACGGTGGACGAAATTTTGTTTCATGGGCCAAAGCACATTCAATTAGATCAAAACAGTAAACTGATGCCGACGAGTCTTGAATGGGAAAAAATTGATTGGGAAAATTGGCTAAATTTTTTAACACTCACTCATGGCCAAAAATGGGATTTTTCTGATCCTTTTGTCAGCTTTGGAGTTCCATGGCAGGGTTTTCATTTACGTTTATCCTTACTGCATAAAAGTGCCACTAAAAACTTAGAGCATAAACTCAACATCAGAAAAATAAGGCCACCCCAAAAATTACAGTTTCAACATCATTCAGCGATCGCCGAAATCATAACGCAAAAACTCAACACCATTATTTGTGGTGCAACCGGAAGTGGTAAAACCACTTTTCTTAATCATCTGTTAACCCAAGTTCCAGCGCACGAACACCTCTTGACCATTGAAGATAGTGATGAACTCTTTGCTCCTTCGGCTTATTGTGCACAATTAATCAGTTCATCTTTATCTCACGGTGATCATCAGAATAAAAAAACCATGAAAGATTTTTGTCAGTATGCTTTGCGCTTAAGGCCCGATCGAATCGTGTTAGGAGAAATTCGCTCTAGTGAAATTACTCCCTTTTTATTGGCGATGAATACTGGTCATCGAGGTCTGGTGGCCACCATTCATGCCGATAGTGCCGTCAATGCCCTTAAAAGAATGGCACTGTTATATTGTCTGTGGAGTGGTATGGAGCATTTGTCCTATGCCATGGTGATGAATTTAATCTGCCAAAATGTCGAAAGGGTCATTTTTATGAAAGAAAAAAAAATAGTATCAATTATCAAAGTTCTGGGTTCAGAAGGCGACACCCCTTTTTATCAAGAACTCTACTCACTCCCATAACTCTTCTAATTTCTTGCAAACCTAAAAACAGCCCCGACTCCCCATTCGCCGCCGGCGAAGTCCCCAAAGTCCAACGAACTAAAACCAAATAATGAAGCGAGTGACTTGCCTTCGTCTTTTGCTTTTCAAGCAGGCAAACGAGGCGAAGAGCCGAGCTGTACTCCCCATTCGCCGCCGGCGAAGTCCCCAAAGTCCAACGAACTAAAACCAAATTAAAACCAAATAATGAAGCGAGTGACTTGCCTTCGTCTTTTGCTTTTCAAGCAGGCAAACGAGGCGAAGAGCCGAGCTGTACTTCCTGTACAGCGCAGGCGATGAGTCCGAAGTTTAACGAACTTGAAAAGCAAAAGACGAAGGCAAGTTAGCGCTTAAGTTTTTTATACATAATCCGCGACGGTCGATCAGCAGCATCCCCTAAGCGGCGACGTTTATCCTCAAGGTATTGAGAAAAGTTCCCATCAAACCACTCCACATGCGAGTCGCCTTCAAACGCCAAAATATGAGTGGCAATACGATCGAGAAAAAAACGATCATGGGAGATCACTACGGCACAACCAGCAAAATCCAGTAAGGCTTCTTCCAGCGCTCTAAGGGTATGAACATCTAAGTCGTTGGTGGGCTCATCCATCAAAAGCACGTTGGCACCTGATTTAAGCATCATCGCTAAATGAACTCGGTTGCGCTCTCCACCGGATAAAGTTCCAACTTTTTTTCCATGCTCGTCACCGTTAAAATTAAAACGTGAAACATAGGCCCTGGAGTTGATGTCTTTACCGGCGATGTTAATAAACTCATTGCCCTCTGAAATCACTTCTAACAATGTTTTATTGGGGTCCATATTGCGGTGTTGGTCTGCGTAGGCCAGTTTGACCGTATCGCCAATAATCACCTTGCCAGAATCGGCTTCAATTTCTTTGGCGATGATTTTAAAAAGAGTGGTCTTTCCGG